>LUQO01000017.1 GCA_001627865.1 SAR324 cluster bacterium REDSEA-S27_B3
GCATGGTGAATTTGTTTCATTGGATGCTGAAGAATACCTCATCCGGAAAGAACATACCAATCCTCCGGAATTAATTGTTCTGCTGGAAGGTTCACTTGCGGTGACTTCCCAGGGTAACTTTATTATGCGCATGAATAATCCCGGAGATGTAGTGGGCGAGATGTCGGTGATTTCAGGTGAATCAAACCATTTTGCCGATGTTGTTTCCGAAGAAACTTCAAAGGTGATGATTTTCCCTCATCATCTTTTCAGGGTCGCTGAGGGTGACACAAAAGTTTCTGTGGCGTATCTGATTTTTTCGCACATACTTGCAGAAAAACTGAAACACATAACAGCACAGTCTCTGCTGAAAAAAAATGTTCGTTCAAAGGAAAGTTCTCGTCCGATAATTTGTATTCTTGACACTGACGAACAATCTCGAAAATCCATCAAATCCGCTCTTGAAAAAATTTGGACAAAAGCAATAATAAATGAAATAGATTCTTACCATGAATTTATTGAAAATCCCCATGAGAATCGTTTCGATTTGTTGATTGCTGATCCTGAAAACATAACTTCCGGTACTTCAAAAAAAGAATCAATTCAGCACTTTATAGAAATCTGCAACTCATATACTGCCCCATTGCTGGTAATAAGTAAATTTTGTAAAAAAGAAGAAAATCGGATATTTTTTTCCGAACTTGGAGTGTACGATTTTTTAAACAAACCCTTTGCGGATTTTGACCTGCAACATGTACTGACAAAATTCCGTAAAGATCATTATCGGCAAAAAGAGCTCGAACAAGTAGTTATTAACGCGGATACAGACAAGCTTACAGGATTAGCAAACCGCCGCAGGATGGATGAATTTCTAGACGCGCTAGTCACCCTGTTTCCGGAAGAAAAGCGGCCTTTTTCATTAATAATCGCTGATGTTGATCACTTCAAACATTACAATGATACTCATGGACATCAGATGGGGGATGTTGTGCTGGCCACCGTTGCCTCAATATTTAAAAATCGTATCCGGAGAGGTGACCTGGCCGCACGGTTTGGTGGTGAAGAATTTGTTGTAATCCTACCAAATTGCGCCAAGGATAATGCAATCAAGATTGGCAACAAACTGCGACTGGCAATTGTTGATGAAATAATCCCCTTTCAGGAACAGCAGCCCATGGGCAATCTTACCTGCACTTTTGGTGTGGCAACCTTTCCTGATGACGCGAATAGCAAGGAACTTCTGCTGAAGAAAGCTGATGAATGTTTATATAATGGAAAGGAAAGCGGACGAAATAAAGTTGTTGCTGCTGAAACAATTTAAAATATGCTTCTTTCAGAAAAATTATTTACAGAGCCTGTCTACACTTCACTAAGTGGTGTTATGAAATCACGCATTTTCAGAATATTTTTCATCAAACTTTATTATAATCTTGCATAAACACTGAAATTGCGGCAGAATTGATAGGTTTAGGAAGAGAAATATGTCCAAACTGCCTGTCGAAGTAAATAGTTCGCAGAACAGTTTAAATGAGAACGAGTAATAAATAATGAAAACCAGATTTGCAAAAAAAGAGGATTTCCACAATGGGACCTGTCAAAGAGCATGGTGGATAGTTGACGCGGAAGGTCTGACGCTAGGCCGTGTCGCGACACGAATTGCTCATGCACTTCGAGGAAAACATAAAGCAATATTTTCTCCGCATGTTGATACAGGTGACTTCGTGATCGTGGTAAATGCTGAAAAAATACATGTCAGCGGCAATAAAGAAAAAGATAAAATGTATTATCGACATACCGGATATCCCGGAGGAATTAAAAGTACCAAATTTTATGAATTACAGAAAAAACATCCGGAACGAATTGTAGAAGGTGCTGTCAAGGGCATGATGCCCAAAAACGCACTTAACAGACAGGCACTGCGACGTTTGAAAGTTTACTCCGGAACAGAACACCCTCACGAATCTCAACAACCTCAGCCCCTTAACATTTGATTTATGGAAAAACTTGCAACCGTACAGTATTATGGTACCGGACGCAGAAAAGACTCCGTAGCCCGTGTTTACCTCAGACCGGGAAACGGAGATATGCTAGTCAACAAACGCCCTGTAGAAGAATATTTCGGCAGAGATACTCTCAAAATGATCCTCAGGCAGCCTCTGGAAATTACAGATTCATTAAATAAATTTGATATAATTGTTAATGTCCACGGAGGAGGATTGTCCGGACAAGCCGGCGCTATTCGGCATGGAATTTCACGAGCGTTATTGCTCGCATTGGAAGATTCACGCAATGTTCTTAAAAAGGCCGGAATGCTGACACGAGATTCTCGCAAAGTTGAGCGGAAAAAATACGGACAGCCTGGAGCCAGGAAAAAATACCAATATTCAAAACGCTGACTGTTTCTTTATAAATTAGTCGCTTCATGGGTGAGATGCTCTGAGTATCAGTATCTCACTGACATTTCAGATTTTCTACATTAACAAGAGGACTCTGCATCGCTTTTTTTAAGCCGCATGGTCACAATTCTTTTCTTATTTTGGACATTGAGTTCGGTTTTTTTAACACTCAATGTTTTCAAACCCCTCGCCGCTAGAAGGCACGCTTCTTTTCCCTCAATACTAATATCCTATGTTTGCGGATGGCTTGTTGGTGACTTGCTTCCGCAATGGATCCTGCTCAATATCGGCATAGTCCTCCTTTTTTCATTTTCAGATATTTACAGCCATCCAATAGGCTTGGGAGGACTTGTTGTGCATCTTACAGGTTGGTGTGCCTTGATTCTGCGTCTGTGGATCATCTTTAATCTGCCGGAACGTCTTGACCAAAAAATGGAGCAGCAGTTAGGCAATAACTGGAAAAACACTTCAGCAAACTTCGATCCTCCTGGAAGCATATTGGACATTAACTGGCACAGTTGGTTTAATCCGAATATAGTTTTTGAAGATCCACGGATTGAAATAATACGGGAACAGGTATTTCACCAGGAAAACGATCTGCAGCTTAAACTGGATTTTTATCGTCCCAAAGGTTCAAAAAAACTTCTTCCTGCAATTTTGCAAATTCATGGCGGCGCCTGGATCAGCGGCAGCAAAAGACAGGCAGCATTGTTAATGACTCACATGGCCGTGCAAGGCTGGGCTTGTTTTTCTGTAGTACACCGTTTCAGTCCGGATATTGTTTTTCCGGAACATTTGATCGACATAAAGCACGCGCTGCAGTGGATTAGAAATAATGCTGAAGAATACGGAGTTGATCCGGATTTTATTGTGGTAACAGGAGGATCAGCTGGTGGTCACTTGGCCTCGTTGATGGCTCTCACACAAAACAAACCTGAGTTCCAGCCTGGATTTGAAAAGACTGACACAAGTATTCAAGGTTGCGTTTCCTTGTATGGTGTTTTCGATTTCAGTGAACCATTTAATGATAACACTCCTTATCCGGCCAAAGCCAAATTGCTGGAAATTGTCTGCGGGGGAACTCCGGATTCGAAGCCGGAGTGCTATAACCAAATTACTCCAGCCTACTGGATTTCTGAAGAAACTCCACCGTTTTTGCTTGTACAGGGAGAAACAGACGCGCTTATTCCTGTTAATGAAACTCAAACATTTTTTCACGCTCTTCAGTCGCAAAACTCACAGAATTCCGCAATGTTGAGTTTACCATTAGTGGAACATGCGTTTGACATTTTCCCCACTTTGACGGCACAGTGTATAGTACCAACTATTGAACGCTATCTGGTAATGCTTCACGATAACCACATCAATCGAACAGGTGGAAAATGAAACCGGCAGAAAAACAAATTCCTGAATTAACTGCATTGGCTGAGCTTCCAGTTCTTGAGCATCATGAAAATGGAATTGTACGCTTAACGCTCAATCGTCCAAAACAATTCAATTCAATGTCTGAAGCGTTGTTAACTTTGCTTCAGGAAAAGCTGGATGCTATTGCGGAAAACAAGGACGCAATTGTAGTTATTCTTGAAGGAGCAGGCAAGGTCTTTTGTGCCGGACATGATTTGAAGGAAATGGTGGCGACACGGAATGAAACATATTATAAATCGCTTTTTCAACAATGCAGCAGAATGATGATTACTCTAAATAAAATGCCACAGCCGGTCATTGCCTGTGTACATGGAATCGCTACTGCCGCAGGTTGTCAATTAGTCGGAGCATGTGACCTTGCGGTGGCTTCGGAGGACACTCGTTTTGCCACCTCCGGAATCAACGTGGGTTTGTTTTGCTCAACTCCGTCTGTTTCTGTCAGCAGGAACATCCCCCGTAAACAGGCCATGGAATTGCTGCTGACAGGAGAATTTATTGACGCGGAGACCGCACTAAAATGGGGTTTGATAAACAGGATTGCTCCTCCAGAAAAACTGGATGAAGAAGTTAATAAACTGGCTGATGCAATTCTTGCCAAATCATCGGTTGCGGTTTTTACAGGAAAGAAAATGTTTTACAAACAACTTGAGCAAAATATGGAAGATGCATATTCCTATGCCGGAGAGATCATGGCCTGCAACATGATGGCAGAAGATGTTGACGAAGGCATTGACGCTTTTGTAAACAAAAGACCCGCCGTTTGGAAAGGACGGTGAACAAATGGAGATAGTCGACTGTTGTAGAGTTGATCTGCTTTACCGGCAAGATGCAGATCAACAAACAGTATAATTTATTTCAACAGATTCTACATTCTTAATACTTATTATCTGCAGTAAAATTATTTGCTTTTGTAAATGTACATAGGAATGTCCAGGTGATGAAGCAAATAATCAGTATTACTTCCAAGGAAAAAACGACCGGCAATACTGTGATCATGTCCGGCAAGCATAAGTATTCCCGCCTGAACTTCAATTTGATAATCCAGTATCCGCAGATATGAAGAGCTGCCGAAAAGTACTACCCGTTTTTCAGGTACTGTAATCTTAATCGGAGCAAGAAATTTTTCCATTAATTCCAGTCCTTCTTCTTCATTCAGCTCCAGTTCTGCCTTTCCCAAGCCCCAGCTTGCTTCAGCGCCATAATAAGTATAATCGACCTGCATCATCACATGAATAAAATGAAGTTCAGATTCAGTCCGTTCCGCCCACTCATTTGCCTGTTCTACTACAGGTCGATTTGACTCACTAAAATCCAATGGAACCAGTATTATCTTATTATTTGATGCAGAAGTCTTTTTGCTGATATACAAGGGACAGTGTACATGATGAACTACATAATCCGTATTGCTGCCCATGAAAAGGCGACCAAGCAATGTATGAGAATGTGCTGCCATAATAACAAGATCGGCATTAACACTTTCCACAAGTTCCACTATTTTCAGATAGGGACTGCCATATTCATGAAAAGTCTGAAAGCTTGAGTTCAACTCCAAATCTTCCAGATAATTCTTCAGCTGCGGAAGAGCATGATTTTCCTTACTATAATCAAGATGTTCTATATAACCTGGATAGTATGAATATTCAGGCAGCGGACTGACATGGAGAAAGTATAATTCACCCGAGGTACGCTCCGCCCATTCATCAGCAAATAATGCTATTTCCTTACTGACTTCACTATAATCAATTGGTACTACAATCTTCTTTTCCATATTACCCTCCCTTGTTTATAATTAAGCCTTCTTTTCAAGTAGCAGGATTTTTTTGAAAATGCAAGATATTTTTTCTTATCATCTTAATCCTTGGTCATGGACAATACTCAATGAGCGGTAGAAAACAAGATTACACTCAACCTCCAAACATGAGAGCTGCTTTATATTCAATAGAGTTTGCCGATGTTGATATAATTTGACCATTGGATGTATATGGTGCAATATGAATTTTAATCAGGAATACAGAATGAATGTAAGTTTCAATGAGTGATCCAATAAAAAACTACCGTCCTGAAATGACATCTGCTGAAATAGCGGCTTCTTACCCTGTAACAGTTACGGATGAATATGGAAAAAGCAAGGAGGCTCATATTACCGGAGAACGTCCGTTGACCCTGTATGTGGACAAACGGGAAATAGTGACGCTGATGACTCTAGGCAAATTTCCGGAGCTCCTAGTTATCGGCTATTTGTATAATCAGGGTTTCATTAAAAAAACAGAGGAATTGAAAGCTGTGCAAGTTGACTGGGACGTAGAATCCGCGGTGGTTGTTACCCACAGCGGAATTGATAATATGGAGGAAAGACTGGAAAAGCGCACCGTCACATCAGGCTGTGGACAGGGCACCGTTTTTGGGGATTTAATGGAAAACCTGGAAAATATCAAATTGCCAACACCAACTTTGCGTCAATCTTCTTTTTACCACCTCTTAAAAAACATTCGTGAATACAATGAGGTATATAAAAAATCTGGCGCTGTGCACGGCTGTGCTTTGTGCAATGTTGAAAACATTGAAATTTTCATAGAAGACGTAGGAAGACACAATGCAACAGACGCAATTGCCGGACACATGCTGCTGGAACAGATTGATGGTTCTGAGAAGTTATTTTATACAACTGGACGACTTACCTCAGAAATGGTGATCAAAGTCGCCTTAATGGGTATTCCAGTCTTGTTTTCACGTGCCGGTATCACACATATGGGGCTTGAACTTGCACAAAAACTGGGGGTAACCACAATAGCGCGTGCAGGCGGTAAGCACTTTCTGGTTTACAATGGCGCAGATACAATAGTATATGACGCTAAACCTGCTGAAAAATCTGGTTCGCTTTTCGATTCTGCAGGCCAAAATGAAGAAACATCTCTGCATGAAAGAAGACACAGAGCAGAATTGAGCACATAAGGGTAATTATTCTTAAAACAGCTTTTAGACAAAATTGTATGCGACCTTGAGAAGAATATCTTTCAATTCTAAGAGAGTTATATAAACTTGATTAAGAATTAAAAAATCAATTGACGTCCTTTTTTATCAATCACGCGTATGTGATTACCAATATTTCAGTTTCTTACAAGTTTCTGGATTCCCGCTTTCGCGGGAATGACATCTTTGTACATCTTCAAAATTGTTTCACTTTTCCAAAAAGCTTTTCAAAATAAATTCCGCAATTTCATCAATTTGATTTAAGTCCAAAACCGGAAGCTGAATTTTTTCACCCGGAACTTCGTCTGTAGCCAAGGCAACCACACCACCGACTTTTGGAAATAAAAATGGCTTACCCAGACTTGGCCGGTGTAATTCAATTTTTGCCAGCGGTTCATGCTTGAACCCCTCAACCAAAATCAGATCCAGTTCCTTCAGGGAAAGATGAGGTAAAAGATCTTCCAGTGCATGGTTGTCAGGTCTATCCGGGGACTCGTGTACCAGCGCCCAGCGTTTTGCGGAGGCCACCATCATTTCACACGCACCAGCCTTCCTTAGTTCATAACTGTCTTTTCCGGGATGATCAATGTCGAATAAGTGGTGCGCGTGCTTAACTAGACCAATTTTCAAACCTTTATTTTTCAAAACCGGAATCAACTTGGTTAACAGGGTAGTTTTACCTGTTCCGCTATAGGCGCAAAATCCAAGCATTGGGGGTGATTGCTGAACCATAGTGCAAATCTGTAATTATTGTATCTTTTGATTCAAAATAGTTTTTGAAGATTATAACGCTGGACAAAATAATCACGATTCCAGCTTACCTTCAGTGAGATGAAAATGCTTGTCGGTAAGACCATCAAAAATATCTGCATCATGACCGGTTACCACAATTGACATACCTTCTGATTTCATGCGTTTCAATAAATCACATGCCTGCATACGTGATTCATAGTCCATATTTGCCATAGGTTCATCCAGCAGCAGAACTTTCGGTTTCAATATCCAGGCCCTGGTAAAGGCTACTCGCTGCTGAACCCCTCCGGATAAGGTTTTTGCCTGTTTATTTGCCACATCAGCCAGTCCGGCCCATTCAAGGGCTTCTTTCAAGGAATCACTGCGTTGTGTGCGATTTAAATGCGTGAACCGTAAACCATAAGCAACATTCGATACAACTGTGCCGCTTAACAAATATGGCTGCTGGTGCAGGTAAATAATATTCTTGCGAATGCTCCGGATTACACTTTTCCAGCTGTGAGATTTTCCGGAAAATTCAATTTCCGCTTTAGAAGGTGTTTCAAGGCCGGCAATTATCTTTAGTAATGTGCTTTTCCCGGAGCCATTTTTTCCGGACAGCAAAATACATTTTCCCGGATATATTGATAAATTTACATTTTTAAGAATTTGATTTCCCGCAAAAGATTTTTCAATCCCGCGAAATAACAGCAAAGGTTCACTCATGCAGTGATTTCCTGTTTACCTTGAACATAAGTAAGAAATGCAGTCAGCATAAAGGCCAGCAGTAATAAAACTATCCCTAGTGCGATTCCCTGCGCGAATTCCCCTTTACTGGTTTCCAATGCTATTGCGGTGGTAATATTTCGTGTATAACCAAGGATATTTCCTCCGACCATCATCGAAATACCTACCTCAGAAATAATTCTGCCAAAGCCTGTTAGTACTGCGGCTAGTAAGCCAAATCGTACTTCATATAAAACCGTCAGCATGGTAAACCACCACGGCGCTCCCAAAGTTATGGAAGTTTCTTTAACTCGACGGTCAGCAGCATTAATTGCTGCATATCCCAAAGCTACCAGAATAGGAAAGCAAAGCATCATTTGTCCAATTACCATAGCTGTTTGAGTGAACAGTAACCTTAAATCTCCAAATGGCCCCTGCCTTGTCAACAGAACATACAACAATAATCCTATAACAACAGTTGGTACAGAAAGCAGTGAATTAAATACTGCCAGAACAATTTTGTTTCCAGGGAAATTTCCATTAGCTAATGAATATGCCACCACCATTGCCGGTGGAGTGGTCAGGATAATTGCCTTGAATGAGACCGAAAAGGAAAGCATTACTATTGACCACAGTTCTGAATCTCCGGTAAGCAGCATATGCAGCGCTTGTTGAGTAGATATCAGCATCCCTTCCATGTCAGTTATTAATTGCAACAGGTGTAAACAATGACCGGCCGTTTATTATAAAATTACTGATTTGTTTTTGTCCTTCAACTGATGTCAGCCATGCTATCAAAGACATAGCTCCCAAATAATTTATACCAGGATAACGAGCAGGATTGACCGCAATGATGCTGTAAGGATTGTGCAATTCGGTGTCGCCTTCAGCCAATAATTTTAAGGAAAGTTTTAATTGGAAAGCCAGCCAGGTGCCTCTGTCCACTATTGTGTAGGCATTCATTTCATCCGCAATTTGCAGCACACGCCCCATACCCTGACCTGCTTCACGATACCAGGATTTATGCCGTTTCAACTTTGCTTTTTTCCATAAAGAAAGCTCCTTTTTATGAGTTCCTGAATCATCACCCCTTGAAACAAAAATATGTTTCCCACGGGCAATTTTTTGGAGTACTCTCACCGCGTCACTTTCTCCACCAATCCCTGCTGGATCAGATTCAGGACCAGCAAAGACAAAATCATTAAACATTACAGCCCGTCGGTTAATTCCAAATCCTGCCTCCACAAAGGCTTTTTCTGCTGCCGGAGCGTGAACCAGCAGCACATCCACATTTCCATCCTGTCCCATCCTTAAAGCCTGTCCGGTGCCGACACTTACTACTTGCAGCTGGAATCCAGTGCGTTTTTCAAAATATGGTGTAAGTTCCCGGATCAGCCCAGAATTGTCGGTACTTGTAGTGGTTGCCAAACGCACCGGCTCAGCAAAAATATTCCCAGCACTGAAGATGTATATAAGAAATACAAGGATGGATTTTTTATGCATCATAGAGCCAAACTTGTACTTCTTCTCCCTCAGCGAAACCTTCTGAATCTTCTTCTGTAAGCAGGAATCCGTCTGCCTGAGTTGTAGAAGAAAGAATTGACGCGCCTCCTGCCGCAATTACAAAAGCCAGTTCATTTTCAATTCGCAGACGAACATATTCAATTCTGCCGATTTCTGATGAAATTTTTGTGGCAAGTTTTACTTTTTTTTTCCTGTAAGGCCAATCCTGAGAATAACCACCCATCATACATAAGGAGCGTCTAACAAAAAAGTCATAGGCAGATAAGCATGAAACAGGATTCCCCGGAAGCAAAAATACTTTTTTCCCTTCAATCAAACCAAATCCGGTTGGAGCAGCAGGTCGCATTGGAATACCGTGCGCCAGTAATTCACCAAGTTCATCCACCAGAATCGGTCCATGATCTTCAATTCCCACCGATGTGCCTCCGGTCATGCAAATCAAGTCTGCGCCAGGCTGGCTTAAATGTTCATGAAGTAAATCTTTTTCATCAGGAAGATGATGAACAGCCTTCAGCAGACCTCCATCACGATTTATTAATGGCGCAAGCATAACTGAATTTGAATCAACTATTTGAACTCCGCGTGGCTTTTCTCCAGGCTTTAACAATTCATTACCGGTTATCAGCAGTTCCACTCTCGGTTTACGAACAACTTTAATTTTTTTCAGACCTACACTAGCTAATACGGCAATATCCTGGGGTCGAAGGCATCTTCCCTGCTGCAGCAATCTTTGGTTTTTTTTTATGTCTTCTCCAATTTTCCCCACATGTTTTCCTGGAGGGACTGCGTCCAATACTTGAATATGATCACCTGATAATTCGGCATTTTCTGCCATCAGCACGGCATTTGCCCCTTTTGGAACAGGACCGCCTGTCATGATGCGCAATGCTTCACCTGGTTTAATAACTCCATCATAAGTCTCACCGGGAGTTACTTGTCCGACTACCCGAAACATCAATGGATTGTAAGACGAAGCACCAAATGTAGATTCCGCGTCAAGCGCATAACCGTCCATGGCAGAGCGATCAAACTCAGGTACATTTGCTGGAGAAATTATTTCCTCGGCCAATATTCTGCCACTTGCCTCAACAGTCAGGATTTCTTCTGCAGACAATAAATGTGAATGATCCTTTATTAATGAAAGCAAAGTTTTTACCGGTGTGCGCTTCAGAAATCCACGCATGCGAATATCAGCTTTTGGCATCAATATTTACTTCTTGAATTTAATTCTTTAAAAAACATTGGATGCTCCCACAACCAGACGGCTTGCGCAAGGCAATAAGAATAGCACAACCAGAGTAATGAGTGAAATGAAGGTGAAAGGGGAATAAATCAGGTACAGGTGAAGCTTTATAAATCAGCCAACTTACAAAAGCAGGAATTAGAAGAGTTTAGTTAAATGGCTCAATGATATTTTCAGGAATCTGCTTTTGCGGCAGGAGAAGCCTCAAATAGCGGCCCCTTCCAATCCTTTCTGCTTCCATATCGTTTTCGGGCAGCCTTCAGCGATTCTATCTTTACAGTTCCACGATCATGGAAAAGCTGTTTTTCCAGTTCAAAAAATCCCTGCAGCAATTTACCTGCGCCTTTATAAAAATCAGCATGTGGCGCCGATTCCAGTTCCTGAGCACATGCGGGCCCCCAGATCAAAAGGTGATTTTTCAAAAACCGAGCTTGCAACTCGAGCCACCTTACTTCCGTCTCAGTGTCTTCAGTGTCGATCTGTTTGCTGATCAACCAATTCATAATTTCCAATTCAAATCCAAGCGTGTCTTCAGGTTCAGGTAATTCTCCTTCTTTTTTTTTCAGACCAACCTCCTTCATAAACCCCCTGACTGCAGCAAGTGGAGCCTGAAACACGCTGCCGGTAAGATAGTGAGATTCGTACGGAAGAATATCTGGTTTGTGGGGACCAAGAAACAGCTGAACGAATTCATATTCAACTTCTTCAGCATTGTTTTTTTCAAGATAAAGTCGAATGCTTTTCCAGCCTTCCGCCATCAACTGAGATAACTTTGCAGCACCTGCCTCACGTTCTGCTATACCTTCCAGCATGGAAAGCAGAAACTCTGAATCAGGTTCTTTCCAAAAAAGTTTTACGAACAGGCCATAATATTTTTGGCGAAGATCAGCTAATTCTTTGTCTCCTGTCATTGCTACTTCCGCTTAGAAGTCTTCCTCAATTTCTCCACCCGCTTCAAACAGCAGGTGGTCCATTTGTCTGGCAACAAATTCCTTGTACTCAAAACTGTCCTCCAATAGTGTATCCGGATACTGTTTACGTAATTCACGCTCCTCCAATACAGCACCGCGCACAGCATTTTCAATCTTTGCGTACATATGTTCTTCATTTTCTTGTGTGGAATCAATAACTTTTTGCTGCCACCAACTCTGCCAAATTTTACGGTAAGAGCCTTTTTCAAGAAATTCTGAAGAAGATTTTACTGCTTCCAGTTCATCAAGTTCAGCGCCTGCCTTCAAACCATTCACTTCATGCCATTTTTGCAGCGACTGATCCCGAACAAAAGCATCAAGTGCAGCATCCATGAACTCTTTGTTTTTGCTTTTGCCGCGTTTTTTCTCACGGCTTCTTTTATTAACTTGGTTCATCTCAAGGTTCCCATCCTTTTTCCACCTCCATCATTGCTTCCACTGTACGACAGTCAGGACACATTCTGAGAATATTCTTACGATTTCCGGAAAAGGTATGCTGCAAAGACTCAACATTAAAAAGCTTGGATTCAACTGCTTCCAAGGCCCTCCTGTTGATGTAGGGCTTGTTGCACTGTATGCAGTTTATCATCTCATCCTCAGCCACTACAGTGAAGTCCAGTGCTTCCTTTTCAAGATATAATTCATTGTGCAACGTGATCACTCTTTCCGGACAGACCTGCTCGCACAGTCCGCAGCCCACGCAGTTGATGTGCTTGAAGTGCAGGCTGTTGTCCTCTTCACTGAACTTGAAGGCATTGGTAGGACAGACATTTGCGCAGGAACGGCAAAGTGTACATCCTGAATCCTTGACTTCAGCAAAGCCATAAGGAAGTTCTGAAGACAGTTTCACCCCACCGGGCTGTTTGCCTGTTTGCTCAATGAAACTTTCAAACACATCGGACAGCATTTCGCGGTTGCCGGTTTGGCGTGGTGTAGCCCATGTTGATGTAATCGGAGTTTTGTCCAACTCAGATGTGAACTGGTTCAACGCTCTCACCGCGTCAGCTTCCTGACCCTCCTCGGCCGTCAAAATACGTACACGCTGGTCTCCAAGATCGAAATGCTTTAGAATCAATTGAGAAAATTCAATTTTTTGATATAGCAGTTCACGCTCGCCGTTCGGACAATTTTCGCACCCCATAAGTCCCACACCTGCAGCTCCAAATGAAAGCGCAGCAAGTATATTTGATTCAGACACATAACGCAGACAGGGTACTTCAACAGGCAGTACTGCAGGCGAATAGGACAACGGGATTTGTCCTGCTTTTTCCTGAACCTTGCGTCCCATTTCCTCACAGTGGAACATGATTACTGGAGGATCAGCTGTATCGGGTTCCTTGTTTGTAGACGTTAGCAATGTAGAAAGGCGAGCATATATTTCCTGTGGAGACGGTTCAGTAAAACGCAGTGCAGAGGTAGGACAGGCAGAAACACAGGCACCGCAGCCTTCACAAGTCAGGTGGTCAACCTGGATTCGTACCGGATTTTCAGTCTGTCGAGAAATTGCATCATAAGGGCAAAAAGTGATACAACGTCCACAGGTTTCTATTCCTTTATCACCTCCGGCGCAAATTTCCTGATCATAAATCAAATGTTCCGGTTTGTGGAAGTAACCAACCAAATCCCTTATCTGACTTGCTGTTTCTTCAAGAATTTCATCATCTGCACTGGTAAGCAAATGAACTCCTGTCCTTCTTTTGATGCCTTCCGGAAGTGTCTTCGTCAAGACAACAAGCTGGTCCACATTGAGGTCAAAGCGTCTTTGTGAACCACCATTTGTCACAGAATCCGGTTCAAGTGTAATCTTAAGATTTCCCAATCGTCCTTCAACCGCAACCAGGAAAGCACGCTGATCCCACAGCGGAGAGTTTTCCAGGCCCTCAGTTTCCGGAGAAATGCAAAAGGTCAAACCACCGCTACCTTCAGCTACCAGATCTTTCAACTTTCCGGCCAGTTTCATCCCATCGGCAAACTCAGTGTAGATTGCCACTCTATTCCCTACCCTCAGAGGATTTACTGGGACATTTTTTTGTGCCCTTAGTCCAGCAGCACGAATCTCAGCCTGAATCAATTTTTGTGCTTTGAAGTGTGACTGATCTGCATCAGGGTGAGGAGCAAAACATTTACCTTTCAAATCAAGGAAATGAAGTGTTTTGCCCGGTAAGGCTTTCTCAAAAATTGACGGGTCTGCACAACAGCCAACAATAACATGTTCCGTATCCTGTTGTTCAGTATCCTCTGCAAAAGCAAGAATATCCTCTTCCGGGTTGGTTGCCACTTTGACCAAAGACGCAGTCTCACCGAATTTTTGTGCATCCACATTCAAAGTTGAACGGCAATCGCAGAGAAATGCTCCCCAATTCTTAGATTGCATTAATTCCTTTTCTTATACATGTTAGCTCCGTTATTGATTAGGGATGATAATAGTTCACTGTGCCTGTATATAGTGTTACACACCTTTAACCATTGGCATTCTGTGAGGGTTACCAGCGATTAAATATTCCATTCCCATTTCCTCTGTAATAGATTAACGAATGTGAACTGGCTGATACCATCGCCAAGTCGATGTCCCCATCACCATCAAAATCACCATTCACTATAGCAATTCCATCATTGGCAGTATTTATGGAAGAACTTTTTTCAAAGTCTCCATTTCCTTTACCCAGATAAATAACGATGCCACCTGCTGTACGGTTTGAAACGGCCAGATCAAGATTGCCATCTTTATTGAAATCTCCGCTGGTCAGTCCATGCGGATTGACTCCAGTCTGATGTCTTGCATGCAATTTGAGGTTCCCCTGCCCATCTCCCAGATAGATCTCTACCGATTCCTCCCCTGCAACTACAACAGCCGCATCCAATTTATTATCTCCATTCCAATCACCATATGCTCGATAATGTGGGAACCGTCCTACTTTTACAATATTTGCCTCCTTGAAAGTCCCATCACCTTTGGCAAGCAATATCGACAAAGTGTGGGAGCCCAAACTTCCCACAACCAAATCAGGAATCTGATCATTATTCAGGTCAATTCCATCCATAATGTGAGGTCCCCGTTCCACATCTATTGTGTATGTTTTTTTAGGTACGCCTTTCGAATCATTTATAAAAATTACCACTTTTGAAAGCGCTGCCTGAGTTACAGCCAAATCAGCATATCCGTCCTGATTAAAGTCGCCTGCAACAACACAGGCAGGACCATGTATATCTTCAATGTCCATACGACCCTGAAAATCACCTTTTCCATCACCATAGTATAAACTCAAGCTTCCGGCTCCAGTGTTAGTGGTGATCAAATCAAGGTGGCCATCATTGTCCAAATCCGTACTAGCAACCCATGTCGGCCCTTTTCCTACATGCAGATGATGATTGGCAAGAATCTTACCTGTATTGTCTGATAGTAAAACAGCTAATGTTTGCGAGGCTGAAGCCGGAATTGCAAAATCTGTGTTGCCGTCTTTATTGAAGTCTCCCAGAGTAATCGCGTGCGGGAAATAGCCGCCAATTCGCTGATTCCCTGAATCATTACCAACAACTTGCTGATGGGCAAGTAAAATTGATTCCTTCCAAAAATACTTGTCTAGAAAATCTGATTTGCTTGAAAAATTAACAGTGGAAGTATTTTTTGCAGATTCCTGAAATACAACAGGTCTAAGAAACGGGGAAAATTTATTGAAAAAGTGCTTTCCAGATTGGGGATAGAAAACCAGATTCCTGGCTTTACTATAAACAGGCTTTTTAAATAATGACCCTTCTGAAGAAGTTTTATGTTTTAAGTCCCGGAGATAAGAAATCAGGTCTTGAATCTCTTGTTCCGTTAAATTGAAACCAAGAGCAGGCATGAAATCAGTTAGGCCAACAGCACGCCCTCCAAACTTGATTACTGTCTGTAAATATTCATCTGATCTTTGAGGAAGCACCTCCAGTAAATCAGGCACAGGTACAGGTGGCTTGGCTGCCTTCTTTTCCCAATCCCATCCTTCTCCGGCCGGACCATGGCAAAGTACACATTGCTCTGTGTAAATTTTTTCACCATTCTTTAGATTTTCCTGGGAAACAGCTGTTGTAGCAACAGATATGAAAAATATCAAAAAAGGCAGGAATTTCTTCAAGGTCTTAATCCAAACTACGCAAATCTGCAGTGCAGTAAGAAATTTTCACTTAAGATCCTAAATGCTTCTATCCGCTGATGGGAATTTGAAAAAGTGCCGGAGGGAAATTCAATGGTGCCTTCAAGTCGCCACCCCAAACAATTACAAAACGCAGGATAACACCGCCCACCAGAATTGAGGCAAATTTAAATCCGGAGACCCAGTTTGTATATGTTTTGATGACTGTTGCAAAAATCATTTCAATTAAGCCAATTACCAGCGGGAGAGTCAGTCCCAATCCAATAATTCCCCACCAAAACCAGGGTGAAAGAGTCCCCTGTGTAACATACTCATATACCAATTCACTGCCGTTAGGAGCTATGAAAAATCCTGAATTATCATTTTTGACTGGGTTTGAAGCAAGATAATCCATAAACATTTGTAACTCAATTAATTCAATAAATATCAAAACCATAATTGCATAGCCAAGTACACTTATAACTTTTGAAGTGTCATCGGTACCATTGCCTTGTACTTTAGCTTTTCCGGTTGCAAGTCCTGCAGGTCCGCTAAAAACTTTCTGAGGGGCAGTTGGACTATAAAATGCTTGATAAAGCACATACACAAGTCCGGAGCAGGCTAATCCGGTTAATACTCCTGAATTGAGAAACAGATAAGGCAGAAACTGCTCAGACCATAAAGGAACAAACTTTGCCCCAGTCAGCAGCAAACCTGTATAAAATGAGACAAACACCAGCAGAGGTAATCCGATAACACCTATAACTCTTCTGATAGTTTGATCAACTTTGTAATACCATAAGGCGGCATAGGCGACAACCAGTGGAACGGCCAGACCAACCGACCAGCCACCAATAACCATCCACGAATTATAATTCTTAAAGAAAAACGGAAACAAAATTCCTCGTTCCGGTTTTCCAAGGTGAAACGAAATGAAAGCTCCAGCTAATGCAAGTACAGGCAGAACTAATATTGCTGTTACTTTGGAAAAATTTTCGAATTGCTTAATCTTAATTCCAAGCAAATCGGCCGCCACCGCAACAACAAACAACCCGCCGCTTAAGCCTCCAAAAAATAGATACATGGGGACAAACAAATCATTGCCCCATTTAGAATTCATCAAGATGATTGGTTCCATTTGATTTCTCCTAAAAGCGATTATGCAATAACTTATGTACTAAAGTTTCCGTGAAAAATTGATTTAGAAAGTTGCACAAAGGCTTGCTCGACCATATGACCAGGTATGGACTGCTTCATCAATAAACCAGTCAGGGCCAGTCGAAGTAGCCTGGGAAGGATGAGGAAATTCAAATAAACTTCCATTAAATTAAATAATCCCACAACAATTAACACCAAACACAAACAGGTTCACACCGGAGAACTACATCTCCAGTGTGAACTACTGCAATTGCATGACCAATTATCAGGATACCTGACCTAATTGTTTGGATAAGCTGTCCCCCAGCCCCAGCTTCCTGCTGCGGAACCTCTTGCTGCAGAACGAGCACGAACCACATTTGCTACTTCTTCTGCATCTCCGGCCACCAAAGCTTTGGTGGAACAAATCGAAGCACACATGGGAAGTTTACCCTCCGCAATACGATTCGAACCATATAGTTCCTGTTCAGTGGCTGAGAATGCTTCCTCAGGTCCACCGGCACAGTAAGTACACTTGTCCATCACACCACGTTTTCCAAAGGGAGAACCTTTTGGGAATTGCGGTGCGCCAAATGGACAGGCATAGAGGCAATACCCGCATCCGATGCAAGTATCCTTGTTGACGTGGACAATACCATCTGCCCTGTGAAACAATGCGTCCACAGGACAAACTGACACACATGGTGCATTAGAGCAGTGCATGCATGGAACTGCCACGTTTGTTTCACCCGGTTGTCCTTCATTAACTGTAACCACCCTGATACGGGCGATCCCCGGAGGAACGTTATTTTCATTTTTACATGCGACTTCACAACCACCGCACTCAATGCAGCGCTTCGTGTCAACATAGAACTTCATCCTTGCCGGTGCATGTTTCCCTTCTGGTCCAGAGGCTGAACGGGCAGGGATGGTAATATTTGTTGTTGCCATATTCCTTCTCCGATATCAGGCCTTCATTATTCTGCAAAGACCAGTTTTTGTTTCCTGCATCTGAGTGATGCGATCATATCCATAGTTGGTTACTGTATTTGCCGATTCTCCAATTCCATAAGGAACATATCCTTCCGGATACTTATGTGACAGGTCCTTTCCTGACATAACCCCTCCCCAGTGGAAAGGCAGATAAACCATATCAGGACTAACCCTTCTGGTGACTTTTGCCTTAACCTTAATACGGCTTGGCTGTGTGTCAGTATCCTCTGGAGATTCAACCCATATCAAGTCCCCATGCTTGATGCGATTATTGTTGGCAAGCCTTGGATGGATTTCTGCATACATTTCAGGTTGCAGTTCCACCAGCCACCAGCAATTTCGCTCACTGTTTCCTCCTCCTTCAAACTCAACTTGTCTGCCGGAAGAGAGAATAAGGGGATATTTTTCAACCCAGTCTTTCTTCTGCAGGCTTTTAAAGAGAGTTGGAACACGATAATGATCCTTCACGTCGTCATATGTGACCCACTCAGTAATGAGATCAGGTCTGGGACTATGAAGTGGCTCACGGTGTTTTGGAACCGGATCATCCTTCATGGTCCATACATGGAAGCGGGCGCGGCCGTTTCCATAAGGCGCAAGCCCTTTGGCAATTGCATCCTCAAAGACCTTTCCTGTCAGATCGGTTTTCCAGTTCTTCATTTCCGCGTAGCCTTCATTGAGAGAACTATCAACCGGTGCTGAGCCTTTACCCGCCAGCAATGTTCTGCCGTCAGGAGCCTTTGGCCCCCACCTTGCCCGGAAGCCCATACCTCCCTCAGCTACTGGAATGCTTGTGCGATAGAGAACATGTGACCCCGGATGTTTATCCGTCCAGCATGGCCATGGAAGTCCCCACTGCTCACCATCACATGGACCTCCTTCTGCTATTTTTGTTTTAAGGTCAAAGGCGTGACCCCATTCCTGCTGTCGTTTCATCCTTTCCACGGTTTGACCAGTCATTCCAATGGTGCGCATACCGAGGTTCCACTCTCGAGTGATATCCTCCGGCAACTCTTTCCATGCCCCATTTCTACTCTTCTTGAATTCCTTACCAAAACCCAGACGATCCGCAAGGTCAAGAATGATATCGAGATCCTTCCGTGATTCCCAGACTGGTTTCACCACCTGGTTACGCCACTGGATATCCCTGTTGGAGTTAGTCACTGATCCAGCCTGCTCATATACTGTTGCGGCCGGAAGGATGTAAACTCCATCCTTACGATCAGGCAGAATAGAAGTAGTTGTTACAAATGGGTCAATATCTACCAGCAACTCCACTTTGTCCAGAGCAGTCTTGATCCGGTCCATTTGGGATTGACTGTTGCAGGAGTGCCCCCAGTAGAAGGCCGCATGGACATTAACATCCTGTCCAAGCTCCTTTGTATCCATCAGTACACCCTCGTACCAGCGTGCCACTGTGAACCCTTTCTTACCCATTATCTTCTCATCCTTAAATCGTGATTTAATCCAGTTGTGTTCAACACCCCAGACATTTGACCAATGCTTGTATGCAGTGTTAACACCCAGACCATAGTAACCGGGAAGGGTATTTGATAACACACCAAGATCTGTGGCTCCCTGGACATTATCGTGTCCACGAAAGATATTACAACCACCTCCAGGCTTACCCATGTTACCCAGTACTAATTGCAGAGCAGCGTATGATCGAGTGTTTGATGTACCATTAGCATGCTGAGTTCCGCCCATGGCCCATATGAGTGTGCCTGGTCTGTTCTCTGCCATCAGCCGGGCTGAATGCACTATATCTGCAACAGGCACCCCTGTAATGTCAGAAACAGTCTCAAGATCATAGCGCTTCAGTTCTTCTTTCAAGTCACTGAATCCATAAGTACGATCATTGATCATGCTTTTGTCTTCCCAGCCATTTTCCAAGATAACATTGATAAGGCCATAGATTAAGGCCACATCCGTACCTGAACGAAATTGCACAAATTTATTAGCAAATGCTGCGGTTTGAGTAAATCTTGGGTCAGCAACAATGATTTGCGCTTTATTCTCCTCTTTCGCTGTTAAAATATGCTGCATAGCAATAGGGTGCGAGGTGCAAACATTTTCTCCAATAATGAAAACACACTGACTGTTTCTTATATCGTTCATGGAGTTTGTCATTGCTCCGTAACCCCAGGTATTAGCAATCCCGGCCACAGTGGTGGAGTGGCAAATTCGAGCCTGGTGGTCAATATTGTTACTCCCCCAGAATGCCGCAAACTTGCGCAGCGCGTATGAAGTTTCGTTATTGTGATGGGCAGAACCCAGAATCATCAATGCATCCGGTCCATGCTTTTTGCGAATATCCTGCAACTTTGCAGTAATTTCGCTCATTGCCGTGTCCCAGCTGATACGCTTCCATTTTCCGCCGTCCAGCTTCATTGGAGACTTGAGACGTTTCTCACTGATCACATGCTCTCTGGCCGCAGAGCCCTTTGAACAAAGGCTGCCCTGATTGATAGGATGCTCAAACCATGGTTCAATGCTGACCCAGGTGTCGTTTTCCACCTCTGCGATGAAACCACAGCCAACAGCACAGTTTCCACAGATGGTCTTAATCTGATTCAGCTTACGAGGATTTCCTCCCGTATCAGTTGCGGCTTTTGCTTCCTTCACCAGCGATGGCCCCATTGCAGCCAGTCCAACACCCATTCCTGCCGCGGTGATAAAACCTCGGCGACTTACTCCTGTCTGGAGTCCGTCCATCAAAGCAGGATTTGGGTACTGTCCGCCACTTTCTGTAACTCTGGTCAGTTTCATAAATCCTCCTCTCATGTATATAGGGTTTTGTAATATCGCTCAGCTTCCTTGGTCCGTCGATACAAAACAGGACCGGTTGAACCTGAAGCTGTTTTTACTGCTTTCCCGACGGCCGAACCTGCAGTCATGATGGTAGCCGATGTGGCTCCCGCAGCTACAAGTGCTCCGCGAAGAAAACTCCTTCTATTCGAACCTTTTTCCTTCTCCATATTTCATCCTCCTAATGATTCAGAAAGTGTTCATTAATTAAGGCCTGAAAGGCCCTGTGTAAACTTCCCTCATGCAGTGTGCTGCATAGGGTCGTATGGACTCCTGTCTGATATTAAACAAAAAACTGATTTTTCAGATTCAGGAGATTCATTAATCAACTAACACACGCAATGGAATCACAAATTATACTTCCATCATCGTTAGTCGAAGCAACCTCAAGCTCCACTTGATAACCTTCTTCAAGGTCCTCCAATTCACCGCCCATCAGTCCGACTGTCTCATCTTCTATAATCTCCACATTAGTGCGCAGCGCGAAATTAACCGTAATTTCATTGCCGTTACCTTCAACAATCAGCGCTGAACGGTTCTCAAGATCCAGATGGCTTATTCTTCCTTCAATCATGGTTTTTACCCTATTAGAATTAAAGACCTAAATCTTCTATTTCAGATACATAAAAAATAATAAATTAGCACCTGCTAAATTTATTATTGGTGTATGCTATCATTAAATTTTAGACCTTACTAACAACATATTGAAATCATTCACTAATATTGACTTCAAAATAAAAATCCTACTCCCACTTCAAAAGCCTGTCAAGAAAAAAAAACAATTTTTTTGACTTATTTTTAAAATATTTAATAATTCGTTTAATATCATTATCTTGGAAGAATTTTTTTTTTGTAACAATTATAAAAACTGAATGTTTCGTAAAAAGATATCAATTTTACTTTTCACATTTTGTTATTTCTTGATCACAAAAAATGCATTCGGTCCGCCGCAATAACCTGCTAGTTGGATTTGATGATAAACAAAAACAATTGTTTTTCCTACGGACATTTCTGCAAACTCAAAGCGCCATAGTTCCGTTTTTTGCTGAAATTCTCTGCGCAGCACTTCAAATCGATACATTTCTCTTATTAACACATAGGCCGCAGCAGGGTGCCATTCAGATTCCAATGGACTGCCGTAGATTCCTGTTACCTGATATTCAGTATTTTGATTTACAGCCAGTTTGCATCGATTTCCCTGTGTGTCTTCAGACTCTTTTCCAACTGCAAAAGAATAATTGAGCATGCATAAAAAAACTAACAATAATCGCATTTTTCAATTGAGCAAAACCGGAGTCACTTTGACATTGCCGTCATCCAAAACAATCTGATGAAACGATGAGTTTTGTCCGGAATACAATTTAGAACAGGATGCCGCTGAGTTAACCAACATCAAATCCGGACCTGAATCTCTTGGAAGACAGTGAAGCCAATTCCTGTGAATGTGTCCATGCAAGTAAAGACTGATTTGCTGATTTTGCAAAATCCAATTCCGTACCGGAACAAGATTATACAACTCATGAGACCTGTCGAATTTCCAGTCTTCCGGAAATGTTAGCGGGTAGTGATTGGCAATTATGAAGTTAGTCTTTTCGGGATAACTTTTCAGAAGTGTTTCAGTAGCCTTTATGGTGCTTCCCTTCACTGTTCCTGCCGCAGTAATCCAGTCATTATGATGAGCGCTGTCCCATCCGACTATGACCCATTCCTGATTGAGGTTGCGCACATGTAATTCATTTGTACCAAAAAACTCACCAAAATATTGAGTGAATAAATCGGTGCCGGACGGCTGCCTGACATAGCGGTCGTGGTTACCAGGAATTATCGTTACTCGTTCTGGTTGCGCAAGCAGCGGTTCCAGAATTTCTCGGGCCAGAGAAAATTCTCTTTCTAGTGAAAGCTGTGTCATGTCGCCACTGATAACAAGATGGTCACAGTTCATATCCTGGATACGATCAACCAGAAGCTTTGCTCTCTGCAGCGGAAATTCCCTTGCACGTCGAATGAGTAAATTTGCCGCGCCTAATATTCTTTTTGATTTCCAATCCTGAAGTTTTTGAGGATATGAGTGGAAATGCAAATCAGAAATGTGTATGATAGTTGCTCTCATAATGTTATTTGTTCCTGCAGCACAAAATAGCAAATCAACAATATAACAGTAAAATCGGTAAGCAGGAAAGAATTTAGTGCAGAATGCCTCTTTCCTGCCTTGTACGCAAGCGTTCATTTTTCAGGGACGCTGCAAATGTAATTAATATGTAACACCAAAACACAGGAGAATTAATGATCGCAGTTATTATAGCTTCAGCGATACTTGGATTGGCCACAGCCCTTTTTTATTGGATCAAAGTTTCATCAATTCCACTTACTCAAGGAATTGAAAATGCCGAAGAAGCAGAAAAACTCACAAAAATCAACCGTGCAATTGCAGTTGGAGCAATGGCTTTTCTGAAAGCGGAATATAGATACATGGCATATTTTATGGCCGGATTCGCGATCCTGATAGCTTTTCTGATTGATGATCCTCACACACCTGATGTAAGTGAAGGACTCTATACCGCAATTTCATTTTTGCTTGGATGTGTGATATCCATTGCCTCAGGATTTATCGGGATGCGCATTGCCACTATCGGAAATGCCAGAACTACCACAGCGGCAAAAAATTCTATTGCGGATGCCTTCTATGTGGCTCTCAATTCAGGAGCGGTGATGGGTTTTGGTCTGGTGGGACTGGCAGTCTTAGGTCTGGCAGTTATTTATCTGGCTCTTGACGCACTTCTTCCAGGAATCGATACACACATACTTATGGAAGTCATGGCAGGTTTTGGACTGGGAGGTTCCTCGATCGCGCTGTTTGGCCGTGTAAGCGGAGGTATATTTACTAAGGCAGCAGACGTGGGCGCAGACCTTGTTGGTAAAGTGGAACAGGGCATTCCGGAAGATGATCCCCGTAATCCGGCAGTGATTGCGGACAATGTAGGTGACAATGTGGGTGATGTGGCTGGAATGGGGGCTGATCTGTTCGGATCGTGTGCTGAAAGCACTTGTGCGGCACTTGTGATCGGCGCGGTGGCATTTGCTACAAATACAGAAGCCCTTTTGTTCCCGATATTGATTTCAGCAGTTGGGATTCCAATCAGCCTTGTTACCATGTTTACTGCAGGGGTAAAGGAAGAAAAAGACGTCGCTCCCGCATTGAAAAGACTCCTGATTGTTGCCACCGGTCTGAGCGCACTGGTGATGCTTTTTGTTTCTCTCTGGGCACTGCCAGAATCATTTGAAATAAACAATGAAATATACACTAACCTTGATGTCTATTTCTGCTATTTAACAGGTACTGTGGCAGGATTACTGGTAGGATTGCTGACAGAGTATTATACCTCACATGATTTCAAACCAGTACGTGAAGTGGCAAAATCATCTGAGACCGGCGCCGCAACCAATATCATATTCGGTCTGGCGTTGGGTTATCACAGCGCAACCGGTTCGATTTTACTTCTTGCCGTAAGTATCTTCGTGCCTTTCACACTTGCGGGCATGTATGGAGTAGCAATTGCGGCAATCGGAATGTTAAGTACCCTGGTAGTCGGGCTGACTATTGACGCGTACGGTCCTGTTGCGGACAACGCCGGCGGAATTGCTGAAATGACTGGGATGGGCGAAAGTATTCGCGACAGAACAGACGTACTTGATTCTGCTGGAAATACTACCGCCGCAATAGGCAAAGGTTTTGCCATTGGCTCTGCAATACTTACCTCACTTGCACTTTTTTCAGCATTTTTAACCCGTGCTGATCTTTTGGATCCACAGGCAAATATCATGAACAGTATTAACCTGCTTGATCCGCTTGTGTTGACAGGATTATTCGTAGGGGCAATGTTGCCTTTCCTCTTCTCCGCGATGACCATGAAGTCTGTAGGCAAAGCAGCTTTTGACATGATTGAAGAAGTGCGACGGCAATTTCGCACAATTCCAGGAATTATGGAGGGAAAAGCTGAGCCTGATTATGAGAAATGCGTGGAGATTTCCACAACTGCAGCTCTGCGTGAAATGATACCTCCGGGAATATTGATCATGGGCACACCACTTTTGGTGGGCTTCCTTTTTGGAGTACCGGCTGTTGCTGGTATATTGGCCGGTTCACTTGTTTCCGGCGGCGTGCTTGCCATTTCTTCCGCAAACTCCGGTGGAGCCTGGGATAACGCAAAGAAATACATAGAAAAAGGCAACTTCGGAGGTAAAGGTACTGAAACACACAAGGCAGCAGTAGTTGGAGACACAGTAGGTGACCCATTCAAGGACACATCAGGGCCATCACTGAATATTCTGATAAAGCTTTCAGCTATACTCAGCCTGGTTTTTGTGCCGTTTTTTATTAACTATGGAGGTTTGCTGACCGGCTGATTAATACCTCGGCTGTGGCTGCCAGTTCATCTAGTTCCACTTCACTGTTTTATTTCCTCTCTCAGCATTGTTCTTAAGAACTGACAGTGACGGAAACAAAAATTTATTTGGATCATAACGCCACCTCACCATTGCTGCCTGAGGCACAGACCGCAATGAGTGAAGTGGCACAGCAGGCATTCGGCAATGCTTCAAGCCCGCATTGGGCTGGACGCGAAGCAAAGAATACGCTTGAAGAAGCAAGAGAAAGCCTTGCCAAATCTTTAGGTGCTGAATCCCGGGAAATCTTCTTTACCAGCGGTGGTTCAGAAAGCAACAACTCTGTACTCAGACAATTATTATTTGCTTCCGGACAGCAGCATCTAATTACTTCAGCAATTGAGCACCCTTCAGTTCTGGAAACAATCCGCATTCTCGCTGACCTGCCAAACATTCAGTTAACAGAACTTCCTGTTGACTCATCCGGACTGATTGATCCGGATTCATTGATTAAATCCATCCGTCCGGAAACGTCTTTTATATCTTTGATGACGGCAAACAATGAAACCGGGTGCTTGCAGCCGATTGATGAATTAAGTCAAATTGCAAAAGATCATGAAATAGCTTTTCACACTGATCTGGTTCAGGCAGCAGGAAAAATAAAACTTGATTTGAAAACGTCCGGAGTTGATTTTGCGACCGCAACTTCGCACAAACTGGGAGGTCCGCGCGGTATAGGGCTGCTCTACGTCAGACAGGGAACAGCATTTCTGCCTCTGATAACCGGCGGGAAACAGGAACGTGTGCGACGAGCCGGTACCGAAAACGTGACTCTTGCAGTTGGTTTTGCAAAAGCTTTAGAATGGTACCTGGCAAATCAAGCCAGGCTTCAAACACAATATTCTCATTTACAGGAAACTGTTCTTGGCAAAATCAAATCTGTTAAAGGTATTTTCATTAATACCAAGTTGGATAACAGTTTGCCTCATACTTTGAATTTTGGATGTGACGGAATCAGTGCAGAAAGTTTGTTGATTTCTCTTGATTTGGATGGTATAGCAGTTTCAACAGGGTCAGCCTGTTCATCCGGAGCTATGGAAGCGTCCCATGTACTGTTAGCAATGGGACTCTCCCGTGACAAAGCAAAATCAAGCCTGCGAATCAGCTGGGGCTGGTCAACAACCAAGGCTGAAATTGATCATTTTCTGGAGCGCCTGACTTATCACATTCAACGTCTGCAACAGAAACAATACAACTTATAATTGATCCAAAAATGTTTTGCAGTGAGCAAAATCAGTCGACAAACCTATCGCTTTTTTTGCTCTGCATTTTGCTCGGAAGTATTTTGCTGTTTGGCAACAGCGGCTGCGGATCGTCACTAAACCAACGGAACTATCAGGAGTGTGTTCCTGAACTTGAAGAGGACCGTCAGAAAGTAAGAGTGGGGAATGGATACAGTTATAAAGCACAGTCTTATGAAGAATGCCGTGCACCGGCTAGATATCGCCTGGATTCTGATTAAGTGAAAAAAAATCTTAATCAGTAAAGTATTTGCCAATTTTTATAACTCTATGATAAAGTTGTCGGTCATTATCAAATTATTTCAATTATAAGTTATACATACCTATACCTGACAACATAAGTCTTGGATTTTCAAAGGAAATGACATGAAGCAGAAATTCATCTCAGTAATCACTGTACTTTTATCACTAACAGTTTTTTCAGTCAGTGCATATGCAGAAGGAGACGTGCAGCGAGGAAAAGCAAAATACAAAGTTTGCATTGCCTGTCATGGCGATAACGGAGAAGGAAGGAAAGTCACAAATGCCCCCAGGATTTCCGGACAGCAGCCTTGGTATATAGCAAGACAGCTCAATAATTTTAAGAATGGTATTCGAGGGAACCATCTTGATGACATTACAGGAATGCAAATGCGTCCTATAGCAATGAGCCTGTACACTGATCAGGAAATTGAAGATGTAGTGGCCTATATCGGCACTTTGGATGGACGTGAGAAACATTCTGGTATTAACGGAAACATTCAGGCAGGCAAAACAGCTTATGCTGTTTGTGTTACATGTCATGGGGCAAACGGTGAAGGAAACACAGCTCTTAACTCACCAAAGATTGCAGGACTTCCGGACTGGTATGTACAGCGGCAGCTCAAAAATTTCAAAAATGGTATACGAGGTGTGCATGCAAAAGATATCTACGGGCAACAGATGCGGCCGATGGCAATGACTCTTGCAGACGATGAGGCAATTCGTGACGTGACAGCATACGTGGCAACCTTAAAAGGAGTTTCCACACCGAAACCTGTAGCTGTCAAATCAGAACAAGTTGAAGCTGTTGTTAAGAGTCCTGTAAGCGAACCTCTTTATGCTCCATGCGCATCCTGTCATGGCTCAGAAGGGGAAGGAAACCAAAAATTAGGAGCACCACGCTTGGCAGGACAGCATGCATGGTATGTTGAACGGCAATTGCGTAACTGGCGTGATGGAATACGTGGCACACATTCGGAAGATTTTTACGGAATACAGATGCGGCCAATGGCAATGACTTTGGCAAATGATGTGGATTTGAGCAAGGTAGTGGCGTTTATCAACACACTAAGAGGCGCACCATCTAAACCAACGATCCAAGCAGACACTGCTGCCGGTAAATCAGCTTATGCAACCTGCATTGCCTGTCATGGCGCACAAGGTGAAGGTAACAAGGCTCTCAATGCACCAAAAATTGCCGGACTTCCAGACTGGTATGTAGCAAGGCAGTTAAGCAGTTTTAAAAAAGGTATCCGTGGTACACACAAAAAAGACGTGTATGGAATGCAGATGCGTCCGATGGCGCTTAGTCTCCCAGATGATACAGCTATCAACAATGTGGCGTCATACGTGGCAACATTCACCGAAGAATTGGTTGCTGTAACTGAAAAAACTCCTGAAGCAACCGCCACAAAAACTGCAGCAGTATCTGCAACAGGATCAGCAGCAAATGGAAAAGCTTTATATGCTGTATGTGTTTCATGCCATGGAGCAGACGGTGCCGGAAACAAAGCACTTAACGCACCAAGGATTTCCGGACAGGAGGAATGGTATGTTGCTCGACAATTGGCAGGTTTTAAATCCGGATTAAGAGGAACTCATAATGAAGATATCTTTGGACAGCAAATGAGACCAATGTCTTTGACCCTTACTAACGAGCAGGCTATTGCGGATGTCTCGGCTTACGTAAACACGCTCCAAGGTTCAGTGTCTGAAAAAACTGTTCAAGGTGATGCTTCCGCCGGAAAAGCCGCTTACGCGTTATGTATTTCATGTCATGGAGCAAATGGAGAAGGCAACTCTAACTTGAATGCTCCAAGGCTGGCAGGTCAGTATGACTGGTACATAGTAAGACAACTGCAAAACTTTAAGAAGAGGATTCGCGGTGCAGATCCAAAAGACACTTTTGGTCAACAAATGAGCCCAATGGCCATGACTCTGGCGGATGATAAAGCAATTGATAATGTAGCCGCATACATTTCAACGCTAAAGTAATATATACGTAGATTTCCTAACTAGACTTTTTGCTGTTTTACAAGATTTATGTAGGTAGTTATACTAATTTTCTGAATCATTAACTTAACTATGAAGAAACTGTTTGCATTAGTAATTGCAATAACTTTTGGAATCGTGTCTGCAATTCAAATCTATGCTGCAGGCGACCCAGTAAAGGGGAAAGCGGGTTATGCTGTTTGTATGGCATGTCATGGAGCGGATGGCATGGGGAATAATAATTTAAACGCACCAAAAATTGCCGGTCAGGAACCCTGGTATCTGGAGCGGCAATTGAAAAACTTTAAAGCGGGAATTAGGGGGGCTGATCCAAAAGATACTTTTGGAATGCAAATGCGTCCGATGGCCTTAACTTTAGCCAATGACCAGGCCATTCTGGATATGGCTGCTTATGTCTCAAGCTTGCCTGAGGGAAAAACAACTGAGAAGACAATCCAAGGAGATGTCGCAGCAGGGAAGGCAGGTTATGCCATTTGCCAGGCGTGTCACGGTCCTTCCGCGGAAGGTAGTAAAGCGTTAAACTCACCAAAATTATCCGGCCTGCAGGACTGGTATGTTGTGAGACAGTTGAAGAACTTTAAAGCAGGAATTCGCGGAACAAAAAGCGGCGATATGTTTGGAATGCAAATGCGACCTATGGCCATGATTCTAGCCAATGACGAAGCAATAAAAAATATTGCAGCATATATTGCCACATTGAAATAAAGTCGATCTTCCTTCCCCATCTTTAAGAGCTTACAATATTGGGGAGCTTATTCACTTCCATAGCTTATTCACTGCTCTTTATTTAGAGCTTAAGTCTCCAAAAAACTAAAACCTTTCTGTGCGATTTTTTTTGGAAAAGCGAGTAAACACGTCACCATGGGGGCGTGTTATTGTGCTTGCTGCTGCCTTATTTCTGGTGCTGTTCATAAGTTTGTTCTTTTTTATGGCATTAGGAATAGAACCTCTGGCAGCCTACCAGATTGTCGGAGAAGAAATCTTTCTGACTCAATACGGCTGGCAGGACCTGCTGGTCAAAATGACTCCTTTACTCTTCACAGGACTTGCTCCACATGGGCACATTTGCACTTACCTGGTTTGTTTTACAGTACGACGGCAAATTGCCTGCAGGCATTCTGATTGTAATGATGTTCTTAATGGCCATGATTGGCGGTGGATTATGGGGTAGTATTCCGGGTTATTTAAAAGCCCGATTCGGAGTAAATGAAATCATCACATCTCTTTTGCTCAACTATGTTGCTGCAGCATGGATAGATCATTGGCTGTTTGGGGCGTGGCGTGATCCAAATACAAATAATTTTCCTATGACCAGACAATTTTCTGAAGCTGCACAACTGCCGACATTTGGAAATACTTCAGTACATGCCGGACTTATCATTGCCTTTATTACTGTTGGGATTATTTCCTGGATATTGTGGAAAACCAAATTGGGATTTCAGATTCGATTAAGCGGAGACAACCCTGACGCAGCACGCTACTCTGGTGTGAATATACGCATGGTGACAATACTGGTTTTTGCCGCAAGTGGAGCAATTGCGGGTCTTGCCGGTTTCAGTGAAGTAACCGGAATTCATTATCGCTTACAGCAAAACATCTCTATCGGCTATGGCTACACCGGAATCATTGTGGCCTGGCTGGCAAAGAATAGTCCTCTGGGAGTTATTTTAAGTGCGTTTTTCATGTCTATTGTTTTTGTAAGCGCAGAAGTTTTGCAAATTGAGTACGGTTTGCCAATAGCAATGGTTTACCTGTATCAGGGAATAATTTTGTTTACAGTTTTGGGTACAGATATTTTCACAGATTACCGGCTGCGTTTGAAAAGACAATTGTTTGCAAGCAGTACACGGGAATGACTAATTTTTTACTGCTTTGATTTTTTAAATCAAAGCCAACATTTTTTACTCTGAATCCACCTTAAAAACCAAGCACCAAAGTTTTATCACTTTTGGAATAAACAAAGAATTATGGATTTTTTTATTCAAATATTGATCGCTGCTGTAGGAATGGGTACACCATTGTTATTCGCAACTCTAGGAGGTGTTATCAGTGAACGTGCGGGAGTGATAAACCTTGGTATGGAAGGATTAATGCTGGTTGGGGCATTAGTGGCTTTTGTCGTAATGTTGAATACCGGCAGCTACTTTTATGCGGTAGTTGCAGCCACAGTTGTTTCCGGACTGGTCTCAATGATACACGGAATTGTCTGTTTAATGCTGCGTGCAAGTCAAATAGCATCCGGACTGGCGCTTACTTTTCTCGGCACAGGACTAAGTGGTTTGTTTGGAGACAAACTTATGGGAGAAACTGTGGAACCTTTATCCAGAATTTCTATACCTGGACTGCATGCCATCCCCGTACTTGGACCGGTACTTTTCAATCAAGACATCCTCGTATATTTTTCATACCTCTGTGTTGTGCTGTCGTGGTGGATGCTTTTCAAGACACGGCTGGGACTAAACATACGTTCAATCGGCGAAGCTCCAGAGGTTTGCGATTCACTTGGACTTTCAGTGTTGAGTTATCGTTTTTACGCGGTTACTGCAGGTGGAATGTTGATAGGAATTGGAGGTGCGTATTTTCCGCTTGCATTAACCCCGTTTTGGGTGGATGGTATAACAGCGGGGCGTGGATGGATCGCGGTTGCCTTGGTAATCTTTGCTTTTTGGCACCCGATTAAGGCACTTGGCGGGGCTTATCTCTTTGGCTTTGCTCTTGCTTTAGAGCTGCGTCTGCAAATCTTAGGCATCGATTTGTCCCCATATTTTTTAAAAATGTTGCCGTATGTTTTAACAATTTTAGTTTTGACCTTGGTGACAATAAGAAATAATAGGTACGGAATTCAAGTCATGCCCGCCGCACTGGGAACAGTGTTTTTCAGGGGTGAAAAACACTGATTGTTTGTGCGGGTTTCCCCGGCATCATGCCGGATTCTGACATGGACTTTATAAAAGTCCATTTAATTTTATAATGGAGATTAATATGAAAACAATGTTCGCTAAAATCACTGGTCTGATTGTAACCATTTTCTTAATTCTTGGCAGTTCAGTCTGGGCGGGAAAACCAAGCGTGGGTTTTGTATATGTAGGCCCAATTGGCGATGGCGGTTGGACTTATGCGCATGATTTGGGGCGCAAAGCACTGGAAGCTGCCGGACACGAAACAAGTTACGTTGAATCTGTACCAGAGGGTGATTCAGAACGTGTGATCCGTAAAATGGCACGAAAACATGATATAGTTTTTACAACCAGTTTTGGTTACATGGACCCAACCCTGAAAGTGGCAAAACAGCATCCTGACAAAGTTTTCCTGCACTGCTCAGGATTTAAGCAGGACAAAAACATGGCCAACTATTTTGGCCGAATGTATCAGGCCAAATACCTTGCCGCCATTATTGCAGGAGGAATGAGTAAAAAGGGGCGTATCGGTATTGTCGGTTCTCAGCCGATTCCGGAAATAATAAGGCACATCAACTCCATCGCCCTTGGGGCACAACAATCAAATCCTGATATTGAAGTAGAGGTTTTGTGGATCAACAGCTGGTTTGATCCTGCCAAAGAAAGTGACGCAGCGCAAGCCCTGATTGATAACGGCGCAGACGTAATTGTCACCATGGCGGATTCCGCGGCAACAGTTCAAGTCTCAAAGAAAAATGGCGTATATGCGATTGGCAATGACACAGATATGGCCATCTATGGTAAAGAAGCACATTTGACTGCTGCTGTCTGGAACTGGGATGTCTATTATCTTGAAGCTGTCAAAGCCGTAGAAAATGGAACATGGAAAGCCGGCTCTGACTGGTGGGGACTTGACAGTGGAATTGTCGGCCTGACCAGTTTTCATCCGGATGTTCCACAATCCCTGATTAGAAAAATGAACAAGGAAAGAGGAAAAATTCTTAGTGGTGCCATGGATGTGTTCGACCATGGATTTACCAAGCAGGATGGAACACGCGTCACAAAGGCCTTGACTGACGGTGAAATGCTTGGTATGAAATTCTATGTCAAAGGAATTATTTCCAAGCCTCCTTCCGGATAATCCATTTTAATATTTTCCAGCGTCGGGTCAGGTTTGGCCCGACACATCATATTTCACAACAGCATTCTGCTTTTAAGTCCCTCCATTTAATTCAAACCTTCCTCTGCAGAAAAACCATGAGTAATCAATGGTCTGATTTTATTGAAAGAAATATAGATGTCCCGGAAGTAAAGTCAGCATTAAAATCCGCCAAAAATCATTCAGACATTAAACAGAATTATATATGTCTGGTGCCTTTTGAAGCAGAACCCTCCGGTTTTAGCAAAGTTATCTCCACCTGGAAATTAAAGCAAGAGCAGACAGAGGATCAAAATGCCTGATGATTCTTTGTCTCGGATGAGTCTGATTGAGATATCCGGAGCAATTGCCCGGCGTGAGGTATCTTCAATGGAAGTTGTCCGTAATAATTTGGAGCAACTGGAAGAACAAGGGGAATCACTTAATTGTGTTGCACGTTTGTTTCCGGAAGAAGCTCTAGCGGACGCGGAATTAGCTGATCAGGAATTATCATCCGGAAACTCGCGTGGACCATTGCATGGTGTACCGCTGACACATAAAGACATGTTTTACCGTAAAGGTAAAATATCCGCATGCGGTTCAAAAATCTGTGAAAAGTATCTCCCTTCCGTAACGGCAACAGCACTTCTTAAACTGGATCAAGCTGGTGCGTTGGACATTGGCCGTTTGAATATGGTGGAGTTTGCCTATGGACTTACAGGACATAACGAAATCACTGGGGATGTTCAAAACCCATTGAGTCTCAACCATATTCCCGGAGGTTCCTCAAGCGGCCCTGCAGCCGCGGTTGGGGCGTTTTTAAGTTATGGTTCGCTTGGTTCTGACACAGGCGGTTCAATTCGCTTTCCGGCGTCATGCTGTGGGCTTGTAGGCATTAAACCAACTTATGGACGTGTCAGTCGTTTCGGTGCAATGCCTCTTTCATTTTCCCTGGATCATATAGGACCACTCACCAGAACTGTTACTGACTGCGCTTTGCTGACACAAATTATTTCAGGTGCAGATACAAATGATCCGACTTCACTCAATCATAAAAAAACGGATTACCTTGAGAATATTGATTCAGGAATAAATGGGATAAAAATTGGTATTCCTGCTACCTATTTTGATGAAAAAGTACATCCGGAAGTGTTGAGAGAAATCAATAAAAGCAGAGATGTTTTCCGGAGCCTCGGCGCAAATATTGTGGAAATTGATCTTCCGGATAATTTTGAAGTATGTAACTCTATGGCAAACATTATTACCGCTTCAGAAGGCAGTTCTGCTCACGCCAAGTGGTTGAAAGAAAAGCCTGAAGATTATGGTTCACAAACAAGAGAACGCCTGATGTCAGGATTATTTTTTTCTTCTGTGGATTATCTTGACGCGTTAAAATTACGCAATGTTATTTTGCAGGAATTCCTGCAGGATGTTTTCAGCAAGGTGGACATACTGCACGCACCTGTTGTACCAATTCCTGTACCAACACTGGCCGAATCTGACATTCAGTCAAATCCCGGATTTATTGAATATCTTATGTTGCTTGGCCACTGTACCCGCCCGTTTGATTATCTAGGTCTTCCGGCTATCACTGTACCTGCCGGACAAACAGATAATGGTCTCCCTACAGGATTTCAGCTGGTTACACCCCCTCTTGAAGAAGCACTATTGTTCCAAGCCGCACGTGCTTATGAAAAAGAAAACTCCTGGTTCTTTCCTGTCTTAAATGATAACTAATTTTTTTATAATAAAGTTATTTCAGATTTTCTTTTATTATTTCCTTGACTTATGTCGTGTAACTAAAAGAGAATATCCCCCAGAAATTAATCTCAATATGCGGTTAAATAAAATATAGTTAAATCATTGTTGATTAACATATTAACTTGCAAATTATTCTGGATGTGAAAGTCTCATTCCACAAACTTGATATTTATAAATATGTTGCTGATATCCGAATTGAACCTCTTGTTAGCAACACATAAATAAGGAGTATATCTTATGAAAGTTAACATGCGTTACGGAGCATTTGCTCTCATATTATTAGTTCTTGGACTGCCCGCTTTTGCCGGCGGCGGTGGCGGAAGCAGTTTGATTGAGCCCTTAGGTGTGATGCTCCTTGCTGCAGCAGTGGTTGCGATTATTCTAAGTTATGCAAAACAGGCCAGCCTGTTCGCATTCATCATTGTAGGTGTTGTGGCTGGCATAGTCGGTGTCAGAACAGTCATCAACACAAATGTGATGACTGCTTTTATCGATATTGGCATTACACTTCTGCTTTTTATGGCAGGAATGGAAGTAGATATTCCCGGCTTAATAAAGCGCTGGAAACTGCTTTTGATCAATGGGTTCGGACAAATTATTGGTTTGTTTCTTATCAGTGTTGGCCTGGGCGCACTGTACGTTGGAATTGACGCCACCTATATGACAGACGCAGGTCTGCCCACGGAAAATGCTACACCTGCTCTGATTTATTTCGCGCTATGTCTTACTTTGTCATCTACTATTCTGGTTATAGGGACACTAAAAAATACAGGACAAATTGCAGAAGAACACGGTCAGATCGCGCTGGGTTTAATGGTTCTTCAGGATATAGTTGCAGTAGTTGCGCTTGCCATCCTCGGCAGTCTGAAGCCACCAGAACCTGGCATTGAACCGCCAAACCTGGGCATCGAAGTTGCCATGATATTTGGAAAAATGTTTGCTTTGGCAATTGTTCTTTATTTTGTCACCAAATACATTCTCAATCCACTTTTCAAATTTTTTGCTCAATCAGGCGAACTTCTCTTCATCGGAACTTTAGGCTACGGAATGGGTGTTGCCGCGTTGTGTGAGGTTATTCACTTTTCTTCTGGAATCGGAGCCTTCTTTGCTGGAGCAACTCTTGCCGCACTTCCATACAGGCATGAGATTGAGGACAAAGTAGAACCTTTAAAAGCATTCGGGGTTATACTCTTTTTCATGGGTCTTGGATTTGATATTTCTGAGTTAACAACGGACCAGATGCTTGGCGGTTTGATGGAAGGTCTGATACTGGCGGTATTAGTTGTTGTTCTGACAATACCGCTTATGCTTGCTTTGGGTTTCTTAAGCCGCCTGAACTCCAAACCTTCATTCCTGATGGGAGCCATCATAAATCAAAGTTCAGAATTTTCGCTGATGCTTGCTGTACTTTGTTTACAATATAAAATCTTTGATCCGCACATTTTCATTGTGGTGACTCTGGTGGTTCTGATCTCGTTTTTCCTTTCTTCGTTAGGGCACCAGTTCCTTGATGCTCTTCATGGAGTTTTTGCCAATGTTCTGAGTTTTATGGATGGGCGTTCAACAGCTGCACAGGAGGATGCTTCTGATGAAATCAAGCTGGAAGGGCATGTTGTCATTATGGAATATAATGAACTCGCCATAGAAATTGCTGACTTTTATGCTCAGCGTGGACAGCAGGTTTTACTGCTGGATCTTGATCCGCGTATCATAGAGTACTTTGAACAGCAGCATGGACACAGCAACATACACGCACACTACTCTAATATGGCTGATCCGGATGTGTGGGAAGACCTTGCATTTAACAAGGCAAAAGTTGTTATTTCCTGTATAGACGGAGGTCAGGAAGCAGAATTGGCAATTACACGCTGGCTCAAAAAAGAAGCACCTGAAGTGCCGTTTATTGCAGCCACTTCTTCACATGAAGAAACATTGGAATTGTATGGCGCAGGAGCACGCTATGTAATTCAAACGGAGTATCTGGCAGCAAAAACTTTCAGAAATATCTTTGAAACAGAAGAAACTAAACCGCCTAAAGATGCTTTCAGGGAAATTGGTGAAAACCATTTTTCAGACACAAAGAAATTGCAGGAAGGACTTGGCAGCGCCTTTGCTAATGCTTAATACTGCTTAACACCAGATAAAGAGGTTTTATGTCTAAATCACTTATTTTCAGATTCTCGTTAATCCTGGCTGTTGGACTATTTGCTTCTTTGCCGGTATATGCAGGTGGAGGAGGCTGGTTCATTAAACCTCTGGGCTTGATGCTCGGTGGTGCCATGCTGATAACAATCCTATTCACGAAACTAAAACAGACGAACATCCTGTCATTTGTGATCATGGGCTACATTATGGCCAGTGTTGCCGGACTTCCGGAAACATCGCTGGATCAGCTGGATCAGCATTATAGTGGAATAAAGGCCATACTTTCAGGGTTTCAGCAAATTGGCATTGTGCTGATTCTTTTCATGGCAGGGTTACAATTCAATCTGGTTGACATAACTAAACGGATTAATTTAATTCTTGTCAATGGAGTAGGTTACATGGGTTTGGGTCTGCTGCTCTTTTTCTGGGCCGCAGCCAGCTTTGCCGGAACAGTAGGTTTCAGTGAAGGAATCTATTTTGCCCTTTGTCTCGCGGTACCATCCAGCATTCTTGTTGCTGCCGCACTGGAAAACAGTGGCACAGAAGAATCATTACAAGGACAGATTTCAAAGGGTATTACTGTGCTGGGTTCATTATGCGCAATTGTCTTAATTGCTAAATTAAGTGCAACCGGAGTTGTGAGTCAATTTTCAAATACATCCGCACTGTTTTCTACAGTTGAATCTTTTAAATCAACTATGGTTTTTAATCTCTGGTTGACAGAGGAACTGGTGCTTTTGATAGTTATTCTGATGATATTGTCAAAAGTGGTTCTGGAACCGGTTGTGCGTTATTTGTTACGTTCTGCTGAGCTCCTGTTTGTAAGTGCTCTTGGGTATTGCATGGGTATTGCGGCCATTTGCGGCTATATCGGAATTTCTCCGGAAGCTGGCGCTTTCTTTGCTGGAATATCTGTGGGGAACCTGCCCTACCGGCTTGATATTGAAGACAAGGTTGGCCCTTTGAAATCCTTTGGAGGCGCATTGTTTTTCCTGACAGTTGGTGTTGAAATAGCAACAATTCAATCATCAAACTTTTCCAGCAATCTGGGAGCAATCATCCCGCTGCTGATTCTAGTGATTCTGATTAAACCTTTGTTCCTGATAATCACTGGTTTCGCCACAAAACTTAAAGGTCGTACTGCTTTTTACATCGGCACTACCTTAAATCAGGCATCAGAAATATCAATCATAGTTGCGCTTTTAGCCTGGAAAAATGATGTTTTTGATGATCGACTTTTTGCTATCGTGATTGCTGTTATACTTGTTTCGCTGCTTGTATCTGCCATGGGACACGCAGTGCAACCTGGACTATATCATTCTTTCAAATGGCTTGTTGGCGTTTTGAATCGTAACATTTCCGCGGTTGATCTGGAAAGCAAACGGCAGGTTGTTTTGAAAAATCATGTTGTTTTACTGGGATTCAATGAAATTGCTCAGGAAATCGGCGAATTTTTTGAGGACCAGCTTACACCTGAACGCGTTTTGTTGATCGACTGTGATCCGGAAATTATTAAACATTTTGAAGAACGCAAAGATTCCAATGTTGATACGGTTTACGCGGACCCTGCGGATCCTAGTGTGTGGAAAGAATATAAATTAAGTGAGGCAAAAGTTGTTGTTTCCTGTACAGGCAGTGACTTAGACGCGGATATTGAACTTGCCGGTTACATCAAAAGAACTACCCCAGATCTGCCTTTCCTTGCAGTAACTACCGCTCATGAAGATTCGCTGAAACTTTACGAAAGCGGAGTCCGTTATGTTGTTCAGACTGATCAGCTCGCTTCAAAAACCTTCAGAGGAGTTTTTGCGGAGGAAATCGACAAACCGTCATCAGAGTCTTTTCTGGAAAAAGGCAGCAGCCACTGGAAGGACACACGTTCCATCAGAGACGGGTTAGGTGAGATTTTCAAGCTGGTCTGATTAGTTTTTAAATATTTAAGAACAACCTGATTTATTGAACTATTTTTTTATCAGAACCGTGCTCTTATATTTGGAGCACGGAGTTGGTTTGCCCTGAACTGTTCAACTCTCTTGTAACCTAGTTTAATCAGGGTTTCAATTTGAGTCTCCGGAATGTCCATTGATCTTGCTATTTTAGTAAGTAAATTCACTTCCCTTTCATCAAAGTCCCTGTCCACAGTAGCAATATTCAGCAGACTTTCCAGCATGTGTTGCTGATCTTCTTTGCTGAATTCAATTGCTTCAATCGGAGGTGTCTGCCAGCGCAAAATATATTCCTCAAGTTCTTGTATTTTTTCGTTGTCCTTCACCAGACGAATCGCCGAATGCAGGAATGAGCGTTCATGCAGATCAATATGTTCATCCGCCATAACCATCGCTACTACAGCGCTGGCAAACCAGAATAGTTGATCATCAGTCATGCGGCTTACCAGTTCTGTGTCAAACTCAGGAATTACTCGATCCTGAGTACTTATTTGAATTTTTTGCAGAGCCCTGGTGCTTTTTAATGCTTTACGCGCATTATCATTGCCTGATTTTGCTGCTTCACGGAACCAATGATATGATTCATCAAGGTTTTTCGGAACACCTTTTCCATTGTAATTCATCAAGCCCAGATTGTATTTGGCCCTTATATGATTCTGAATTGCCGCCTGATGAAAACATTGATAAGCCTCCTCATATTTTTCATCCTTTTTAATCAGCTTCAGACCTTTCCGGAACAGTTTTTCAGCCTCAGCAGAAGGTTTAACATCTTCATCTTTTATGTCCGGATCATCTAAGGATTCCAGCTCATAACCATTTTGTTGAGCCTGGCTGGAAACCGGCGCGATAAAAATCACACGATCACCCGGATTTACCTGAAGTTCCGGATGAGGATTTACCAATAGTTTGTGTGTTTGACAGCGAATTAGTCCGACTGGCAATTCCTCATCTTTTGCTTTCATAGTTAATATTGTTGAAAGCCAGCTTGATGCTTTCCATTCCTGACTTAATTGACGTACATGCAGACTTTGGGTTGTGGACTCTTCCAGGATAATCTCCTCAATCAACGTACCTAATCCGGGATTTAGCGCTGATTGTGAAAGGATGGGGGCTATCAGCTCTTCCGGATCCATACAAAAATCACAACCCACTTTAAACAATTGCTGATCAAAATCTTCCTTGTGATAAGTCGCAATTGTAAATACTTCTCCATCTGTGGCTTCTTCCAGACGCAATACAGACATAAGGTTCTGTCCATCATCTGCATGATCAATCAGCGCTACTTTAGCCTCTGTTGATTTGGCCTGCTGAAATGATTTTTCTGAATTCGAATCTCCTTCAATCCACTCAACATCCAGATTACCGGGAATTTCCTCCAAAATTGGAGTATCTGTTAACACAACAATTTTTTCCGGCTGATTTCTTTGACCTAACTCCAGCAAGCACCGATTAATAAAAACCTGGTTATCAGAACTTATTAAAATATGACCGTCAATGCCTATTTCATCCATTCCTATTATATCTATAGCATGATTTTCAAGATCACCTTTTGGACGGGACTCTGGCGGTTCAAGCTGCATTATCAAACAGTCTTTCGGAATTTCAAATGAAGCCTCCGGATTGATCAGCACCACTTCATCTATTACTACCGCGAGAGGCATAATTCCCTGGTTCTGTTTTTTTGTTTTTATTACATCCAGCCAGGTTTTTCCGATAATTACAGGTTCAGGATTTCTTGTAGTTATATGATGTCCCTGTGAACGGTTGATTACTTTATTGATCCATGCTGGAGCGCCTTGTGAATGGAAAGCCAGCAGCAGCAATGGAACGTACAGATCGTATGGATCCAGTGCATGATCGCAGCCGACATCTTCAAAGTAGTTGCGAAATTCACGGCCAATATACTGTGCCTGTGTCACAATCTTTCCGTTGCTCAAGGTTTCAAGCTGCAGTACTGTCATCAGTGAATAGCTGTTGTCTTTAAAAAACACATAGGCAATACTCGCTTTTGCTGCTGCGGCTTTTCGCAAAACATTCAAATCATAAGAGTCTCCTGAAACCCATTTCAGTTTGTTGTAAGATGTGGCCAGCAGGGGGTGTTCATTTACCGGTGAGATTAAAACTATCTTGTCTTCTTTTGCGAATTTTTGATTCTGCGAAATTATTTCTACCATCCATGTAGGATCATCAGAACAAATCAGCACATGCCCTTTCATTTTCAAAGTACCAAGGCCGCGATCACGACCGGACCGGAATTCCTGAAATTTGTCTGTTACCAGCGAAACTATAATTGAAAAATTTACCAATCCTGCCGCCATCACCAGGAAAGTAAATATTTGTCCGGGAACAGTTTCAGGTGACATATCTCCATAACCGACGGTGGTAAAAGTCACCACTGTCCACCAAAGAGAATTGAATACTGAACTGAATTTGCTTTCCTCACTTCCTGAAAGGATGAACTCAAAAAAATAAATACCGGCCGTTGACATGATCAGAAAAGCCGGAATCATCATCATTAATAAAATACGGACTTTCATGCTTAAACAATTTTCAGCAGGTTATATTAATCTTTGGAGTTTCAGCTATTAAATATTTGTGATTCAAGAACAAGCAACCATTTTCTTTATTTAAAAAAACAATCTCATGATTAAATAACTGAACACTACTCTGAAAAATTTTCATCTTTAGTAAGGCACACGTTTTATAAATAAAATATCGTAATGCACTCCCAAGTTCAAATATAAGAAGTTCAATTTACATATCTCATAGATATTTTGGTGGCCAACAGGTGATTAAATCCAAGTACGGTTACAGGCTGGGTCAGTTAATATTTTGATGCTTATGTTAAAGTTCCAAGCATTGCCGTTATCGACATTTCAAAATCAAATTCTGGTCTCCATTTCCAATCTCGTTTAGCGGAACTTGAAAGTAACTCATCAGGCCAACCTATGATCAAATCCTCAACGTCTGGGTCTACCTTAAAACTATAGTCAAAATCGGGATAAATCTGCTTTAGCTTATCGCCCAGTTGCTGCGCTGTGAAATGGAAACCATGCAGATTGTAGGCATTGCTCTGAAGGCACGCTCGAGGAACAAGGGATATCTCAATAATGCTGCGAATTACATCATCAAGAAACATGCATGACATGCCAGTATCTTTTGAAACAGGGAATTTGAATTGATCGCCTTGCACTGCAGCTCTGCATGCGTGTGAGGGATAGGCCGTCTTAGCTGATATGGGCGCGAATGGCGACAAAACCATTGGAAATCGCAAACAACGAAAATCAAAATCGTGGGTTTGTTTCAGGTAGGTTCCAAAACGTTCTACAGCCACTTTTGTCACGCCATACATGTTTTCAGGCCATTGTTGGAATTCTTCCGGCAAGGGATTTATGGTATTCGAGCCGTAGGTTGCGATTGTACTGGCAAAGAAAAATAAACCAACCTCAAAATCCTTTGCTGTTCGCATTAAGTCGATCGAAGCTGTAGCGTTGATCTGCCACGCTAGCTCAAGGTCGATTTCCGAACTGCCTGAAAGCAGTGATGCGAGATGAAAAATGGCTTGTGGGCGCTTGTCTTTTAGTATCCTGTTTAGAAGATCTTGATCACGGATATCTCCAAGAAAAATGTGCTTAAAAAACGATTCATTTTTATGCTCGGTTTCCGGCAGGTCAAAACAGAACACTTCTATACCTTTTGCGGATAGTTGCTGGGCAACGAGCCTGCCAAGGTTGCCATTACCACCTGTAATGAGTGCGGTTTGGAAAGTGTCCATTGTTCTGAAACCTTGTACTAATTCTAAAAATCACGCTTAACCTCAGGTTTTCACCAGTGCTTGGCCAAGCTTTGTCCTGAACCAACCTAAAGGATCAGAATAAAAAATCAGGAACGATAGACAGTTTAGCACATTTACGAGAAGTTCAATCCACCTAACTTATCGATAATTTTGGTGGGCCAGGTAGGACTTGAACCTACGACCGGACGATTATGAGTCGTCAGCTCTAACCAACTGAGCTACTGGCCCAAACCAAGTGTGTAATTGTAGCCTTTTATAGGGTTTCAAAACAAGATTTTTCGGAATCAGATGATAGTAATGTTCACAATCTTCAAATATATTTCTGCTTTAATTCGGTAAAAGTGAAAAGCGCATCATAGGAGGGTGTCGGGTGAAAAATTTTTCAGAAGTTTTTGCCACTCGAAGCAGCAGTGACTCTTCCCAGGGACGTCCCATCAACTGCATCCCAACAGGCAATCCTTTTGCGTCATAGCCTACCGGAAATGAAATCGCCGGGAATCCTCCAAGATTTGCCTGTGGAGCAAAGCGCATCAATTCAGTCAATGTGCTGAGGTCAGATTCTCCGTTTGTCAAAGCATCCGCAAGAATAGGCGGCGCCGTACAGGCAGTTGAGGGAGTAACTATCGCGTCAACATTCTGAAAGATTTGCTTAATATTAACAATCATTTTGGCCCGCACCCGTTGCGCTTTTACATACTCGCTGCCTGTAAACTGTTTTGCCAATGTAAGATTGATCATTGCATCAAAACCAAATGGTTGTCGAAAAGTCTTAAAGTACGATTTGAGAGAAGTAACCATTTCGGTAGTGATAGTGACAGCATGTGCCATCCGTATTTCATCAAGCTGCGGAATTTCAATTTCCTGAACAGTTGCTCCCTGAGATTTGAACGAATCCAGCATCTGTTCACAGCTTCGTACAACATCCGCGGAGGCATGTTTGAACCACGGATAAAAAACTCCAAGTCTAACACCTTCCAAATTTGATTTTTCAATATCCTTCAATTCCACGGGAGGTTGCGATTGTGTGCTCCATTGTCTGGGATCCGGCCCTGCAAGAAAGGAATAAGCTAAAGCAGCATCACGAGCTGTTGATGTGATAGGTCCTACAGTACCAATGCTCCAGTGCAGTTGCGCGCTGCCAGAGGTACTGACCCTTCCCCAGGTTGACTTAAGTCCTACAACGCCACACAGACTGGCTGGAATGCGAATTGAGCCTCCGCCATCGCAACCAAGAGCTATCGGTGATAAACCGGCGGCTACGGCTGCAGCCGAACCGCTTGAAGAGCCTCCAGGATAGTGATCGAGATGATGGGGATTTCGTGTTGTTCCATAGTGCGTGTTCAGACCTGTAACTCCAAGACCGATTTCGTGCATATTGGTTTTTCCAACCATCAATGCCCCCGCGGAGCGCAGACGCTCCACGCTTGTTGCATCCTGGTCAGGAGGATGTTTGTTGTAAAATTTTGTGCCGATCATAGTCATAAAAGGGAGCATATCCAGTTCATCTTTGACTGACACCGGCACGCCATCAAGTATTCCCAGTGATTTTCCTTTTTCAAAGCGCTCCGCGGAAGTATTTGCCTGTCGCATCAATTCTCGTTCTTCCCAGGCCACATACGGACGTAACGGCACAGCGCTTTCTTCAATACTGCGAATTATATCCAGCAAACGCATGGCAACATCAACCGGAGTTGTTTTTCCTTCAAGGTAAGCTCGATGAAAATCCATTACCGTTTCCGGCTGAAACAGGCTTTTCTTTTCAGAACCAGTACCTTTTGCCGAGGATTCAGAGACCTGTTTATTCTCAAAAGAATCAAAAAAATGTTTAATGGATTTTTTTGCTGCGGCAGGAGTAATCTGACTTTCTGCGGGATGAACAGGATGCATCAAAGGTTCCTCTCCAACCTGACATTTTCTTAAACTTTGAATACCTGCCTGACGGAGCAGAAGTGGAATCAGCAAACTGCGTGTTCCGGGAGCGCGGAGAAGGAAGGCCAGAATTTTCAAGGTACGTCCGGAAGTCCGTGGAATTTTTACGGATTTAAGGTTATAAACAGGTTTTTCTTTTTTAGCAAACTGCCACAAAAAGGAAAGATACTTTTTTGTGCCTGCAAGTGTGAAAACAGGTTTGCTTTCGCGGTTTTCCATTTAAAACTCAATTAATCACAGATTCTTGCGGAAGTTCAAAAACAAAGCAGGCGCCATCAGTAATTTCTGAATCGATCCATATTTTTCCGCCGTGCGCTTCAATGATTTTCTTTACCGTGGCGAGACCATATCCGTAGCCATCAACATCGTAGTTCAAGCGGGCATTAGTCTCAAATACTTTGTGATGATGTTCAGGGAATATTCCTGGACCGTCATCGCGAATCCAGAATTTAACTGAATCATTATTTTCATGTCCACCGAAATCGATCTTTACAGGATTTTTGTCACCCCTGAATTTAATGGAGTTGGCAATCAGGTTTTGCCAGACTTTCAGCATCCGGACTGTATCACATTGCGTTTCCGGCATTTCCGGTAACTTGCTGAAAAGCACCATGCCTTCTCTTTCTGCATACTCAAAATTATCAATTACTGTATCAATTAATTTGTTCATTGAAATTGATTCCAAACGCCCAATTACTTGTCCGGCTTCCGCATAATCAAGTTGGGTATTAATAAAATCCAACATTTTATGCAATGCCTTTGGAATGCGTTCAAGTATTTCCTGCAAACTCTCATCGCCGATTATCTGCGGATGCTCTTTTTTGATACGCAGCAGAAATAAATCAAAGAGGCTGGCTGCCCCTACTATCGGCGCTTTCAAATCATGGCTTACGGTGTGAGAAAAACTGCTCAGTTCCTCCTTTTTTTGAAAAAGTTCTTTATTCAGCTGCTTTATTCTGTCAAGGTCTTCTTTGCTGCGCAGCGCCGATTTTACTCTTGCTACTAATGTTGTGCGGTCAATTGGCTTGTAAATGTAGTCAACAGCTCCCGCGTCAAATGAATCTTCAAATGATTCCATCTCCTGTTTTGCCGTAACCATCAACACAGGAATATCATGGTAATCAGGAATAGCTTTTATACGCCGAGTGGTCTCAATTCCATCCATTTCAGGCATCATGATATCCATCAAAATACAATCCGGAAGCCAGCTTTTTAAAATCTCTATAGCTTCCTTACCTGATGATGCCATCCGGAATTCGCCTTTCAATGCTGACCGCAGATGATCTTCTATCACCAGGCAGTTGTTCTCGATATCATCAACAATCAATATTCTCCGGGTAAGCCTGTGTTGATTATTGACTGTCATCACACGATTTTATTAGATGTGAAGAGGTCGTTTTCCTGTTGCGTCCAGCATTGCTTCTTTGATTGCTTCCGCGTAAGTAGGATGGGCATGGGACATGCGTGCAATGTCTTCAGCACTTGCTCGATATTCCAACGCAACAACTGCTTCCGCAATCAAGTCCGCGGCACGAGCTCCCACCATGTGAATACCCAAAATCTCATCAGTATCCTTATCTGCCAGTACTTTCACAAATCCGTCCGTATCCATTGAAACACGAGCCCGGCCAAGTGCTTTGAAAGGGAAACTTCCTGTAGTGTAATTATAATTTTCCGCTTTCAATTCATCCTCGGTAAAACCCACACCTGCTGCTTCCGGCCAGGTGTATAGCACTTCCGGTATTGATTTGTAATTGATGTGCGGTTTTTGTCCAACTATTGTTTCTGCCACAAAAACTCCTTCCTCCTCAGCCTTGTGTGCCAGCAATGCTCCGGCAATCACATCGCCGATTGCATATATTCCTGATACAGATGTTTCCAGGTGTTCATTCACCGGAATACGTCCCTGCTCATCCGGAACAATGCCAATTTTATCCAGTCCCAGATTTTCAGTGTAAGGTCTGCGTCCAACCGCAACCAGGCAGTAATCCCCGCTGAATTCTACTTCCTTGCCCTTCTTGTCCTTTGCGGAAACAGTAACACTTTTTCCCTTTACAGTAGCACTTTGTACATTGTGACTAAGATAAAACTGAAGCCCCTGTTTTTTTAAAAATCGCTGAACCTCCTTACCCAAAGAAATATCCATTCCTGCAACCAATCTATCAAGATATTCCACAACCTGTACTTCAGAACCGAGTCTGTTATAAACTGAGCCAAGTTCAAGACCGATCACCCCACCGCCTATCACAATTAATTTTTCCGGTACTTCTTTCAGACTGAGTGCTTCGGTAGATGTAATGACGCGTTTCTTGTCACATGTCACTCCTGGAATGCTGGACGGTTTGGAGCCGGTAGCAATGATTGTATGTTCAGTACTCACCGTTTGCTCAGATCCGGCATTGTCTTTCACTATGATCGTATTTTTGTCTTTAAAAGTGGCATGTCCTGTAAGAACAGTAAGTACTGGATTCCATCACAAGTCTGACTGACCACATCATCCTTGCGCTGACGCATCCTGGGCCAATTGAGTTCAAGTTTCTGGGCGTTGATACCGTGTGCTTCAAAATGCCGCTTCGCATTGTTGAAATGTTCGCTGGAGTCAAGCAATGCTTTTGATGGGATACATCCTACATTCAGGCATGTTCCTCCTAAAGTAGGATAGCGTTCAATAATTGCTGTTTTCAAACCAAGCTGCGTGCAGCGAATTGCTGCAACATAACCTCCTGGTCCGGAACCGATTACAGTAGTTTGAAAATTAGACATTGTATGATATGTTTCGAAGCAAGAAGTAATAAAGAAAACAAGAATTATTCATATAAGGCATTAAGGCATCAAGGCACTGAGAGTTTAATTGCTGCTTGAACTTTTGATTTTGCTGACTAAGGAAAGCAGCATTCTTTCTATTTCTCGAGTTGTGTCGTATTGATTGTCGAATTCAAGTTCAGAAATGAATCCTAAGTTTTTCGAAATTTCCAATTGAGTTTGCAACTCGTATAAGGAACCGACAGATATTTGTAAATGACGGATATAATCTCCAGTAGATCTACGCCCGTATCCTTCAGCAATATTGCTTGGAATTGAAACTGCACTGCGGCGCATCTGTGAGATTAATCCATAAAACTCTACCTTTGGGAAATTGCCAGATGCTCGATATATCTGTGTTACCAAATCCATAGATTTCTGCCAAAAAATCAAGTCTCTAAACGTCTTTATTGTTCCCATCTTGAAGTTAGCTCAAACTAAGAACCCTCTTGCCTTAGTGCCTTAGTGCCTTTGTGCCTTTGTCCCTTAGTGCCTTTTTACCCCATTAACATTCTGGATGGATTCTCCAAATTTTCTTTGACTTGAACCAGGAAGCTGACTGATTGCTGGCCGTCGATAATTCGATGATCATAAGACAGCGCAACAAACATTACCGGACGAATTTCAATTTTCCCATTTACAGCCATTGGCCGTTCCACGATATTATGCATTCCAAGAATAGCGCTTTGCGGTGGATTGATGATTGGGGTGGAGAGCATTGAACCAAACACTCCTCCGTTTGTGATGGAGAAAGTTCCGCCTACCATTTCGTCAATGCTTAGTTTGTTTTCACGAGCAAGCTGCGCGAGCCTGGCAATTTCCATTTCAATCTGTGCAAGAGTCATTGATTCAGCATTACGCACCACAGGAACCATCAAACCTTTTGGTGCACTGACCGCAATTCCCATGTCCACATAATCATGAAAAACTATTTCATCTCCATCAATTTGCGCGTTCACTGCAGGAAACTGTTGCAAAGACTCGGTGCAGGCTTTTGTGAACAGACTCATGTAGCCCAGCTTTACATTATGTTTTTGCATAAACACGTCTTTGCATTGGGCACGTAATTCAATGATTGCGCTCATATCTACTTCATTAAAGGTAGTGAGCATCGCGGTTTCGTTTTTCACCGAAACAAGTCGTTCCGCCAATTTGCGACGCAAACGGGACATCCGCTCCCGTTTAATGTTTCTTGAACCAGTAAAAACAGGCGGTTCTGCGAGTGTTTTTGTTTCCGCAGCTGATGAGGACGATCCCGTGAGTTTTCGAGAATCCTGAAGATCAGTCGCTTTTTGTATTTTTGGGGATGAAGCGGAAGAATCAGTCACATTTAACAAATGCAGCTGCATATCCTGTTTAGTAATGCGTCCCGCCGGTCCGCTTCCGGAAACGTTTTCTGCAGCTGACTCAGCCATCATTTTTCTGGCGGCTGGAGAAGGATGCCCCTCAGCATAGGAGGCAGTAGCTTGACCCGGCGAAACTCTTTCTGATGCAGAAGATTCAGTTAATGTTGAAGTGTCCGGAGAAGATTTATCAGTACTGTTATTTTCCGGATTTTTTGCTGAGGCATCAATTGAACAGACCACATCTCCTACCTCAGCTGTTTCTCCTTCCTGCAGCACAATCTTCAGTGTTCCGGAATTATCTGCAATCAAAGGCAAAGTTGCTTTATCTGATTCTATCTCACAAATAGTTTCATCAACCTGAACATAGTCCCCATCAGCTTTTTGCCAGCTGCCGATTTCAACTTCAGTGATTGATTCTCCCGGACTGGGAATTTTAATATCAACTATAGACATGAGTTAAACTTGATTAGTTAGATAAAATTAATGGCGATCAAAAAACTCCGCTAAAATCATTTTTTCAGTATGCAAAAAGCAATGTCTGGAAAAAATCATATAAGCTTTTCTTCAATTCTTTTTTGGGTTAAATTCCCCTTAGCTTGCCACGTCTGTCATGCCCGCGAAAACGGGTATCCAGAAACTCGAACTGTCGCAGGGGCCTTGATTCATCGCGCCTGGATTCCCGATCAAGTCGGGAATGACAACTGCCCGATACCCCGCTGCTTTGCGGCGGGGTAGTTCATTTGTGTTTTTGCTACATCACTTTTCTACTGAATCTGCATCAAATTCTGCTCATTCCTCGAAAGCTCTTTGCACCAGTTTTTTCTGCTGAGTGATATGAACTTGCGGTGAACCGGCCGCGGGAGAGCTGTCCGCGTCACGCGCCACCAGCTTTAGCCTTTCCTTTGTTTGAGGGAATGTACGCATAACAAAACACCATGCCCCCATGTTTTCAGGTTCTTCCTGTATCCAGCACAATTCTTTTGCTTTAGAATATCGTTTAAGAACACTCTTCAGCTGCTTTTCAGGTAATGGATAAAGCTGTTCCAAACGCACAATCGCGACATCTCTAATCTGCTTTTTTTGCTGATATTCCAGCAGGTCAAAATAAATTTTACCACAACAAAACAGCACCTTGCGCACTGATTTAGAATCAACAAATTGATCTTCTATTACTTCGATGAATCGAGTTCCTTCCAGGAAATTCTCAAGCGGACTGACGCATTTTGGATGACGCAGCAAACTCTTTGGAGTAAAAATCACCAGGGGTTTGCGAAAAGGGAAGGCCATCTGGCGCCGCAAAACGTGAAAGAAATTGGCCGGAGTGGTGCTGTTGATGATCTGCATGTTATTGTCAGCACAGAGTGTCAGGAAACGCTCAATTCGTGCTGAAGTATGTTCCGGCCCCTGACCTTCATGTCCATGAGGAAGCATCAGTACTACACCATTCATACGCTGCCATTTGGTTTCAGATGAAGCAACGAACTGATCAATAATAATCTGTGCGCCATTGGCAAAATCACCAAATTGTGCTTCCCAGATTGTCAGTGCGTTTGGCGAGGCATAAGCATAACCGTATTCAAAACCAAGAACGCCGTATTCCGAAAGAAAAGAATTATATACTTCAAATTGGGCCTGATCCTCAGAAAGATGATTCAGAGGAATATATTTTGTGTTGTCCTCCGCTGTAATGATCGCGTGTCGCTGCGCAAAAGTTCCACGTCCCGAATCCTGTCCGCTTAAGCGTACCGTGCAATTATCATTAAGCAAAGTCGCGTAGGCCATTGTTTCCGCCATAGCCCAATCCAACTGTTTCTCCTCTGTAACCATCTTACGGCGGTTTTCATAAAGTTTTTCTATCTTGGTAAAAAACTTCAATTTTTCTCCGGGAGTTCCCGGTTTCTTCAAATCGGTAGCACGAAGACTTAAATCAATGAAATTCTTTTCTGACACTCCTGTTTGTGGTGATTTCTCAAAATCCTTGTCATTGGCTCTGCGTACACCGGACCAGACACCTTCAAGAAACGAAGTAACAGATGCAGTTTCCTGTTGCTTGGATTCCTCCAGACGATCATTAAGGTACTGTTTAAATTCGGACTCCATCTGTTGTGTTTCTTTTTCCGTCAAGCTTCCGGACTCGACAAGTTTCCTGCTGTAAACCTCACGTACATTTGGATGCCTGGCAATTCTTCGGTATAAATCCGGCTGTGTAAATCTGGGTTCGTCAGCTTCATTGTGTCCATGACGCCGATAACCCAAAATATCCACAAACACATCTCTGTGAAATTCCTGACGAAACTCAAGCGCAAGTTTTGTAACATATGCCACAGCCTCAATATCATCCGCGTTAACATGAAAAACCGGAGACAGAGTAGTTTTTCCCACATCAGTACAATATGTGCTGGATCGTCCTTCTATAAAATCCGCGGTAAATCCAACCTGATTATTGATTACCAAATGTACGGTTCCCCCTGTGCCGTAACCAGGCAGCTTTGACATCTGCAGAACTTCATACACAATACCCTGCCCTGCCAAGGAATGGTCTCCATGGATCAGAATTGGCACCAGCTTTTTTACATTTCCATTGTGATACTGGTCTATTTTCGCGCGTGAAATGCCTGCCACCACAGGGTTTACTGCTTCCAGGTGTGAGGGATTTGGGGTCAGGCTGAGATGCACAATGTTTCCATTTCTTGCTGTTTTGTCACTGGAATAGCCCATGTGGTATTTCACATCGCCGGAAAATCCGTCTTTGCCGAAGGCTTTGCCCTCAAATTCCGCAAAAATATCGTTGTAAGTTTTTCCTAAAATATTTGCCAGTACATTCAGCCGTCCACGATGAGCCATGCCGATCACAAAATCTTCTACTCCAAGTTCTGCTCCGCACTCAACCACCGTGTCCAGAGCTGGAATAATTGATTCTCCTCCTTCTAGTGAAAATCTTTTTTGACCAACAAATTTCGTATGCAGAAAATTCTCAAAGGCCACTGCCTCGTTGGTTTTGCGTAAAAGTTCAATTTTCTCTTTTGGGGAAAAATTTGGAGTGTTGCGGCAGGACTCCATTTTTTGCTCAAGCCATTGAATAATTTCAATTGTCCGCACAAATTTGTATTCCACTCCGATCGGGCCGCAATAAGTTTGCTCTAAAAACTCGTAAATTTTCCGCAAAGTCGCGGTCCCCAATCCAATACGTTCTCCCGCGTGGAACTCAGTATCCATATCCGCATCACTCAAACCAAAATTCTCCAGCACAATCGGACCTTCGTGTTCGCGACGTGGACGCACCGGATTGGTTTTTGCGAACATGTGCCCGCGTTGTCGATAAGCTCCAATCAGGTTACTGACGGCAATCTCTTTTTGCAACTGTTCAGGTGCTGCTGAAATGGGCAAACCTTCAGCGATCGTTTTATTATCCCTTTGTGTGAAATCTGTCCTAGAGAATTCAAAACCCTCAAAAAAATTGCGCCATTCCTGGTCCACAGAAAAAGGGTCTTGCTGATATTGGTGATAGAGGCCTTCAAAGGCATCTATTTCAGCATTGCCTAAAAAAGAAAGTGGTTTCATGAAAAATATCTTTCGGTATGCCTGAAAGCTGGATTCCTGAAAATATTGAAAGAAGACAGTTCATTGTACAGCATGCGGAGAGTAGAATGGAAATAAAATATAAAACCCCGGTCTTAGGGTAATCCGGAAAGTACGATGGCTGTTTTTTTTAGATGAATTAATTTCAAGAGGATCAACGGAAACATTTTCCGGTATTATCCTTATGGAAGGACTGTGGGATTACTGAATCAAAGAAACTGTAGCGTGGCACCTGCCGTGTTGGTGCAGGGAAAATGCGAATTGCTCACTACGGCAAAATGTGTGTGATTACCTCAGAATATAAAGTTGCCTTGACTTTCTGGTCTCAGGAAAAAGAAAAATTTCGCAATCGCAGTGAGTTCATCACAACAGAAACCGAACTGAACGCCATGGCGGCCGCAGCCAGCATCGGATGTAAAGCAGGACCGCCAAAGGGCACAAGTAATCCTGCGGCAACTGGAATGCCGAGCACGTTGTAACCGAATGCCCAGAACAAATTCTGGCGAATGTTGCGTAACGTAGCTCGGCTGAGCAGAAGGGCAGTCACAACATGCCGCAAATCATTTTTCATCAGAATCACTTCTGAAGTTTCAAGCGCCACGTCTGTTCCGGAACCCATTGAAATTCCAACTTCTGCCTGCGCTAACGCGGGAGCGTCATTGATACCGTCGCCGATCATTCCCACGCGAGCCCCTTTTTGCTGATATTCTTTGACAATTTTGGATTTTTCTTCCGGAAGAACTCCGGAGTGAAAGCTTGTTATTCCGGTTTTTTCAGCCACAGCTTCTGCTGAATTTTGCTGATCGCCTGTGAGCATTACAACTTCCAGACCCATTTCCCTGAA
>LUQO01000018.1 GCA_001627865.1 SAR324 cluster bacterium REDSEA-S27_B3
CTCCTCAAGGGAGAGGGAGACTGCTTAATTGATCTTACAAAACCCCTCTCCCTAGGGGAGAGGGGGGACCGCATGCGGTGGGTGAGGGGTATCAGTGGTCATCCGTGTGATCCGTGTCTCCTCCCTTCCTCATTACCAAATCCCTTCAATTTAACTTAATCTGTGATATGATGTTTCATTTTGATATTGCAGACAACTACAATTGTTCCGCCAAACAGAAAATAAAGCATGACAAACCGGATTCGTTTTAAATATCAGGATCAAACAACATCGTTCGGCACCTTGGCTGGTGATACTATTGAAGAATACCAAGGGGACATTTTAATAACCCCAAACCAACAGGACGTACGATGTCGCTTGCAGATGTTCGTTTGAAGGCACCTTTTGAGCCACATTCAATTTTTGCTTTGTGGAATAACTTACATGAACGTGCTTAGCAGGAAGATCAGACAATTCCTGAAGTGCCGCTTTATTTCATGAAGCTCCTCACAAGTGTGATCGGTCCGGAACAGACTATTTATCGTCCCCGCGGTCACCAGTGAAGGGTAATATTCGAGGCGGAACTTGGAATTGTTAACGGCAAACAATGCAAAGAAGTGAGCGAAGTGGGTGGAGGGGAGTCAAGAAGGTCTGTTTTATTTGAAGCAGGTCAGACACTCGTTTTGTTTTTCTTACACTTCGGGGAAGGGATCCATAGTCAACAACCTCAACTTCCGGGGTAACGTATATTTTGTTTTTGAATAAAGACTTAATGTTTTTTTCTATATGCTCATCCCCTGAGCTGTCCTTATTTTTTTCACGCTCAATTTTAAGAGTGAATTTGTCCTTTCCTTGGGATTTTTCCAGCGGTACCTGATATTCACTGCTTATACCGTGAATTATGCCTGCTGCTGCAGCGTTTGTATCAACATGCAGACACTCTGTCCGCGAAAACATTTTCAACCTCAAAAGTTGGCCGGACTGCTTAACTGTTCATCATTAGATTTACACAGTAGAAGATGAAAGACCTCAAAACCAATAAGCAGGCAGTTTTTGCGGGAATAAGAAATGCTTTTGGAATACCTGCTTTGCTGCTCTTTTCCGCAATGACAGGATTTGGTTCGCTGGCCCAGGAACAGGGCTTGTCACTTTATATTTCCATGTTGTCCACAGTTTTGATATGGGGAATGCCTGGACAGGTAGTACATGTTGAACTGTATGGGTTGGGTGCGCCATTGATCGCGGTTGCTTTAGGAGTGGCAGGAGCAAACGCCCGCTTTATGCCGATGACTCTTTCAATGATGCCTGTTTTTGCGGATTCACCTCATAACCGCAAATGGAATTATTTTCTTGCACATTTAATTTCTATCAACACCTGGGCAGAAATGCTGCATCGCGGACGTGAGATCAGGGCAGACCGCAGGATGGCCTATTTCCTGGGGTTTTCAATAACCTGCATGACTGCGGGCATCATTGGAGTATTTCAGGGTTACATGCTCTTTGAAAGCCTGCCTGAAATAGTTTCACTTTGCCTGATATTTCTTGTGCCGATTTATTTTGGACTGATTATGTCCAATACCATGCATCCTCCGTATCTTATTGCATTTGTCTTAGGCTGTCTGTTAGGACCGCCTATGCATCTGCTGACTCCGGAATGGGGGCTGGTGTTGTCCGGAATTGTGGCAGGAAGCCTGGCTTTTCTGCTGTGCAACCGGCTTAAAAACCCCCGGACAACAAGGAGAGATAATGGCTGAGTCATCTGCCTGGATAATTTTCATTTCAGCAGTTTTTGCTACATATATTTGGCGTTTTGCGGGGGTGATGATCAGCCATCGCATTGAAGCCAACCATCCAATCTTTGAATGGTTTACCTGTCTGGCCTATGGAATCATTGCCTCACTGGTTGCGCGGACACTGATTCTTCCTTCGGGTGTGCTGGCAGAAGTTTCTCTCTGGCAAAGACTGATTCCAATGGCCTTTGCTTTTTTTGGTTTTTATCTGCTTGGAAAACGCCTCTGGGTAGGTATAGTTTTTGGAGAGACCACGTTCATCTCATTTTTTTGGTTAAGTGGTGTATAGTATCAAGGATAAATAATACCAGATTTTATTTTTTGTTCTTTAAAATGAATATCTTACTCCGAAAGAATTGACCATCACAATTATAACAGCAGGAACCAATCCCCAATAAGCATGCCAGTTGGGAGCAATCTCATATTGTAATTCCAGGTTACCCCCTATCAGCCATTTATGCTGGTATCCCGGCAGGAAGTTTTCAGATTCAATCCAGAAACCTTCCTCATCAGCAACCATTTCTGCGAATCGTTTTGTCCAGGATTCCCTGAAAAAGAGAGTAGGGCCCAGACCAATTTCAAGTTGGAGTTTTTCAGTCCATGAGAAAACCCAGCGTCCTCCCCAGTGAAGAAATCCGTATTTCAGATCAGCACAATCATAACCTGCTCCCAGAAAATATCGCATGGAGTCCATCTTCAATGGGCGAGACTTTAACGATTGTTGATAGTAAGCTTCAATGCCGGGTGTGATTACATAATTTCCTTTTGAATCAATTCTCCTAGGGTATTGCTCTCTCAATGCAAGCGTTCCGGGGTTGGTGTGAATGCTCAAAAGAATAAAAGAAGCGCCGATTGAATCAGCATGTACGGGAGCAGTGATACTGATTTGAAATATTGCCAGTAAAAAATTGATACCGATTATTATTTTTATTCGATAAATCAAGTTATCCTCCCAACTGTTTAATATCATAACTGAAGAATACATTCAGCAAGTCTTTCAGAAAACAAGTGGTTTATATGAGTATAAACTAACTGATTCAGGAGAGAATCTATTTATTTTCTTGAGTCTTTTTGATGACAGTATTAACCTGCCCTGTTGCAGAATCAACTGCTTATAAATAATTGACTATGAAAAAAAATCTAAAAATAGCCTTAATACCAGGAGATGGTATTGGCAAGGAAGTAATGCCTGAAGGCGTGCGTTCGGTAGAGACTGCTGCATCAAGACATGGTTTTAACCTGGAATGGACGGAATATGACTGGTGCTGTGAGACTTATCTAAAGACGGGCAGGATGATGCCTGAAGAAGGACTGGACCTGCTGCGTAATCATGACTCGATTTATCTTGGTGCTGTAGGTTTCCCAACAGTTCCTGACCATGTTTCACTATGGGGACTGCTGATTCCGATCCGCCGTGAATTCGATCAATATGTAAACCTGAGACCAGTTCGTTTATTTGATGGAGTTCCCTGTCCGCTTGCAGGCAAGAAGCCCGGAGACATTGATTTTTATGTGGTACGGGAAAACACTGAGGGAGAATATTCAGCGATTGGAGGCATTCAATATGAGGGCACAGAACATGAGATTGTCACACAGCAAAGTATTTTCACACGTCACGGTACAGACAGGATATTAAAGTATGCCTTCAATTTGGCACAGTCACGGGACGCCAAACACTTATCATCCGCCACTAAATCGAATGGAATTATCCATTCCATGCCGTACTGGGACAAACGAGTCAAAGAGATGGCCAAAAGTTATCCGGATGTAAAAGTCGATCAGTACCATATTGATATTTTTACGGCCAATTTAGTACGCATGCCGGAGCATTATGATGTGGTTGTTGCCAGTAACCTGTTCGGTGACATACTTTCCGATCTTGGTCCGGCCTGTACCGGAACCATTGGAATTGCACCGTCTGCCAATATCAACCCTTCCGGAGACTTTCCGTCCATGTTTGAACCTGTACATGGTTCGGCTCCGGACATCTATGGACAAAAAATTGCCAACCCCATCGGAGTGATCTGGGCTGGAGCAATGATGCTGCAGCATTTGGGCTATCCTGAGGCGCATGACGACATTATTAAGGCAATTGAAACTGTTCTTGCCGGTGGTATTCAGCTTACGCCTGATATGGGCGGCAAAGGGAATACTGCTGAACTTGGAAAGGCAATCGTTGATGCAATTTGACAATGTTACTGCTGCTTGTTAATTCATTAAATTACTGCTGCCACTAAATGTTATTCAAAGTACAATTAAGTTCAAATAAACAATATAGTCTATTTTGAATTTACAATAGTACTCTGAATGATATCCATAAAAATAAGCTTCAGATGATTAATAATCCGAATTACAAATTCGCCTCTCGAAGATCTGCTACAGTCGGGCTTAATGGAACAGTAGCTACAAGCAATCCATTGGCTGCTAATGCAGGACTGGACATGCTGAAGAAGGGTGGCAATGCGGTTGACGCCGCGGTATGTGCGGCTGCTGTATTGAATGTTGTCGAGCCGATGTCCACGGGAGTAGGCGGAGATGTATTTGCTCTCGTCTATGACTCAAAGACCAAAAATATTGAGGCCCTGAACGGCAGCGGAAGATCGTCAAAAAGCACTGATATTGAAGACCTGAAAAGATTGGGATTGGATTCCATTCCCCTAAATGGTCCTTATTCTGGAATGGCTGTAAGTGTACCCGGATGTGTTGATGCCTGGGATCAGCTTCTGGAGAGATATGGTGCATTTTCACTGGATACGGTCTTGGCTCCGGCAATTGATTGTTCGGGAGATGGTTATGGTGTTTCTGAAATAACCGCAAATGCCTGGCAGTCTGCTGAAGAAAAACTATCAATAAATGAAAACTGCGAGTTTTTGCCCGCAGGAAGGGCCCCCCGGTTTGGAGAGAAAGTTGTTCTTCCGCAACTGAACAGAACATTGAAAGGCATTGCTGAGACCGGTATGTCATACATGTACCATGGATACTTGCCTGAAAAAATATCGGCTTATGTTAGAAAGTTCAACGGATGGCTCAGTGAAGATGACTTTTCTATGCATACCAGCAGCTGGGTTAAACCCATTTCTTCAAATTACAGGGGTTATGATGTTTGGGAATGTCCTCCAAATGGACAGGGTATTGCTGCTTTAATTGCTTTGAACATTATTGAAAATCTTGATTTAGCTGATTCTTCAATTGCACCAGCACTTCTGCTTCATTACAAAATTGAAGCAATGAAAATCGCTTTCCGGGACGCGCTCTGGTACGTGGCTGATCCGGAAAAAGTGAATATTCCAGTTGAGCAGCTTCTTTCAAAAGACTATGCAAAACAGAGATTTAATGAAATTAAGGAGGATCAAGCATGTTTTGAATACCATTACGGAAATTTTAAACAGCACGGAGACACAGTTTATGTCTCAGTGATTGATGGAAATGGGAATGCATGCTCGTTAATAAACAGTCTCTATCAGGGCTTCGGAACAGGACTGGTTGTTCCGGAAACCGGAATTGTACTGCAAAACAGGGGTGCGCTGTTTTCCATTGATCCGGAACATCCTAACTTCCTTGCACCAAATAAACGACCCTTCAACACAATCATTCCAGGCATGATTACCAGGAACAAAAGTTTAGTCAGCAGCCTTGGAGTTATGGGCGGGTTCCATCAGCCACAGGGGCATTTGCAGGTTATTTCGAACATGATTGATTTTGATATGAATCCTCAGGAAGCATTGGATACAAAAAGATTCAATGTAAGTGTCGAAAATGACGAAGTTTCTGTAGAGCAATCATTTGATTCTGATGTTATTTCGGCATTGCAGTTAAATGGTCACTCTATCACTGTTATTTCCGAAAATGACCGTGGTTTATTTGGTGGGGGGCAGATAATTGTCAGAGACAATGAAGAAGGCGTGCTCATAGGCGGCTCAGATCCACGCAAAGATGGAATTGCTGTAACTTATTGAAATATTTCAGGATAAATTAATAAGAAGAAATGTAATAACAAACCCAGTGTCAGCAGTTTCTAATGTTTACAGCTGCATAAACACTGTTAAATCAGAAACCATAATTAGAAAGTAGTCAATGTCTTATTCAATTATTATTAGCGAACATGGTGGCCCGGAGGTTATGAAATGGGAAGAAATACCATTACAAGAACCCGGCAGAGGGGAAGTACTCATTAATCAAACCAAAGTAGGTTTAAATTTCATCGATATCTATCAAAGGTCCGGAATTTATCCGCTTAATCTTCCGTCCAGCATCGGCATGGAGGGAGTTGGAGTGGTAGAAGAAACTGGAGATGCTGTGGAAAATGTGAAGGAAGGTGATCGTGTAGGTTATGTAATGGGGCAGGCTGGTTCCTATGCAGAGAGCCGTGTATATCCCGCTAACAGGCTGATCAAGCTGCCTGATGATGTAACTGATTCACAGGCAGCAGCAGTACTGCTGAAAGGATTGACTGTGTCTTACCTGATCAATAAGACTTTTCTGGTTAAAAAAGGTCAGACAGTTTTGTTTCACGCCGCGGCAGGAGGAGTAGGACTTATTGCCTGTCAGTGGCTCAATAAACTTGGAGTTGAGATTATCGGTACAGTAAGTACAGATGAAAAAGCTGAAATCGCCAAGGCCCATGGCTGCCATCATACAGTGAATTACACTCGTGAAGACTTTACTGCAAGGGTCGAAGAGATAACTGATGGAAAAGGAGTGCCTGTTGTGTATGACGGAGTTGGGGCGGATACCTTTGATGGCTCTTTAAAATGCCTGTCTCCTTTTGGAGTGCTTGCGTCTTTTGGGGCGGCTTCAGGTGCTCCTCCTGCTTTAACCTTAGCAGTGTTGGGAAAAAAATCCCTCTATGTCACACGGCCGAGTTTAGCACCACACACAGCAACTCCTGAACTTACAGAGGAAATTGCTGCTCCCCTGTTTGATGTGATAAGAGAAGGTTTGTCGATTCCAATCAACCGCAGATATGCACTGAAGGATGCCGCAAATGCTCACCGTGATTTGCAAAGCCGTAAAACTACAGGATCTACAATATTTGAAATATGAATCTTATAATCCCCCTTGTGGCAAGGGGGATTAGTAATCTTTGGAGGGAGTTAAATTCCTGATCCTGGGATTATTTAACAAACTTTGTTTCCAAAGTCAGTTTTTCATCATTTTCATTCCAACCATCAGCTGCCAGATTACTATAAAAAATTGAGCAATACTGATACTTGCAAAAGCAGGCAAAATGGTTGATGGGACATTATGGGTGCTTGGGTCTGCCAGGCCAATAGAAGAATAAACAAAAGCAAGAATTACCAGCAGAAAGACAACTGCTGTTATTCTGGAAAATAGAGCATTGATAAATCCCCTGCTTGCAAGATTCAATGAAATCAAAGCAATACCGAGAAACGCTAGAGGTCCAGTCATAAAGAACAAACTTGCTTGACTAGTAAAAATGTTTGCAGTGGCTGCTGAATCCTGAGCATATATAATTGCAACATCTTTAGTTGTCGCCACGATCAGGCCTATCTGGCCTATTATAAACAGGAATGTACCAAGGCTAAGCAAGGCATCCTTCTGCTGTTCCTGCAGGTATCCATTCAGCACATATATTCCGAACGCAATCAGCGCGTTTGCCAACACCCACAAAAGAGTACCTATTACCCCTGAAGCTCCTCGGCCTACCGCCTCATTTGCGAAATATGTAAAAATATGTTCGTTTCCAGGCGGAGGTCCGCTTAGCAATATTTGAATGATGAAGACAATGAATCCGATTATTGCTCCTGCTATCAGACACTGCCCCCCAAGCTTACTTGATGATGAATTGCTCATAGTTTCTCCTTACAGGATATTGTTGGATGAATGATGAACAGTTGTATTGTTCACACAAAAGACTTCTCATTTTAAGTCTTTTTGACGATGGCTCACACTAACAGAAATTCAAAAAAAGTCAAGAAAAATTTCATAGCATCCTGCTGGTTCCGGTTATAGCAACGGCCTTTCATTGAATCGTGTAAGAGATTGTTTTCATGTATGAAATGTGTTTAATTGTATCCTTACCAAAACATCATTTAGAAATCTGTTGGCGCGCCGCCTTCAGCTTTACGCCTGGACGCAAAGTCTGCTAGCGCCTCCAGCCTGTCCTCAGCCAATGCTGGTGCTTCAAAATCCGCAATGATGTCTTTGCATAACTTGTTTGCACGCTGAGCAGTCCAGGCTCCTCCTGCAATATCCCATGCCTCAAAATTGCGCCAGTCACTGATGAATGGCTGATAAAACGCGCTCTGGTAACGGTCCTGTGTATGCTGAATCCCAAAAAAATGCCCGGTAGGGCCAACTTCTTTAATGGCATCAATTGCAATTCCCTCAGGCGAAGTGTCCCAGACTTCGGGCTCCATATATCGCTGGATCATCTGCAGCATTTCACAATCCATAATGAACTTTTCAGGACACGCGATAAGTCCGCCTTCCAGCCAACCAGCTGCATGATAAACCACATTGGTACCAGACTGTATTGCAGACCACAAGGAGTTTGATGTCTCCCAAATGGATTGACCGTCAGGGACATTGGCTGTACACACCCCCGAGGCGCGCATTGGCAAGTCATAAAACCGAGCCATTTGTCCGGTGATTTGTGTGGCACGCATATATTCAGGTGTGCCAAAAGCAGGGGCGCCTGATTTCATATCAACATTTGATGTAAAGGTGCCGATTACACAGGCACATCCAGGCTTCACATACTGGAACAAGGCAATAGCAGAAAGTGCTTCGGCAATTGACAATGTCACCGCACCGGACATTGTTACTGGAGCCATTGCTCCTGCCAAAGTGAAGGGAGTGACAAAAACTGCCTGGCCGCGTCGGATAAGGCGCAGGCATCCGTCAATCATTGGATGGTCATGCTTTAGTGGCGAGGTTGAATTGATATTGGTGTACATATGAGGTTTGGACTGGAATTCTTCCTCGCTCAGTCCGCCGGCGATTTTGACCATCTCCATTACATCCTCAACCCGTTCCTTGCCAAGTGAGTAGGCATGGCAAACCTTGTCTGACAGTGTAAGCTTGTCGAAAAGAACATCAAGGTGGCGGACAGATGGATGGATATCCACCGGCTCCACAGGATAACCTCCAATCAAATGAATGCAGTTGAAATATTGTGACAGCTTGATTAGGTTGGCACATTGTTCCCTTGTCCCTGGAACCTTTTTCCCAAGATCAAGGTCAAGGTAATTTGGCGGAGAAGACACATTCCCAAACAGGATGTATTTGCCTCCAACTATGATTTCGTGCTTTGGATTGCGTGGAGTGATAGTGAATTGTGAGGGGGCTTTTGCAACCATCTCCATGACCCACGCGCGATCCATTTTAACGTTTGTGCCATCAATCCGGCAGCCTGCTTCTGCAAAAAGTTCCCTCGACTCTTGGTTCAGGAATTCAATCCCAATCTCCTCCAGAATCTGCATGGCACCGTTATGAATTGCCTGTACGCCTTCCTCTGAAACAGGTTCTATCAGGGAATCCTGGTTGACGGGCAGCCGCCATGAACTTTGTTTAAACAGCTCTGTTCCTCTTCGCGCGGTATTTGCTGCGCGGCCACCAGAACGCGTCCGCCGTCCGGACCGTCTTCCTGTTGTTTCTGCTGAATTATCATTCATTCTAGATCCATAATGAAAATTATGATTTATCTAAAGATTAAATCGTCTTGTTATTTGTCTCAAGCTGTATATCCCGGTTGCTTTTTACAAATAAATCAATCTTAGCAAGTTCTTTATATTAAGATTAATTTTTGATTTCAAGAGTTACTTTTCCCATTGCTTTGCGATCTTTGAGGATATTGAAAGCGGAAACGAAATCATCCATTTTATAAGATTGAAAGACTGCAGGCTTAATTTTTCCTTGTTCAAAGAATTCAAATAGTTCTACCAGGTTTGCCTCATATTCTTCCGGTTCTTCTTTGATCCAGCGACCAAGAAAAACTCCAACCATTGATGCTCCTTTCAACAGTGCAAGGTTTGCTTTATATTCAGGAATTATCCCGCTTGTGAATCCAACAACCAGCAATCGTCCATTCCAGTTGATGCATCTTGTTGACTGGTCAAAAAGGTCACCACCCACGGGATCAAAAATTACATCCGCACCTTTGCCATCTGTCAGTTCCTTAACCTTTGTTTTCAGATCTCCATCGCTGTAGTTTACAAGAAAATCTGCACCTGCATTTTTTGCAAACTGCAGCTTTTCTTCAGAACTGGCTCCAGCAATTACCTTTGCACCCATCAGCTTACCCAGCTCAACCGCTGTCATTCCAACCCCTCCACTCGCGCCAAGCACCAGGAGCGTTTCTCCGGGTTGCAGATTGGCCCGTTGTTTTAATGCATAGTATGAAGTGGTGTAAACCATGGGAAATCCAGCTGCGCTTTTATAATCCATACTATCCGGAATTTTTCTCAAACTACTTGCTGTAACACAGACCTGTTCAGCCATGGCGCCAATTCCCGGAATCGCCATCACCCGATCCCCAGTTTCAAGTCCATTTACATTAGGACCTGACTCTTTAACAACTCCTGCCGCCTCTGATCCGGGGATGAATGGGAAGGGAGGCTGAAACTGGTATTTACCTGCAATCTGTAATGTGTCCGGAAAGTTTAATGCAGCGGCATACACCTCAACCAGTACTTCTCCTTCTTTGGGCTTTAGATCCGGAACCTCTTCAAGCACCAGGTTTTCAGGCGGGCCATAAGATTTACACAAAATTGCTTTCATAAAATATCCTGAAAACCTGGTTAAACAGCCACTCCAGTTGTTAGAACAGGAAAACTGACGAAGCCAAAACGTCCCTCACGATCAGCCTCTTCCAACTGTTTTTGCCATTCTGCAACATCATCACCGGGCATTCCCTCACTCGTAGCAAATTTTGCCATCAAAATGGAAAACCACTTGGCAAAAGCATTGTTATGCATTGTCTGGTTCAGGAAACTCAATGACATGCTGGAAATGCCTGAAAATCCATTTTCCTGCAGCTTTCTTGGCAGTTCCAGTGGTAGCATCTGGTGAATGCAATGTTCTCGGAAGACCTTATGAATTTTGTTGTTCAGTACGGGTTCGGGGCCATGGAAACGTACATGATCCCACAAAACTGATGTGGTGCAGTATCGCCCGCCTTTCCTTAAAACACGTCGTATTTCGCTGATTGTACTGTCAACATCATTAATGTATTCAAGCACGTTAGTAGAAGTGACGCTGTCAAATGTGTCGTCACTGAAGGATAGATCAGTACCTGATTCCTCCACAAATTCAATATTATCAAGATCAGAACAGTATTCCCGAGCAGCATCAAGCTGGTCGGAACTCGGATCTGCACCTGTTACTCGTCCTTCACTACCCACCGCAAGAGCAAGATCACGTACCTGGTACCCTCCCCCGCAACCGAGGTCAAGAATAATCTGTCCTGATTCTACTGCAAGTGATTCAATCATAACTTTACGACGTCCTACACCTTCCCGGTTATGTTCAATACCCATATTCTTATTTCATGATAAGTTGATAATTCTGAAAAACAACTGTTGCTATTCAACTGTTGTTACTGACTACTGTAACAGATATCATTCAGTGTGATCTGTCTGAAAGCTATTTCATAGGATTTTACATTCACCATCACCCATACTGATTTTTACTAACACTGAATCAGTTAAGGCTTTTATAAAAGCAAAATCAAACCCTGTCAAGTAAAAGATATAAACCTGTCCACTATTAATACCTTTCATTACCGGGGTCTTTCAACAGCCATATCAGGATTTTAGATCAAATCTGCTGCAGTTTATAATTGACAATAAAGTTATTTACTCTACACTTTCACAACCACAGCACATCTCCCTCAGCATTTTTTAAGGATTCATATTGCTCAGACTTGAAAACTACGGACTTTCCGTAAATAGACAGGCATATTTACTGCTGATCTTAACAACATTGTGCTGGGGCCTGAATGCTGTGTTCGCGCGAATGGCAGCCGGGGAGATTTCACCTATGCTGCTGGTTTCAATCCGCTGGCTGGGCACCCTCATGCTGCTGGCTTTGTTTGCAGGTAAAGCTATCATCGCGGATATTCAGGCTATTCGCCGGCACCTGGGCTACACATTTCTGATGGGTGCCGCCGGTCTGGGAGGTTTTGGTACGCTGATTTATTACAGCGCCTATACCACCACAGCTGTAAATATCGGCATTATCCAGGGCGCAATGCCAGCCGTTGTGCTGGTGGGGAGCTATTTATTTTTCCGAATTCCCGTAAATCGACTGCAAATCGTCGGTGTTGCGGTTACAATGCTTGGTGTCATCTTCGTGAGCATCCACGGAGATTTTGAGCGACTGCTGGCCTTGAAATTCAATACTGGAGATATGCTGATGCTGATTGCTGTGTTGCTTTACGGATCATACACGGTGGGGCTGCGCCGGAAACATGAACTCACCTCGTTTTCGTTGTTTGCTTCGGTGGTCTTCTGGGCTTTTATCTCAACCGTGCCGTTGACGATTTATGAGTTTACTTCCGGAAACATGGTATGGCCTGAACCACATGTATGGATTATCGTAGGATTGATTGTACTTTTACCCTCCTTCCTTTCACAGATATGCTTTATTTACAGTGTTAAGCTGATCGGCCCTGCCCGTGCCGGGGTTTTTGTGAACCTTGTTCCGGTTTTTGCCTCATTTCTGGCTGTTGTCCTGTTGGGGGAAAATTTTGAGATATACCATGGACTTTCACTGTTTCTTGTGCTTGCCGGAATCTATATCTTTGAGAAATTCAAGCATGTTACCAATTAGTCCGTGATTTAGTTCCCCTTTTTTTTATTCATTCATGTGATTTGTAGATACTAAACTTTTCACCGCATACTTATCTCTGATCACTTAAGTCTGCCTGGCCTTAATTCTTTACTTATTTTGTTAAAATTCAAGGATTCAGTGGAAAAGGAATCATTGTTCCCTGCATGATGGCGATTAGTTTTGTTTGACCATCTTTCAGGGCATAGATCTCTGAAGTAACTACGACCAATCGTTTCCCGGATTTTACAACACAGCCTTCTGCCTGCAGCATTTCACCGTCTGCAGGGGCAAGCAGGTTAATTTTGATTTCGGCCGTCATTACTTCATGATCTTCCGGCAGCATCGTCAAAGCAGAGTAACCTGCGGCACTGTCTCCAATGGAAAAAGTCAGTCCTGCATGACCATAGCCCTGCTGCTGAAGTGATGAAGGAAGTATAGGTGCTTCGATGATAACCTTCCCTTTCTCAACCTTATGAATTCTGGCTCCCAATGTTTTCATCATGCTCTGAGATTCAAAACTATTAGTTACGCGTTCAACCATTTTGTTTGTCATTGTATCATCTTTTAGAGGTTTTCATTCAGGAATGATTTCTCCGGAACAATTATATTCTTCAGGCAAATCTTTGTACTTTGGTAAACCGTCTTTAACCGTAACAGTTTTATTCCCATAATGTACATGGATGGAAGGTATGAACTGAAAACCTGCTAATATCGGTGCGAAAACATCTATTACGTTTGATTCCGGATGCTCTTTCATAAGATGTCCGCCGCATATTTTACAAAACTTTCTCCTGCTGTGTGATGTTTTGCTGAAAGATTTGATATTTTCTTTGTCTTTTCCTAAAGGGGCTGCACAAACCCGTCTCCCTTTTTGCTCTTCTCTTTGGCCCAATGCCTGATTAACCCCGCTTTTGCTAACACACGGTAAACACTGCTTGGACT
>LUQO01000019.1 GCA_001627865.1 SAR324 cluster bacterium REDSEA-S27_B3
GGATGCTTTATTGAAACAAAAAGAAAATCCGGTTTTAAAAAAACGTCTCGTACAGTTTGCATTGGAGGATCCACAACCGCTGCTTTATCACAATGAACCAATTATGTGCGATGGTAAAATCGTGGGTGACCTCACTTCAGGGATGTATGGTCACACAATTGGAACATGCCTCGGAATGGGCTATATAAACAGGGAAGAAGGCGTTACCGCAGATTTTCTGGAATCCGCCAATTTTGAAATTGAGGTGGCAGGTGAAAGGTACCCTGTCCGCTCCTCCTTAAAAGCGTTTTATGATCCAAAAAGTGAACGGGTAAGGATGTAATGTCCATAAATTTTTTGAAGTAGGTGTTACAATCATTTATGTAAATGAACATAAAAGCGTAAATCACTTTTTTTGATATAATACGCTAGTTTTCTCTAATCGATTGAAATCAACTGTACTCCTTGTCAAAGTAAGAATTTTCATTAACCATTGCCGACTGTAAATGTCCCGATTTCAATCAGCTGTCCATAAATTCAGCAGTAAATCAACAACTTATACTATAGCAGTATCTACCAATTGCGCTCCACGGGAAGCCATGAAATAGAGTCCCATGTAATGGGTGATTTCCTGGGGATGGCTTGCGCTGGAAGGAAGTCCTATTTCTTCCGCGACACTTCTGGGCAGGCTATAGGTGGAACATCCCTTGTCATAGACTACAACTTCTTTTAAGTTTGGAATCATCCCGTGATTACGAACCGAAAGCAGCGTCAAAACAAAATCCATCACGCAAATGTCTGTGCAGATACCTACTACAAGAATATTCTCTACATGGTTATCCCTCGCCCAGTCTATGACTGAATTTGAGCTGTCCTGTTGATATGCGCCGATAAAACCGTTAATACAGTCTTTTCTAACCAGAGTGACGCTCGACTCTTCTTCAAGCCATTTTAACTCCGGAACTAAATCTTCTTCGCCTGTTCCACGTTCACAGTGTGGAGGATAAGGCGGCTCGGGTTTGCCTGGTTCATGTGTATCAAGGAATGCCAGTATGGGCATTCCTTGTTTTATGAAGCCGCGTGCAAGACGATCTGTTTCTGAAACCATAGTTGCAACCTGTTCGTTGTGGGTTTGAGGAGCAAGATTACCTGCCCCTACAGTAGCAAAGCCGTTAACCTCGTCCACAATGATCAAACCAAATCCCTCACCATTTGTTCTCAAATCAAGTTCACTCTTTGATAGCGGCATTACTTCCTCAATATCCTTGAGAATTTTATCTTGAGACATATTTCATACCAATCTGCTGATAGTTTATCTTGAAAAAGTTATTTCTGTTTAAATGGTGGAATGCTAATTCATGAGGCATCAGCAAATCAAGTTAAATGTTTTATTTCAGTTTTTGCATTTGAACATTTCAACTATTTGGACTCAATAATGTTTGAAGCAATTTATTCTATAAAAAATACTTACATAACTCTTAACAGCATGTTTATATATAGTAATTGAAGTTTTTTACATTATTAACTTGACGTGCCTGCATTGTCACATTATATCTGTTCTGTCTAAATCATTTATTTAACCTTAAAGGAGAATGTAATGAATAAAAAAGAGGAAGAAAAAGTTGATCAGCAAAGTGAATTGAATTTAAGCCGCCGAACTGTTTTAAGTACTGGTGCAGCACTTGCCGGAGCAGGAATTATCGGAAGTCAATTGATTGATCCAGCTGCTAAAACAGCTTATGCTGCAGGTAGCGACGAACCGATCAGGATTGGGTTTCAGGCTCACCGTACAGGTATTGGAGCACTTTACGGCAGGTGGTATGAACGTACTACAAATGCGGCTGCAAAATACATAAACAGTATTGGAGGTATTGCCGGAAGACCAATTGAAATTATTACAGAAGATGATGGTACAGACCCAAAGCGTGGAGCTGATGTTGTTGAAAAACTGGCAACAAAGCACAAAGTTGATTTTGTTTACGGTACACTTTTCTCGCATGTAGTGATGGGCTCCGCTCCTCGTGCAGGAGAACTCAAAATTCCTTATTTTGTTGTTAGTGAAGGTTATCATGTGGCAAGCGGCGCATTGAATCGCTATGTATTTCAGCCTTGTATAACAGATGTCCGCTCCCAGATAACCGCGGTTGCTAACTGGATTTTCAGCAATCTTGGTAAAAATGTGGCATTGATTTATCCGGACTATGCATTTGGATACGATCACAGAGATTATGCTTCTGCTGCAGCTGCAAAGAGCGGTGCAAAAATTACTGCAAAGATAGCTATTCCACCTACAGCAAGCTCATTTACGCGTTATTTCATCCAAATTCCAAAAAATACCGATGTTATATATCATGTCATGGTTGGACCAGGTGTATTAACTTTCGTCAGGGAAATGGGTGAACATTTCGGTTCAGTTGATGTGTTCGAACACTATGGTTCAAAACATCTAAAACTATTTGGATTTATTGATTCTCTGGAAGGAGTGAATATCAACAGTCCAGGACTTGAATTTCTGGATGGATCACATTTCTGGGAGGCCATGCCCCGTTATGCAGACGGTTACCCAACAGCTGCTGAGAAGTTTTACCGTGACACGGTTGGTATAGATGATTCTGGAGCAAGTAAATCTGACTCGAAAGACGTTGCTGCTTACTCCCACATGTTTGGTTGCTGGGAAACATTATTTGCCATCAAGGAAGCGGTTGAGCAAAGTGGATATAAAAGTAAAAAAGATTATCAGACACTTATTGAAACCTTTGAAGGTTTCTCAGGCTTTAACGAAGGCATTGCTCATCCTCAGGGCAGTAAGGTTTTCAGCGGAAAAACGCATCAATGCTATGGACAGCAGTTTGTTTCACAAGTCAAAAACGGCAAATTTAACGTTGTTCACAGAACATCAATAGCCGACGGCATGTACGAACCTGAAACTGACTACACTAAGAAGTCTCTCTGATCAAGCAAAACTTCCGGTGGAGTTTCCTCTCTACCGGAAGACCTTTCTAATTAATCCCTAATTGTGTCTTCCTGGATAGAAGAATTATGGCCAATGGTTTTTCTAGCACTGCTGGATGGAACCGTCACGGCTTTTGTACTGGCCCTGATTGCATTGGGGTTGTCACTGGTATTTGGCGTAATGCGAATTGTAAATGTCGCGCATGGTGAATTCTTCATGCTGGGAGCTGTGCTTTCGTGGTTTGCCTATCATTGGACTGGAGATGCTTTATGGGGTTTTATACTGGCTCTGCTGGTTGCCCCTGTAATTGTGGGCGTCATTGCAGTTTTATCTGAGCGATATATCCTGCGCAAAGTTCACTATAATCCGGAGAGTACCATTGTTGCTACCATAGGCATACTGTACGTGATTCAACAGCTGACATTGATGCTGTTCGGCCCTGAAGCTCGACCCGTAGAAGCACCGATTTATTTCAGAGTTGTTTTCCCTTGGTTTGGCTATTCCGGATATAAACTGTTAGTTGCAGCAATGTCGGGACTTTGCCTGTGTGGTGTATGGATTCTTATGAAACGCAGTAAACTGGGGCTTTACATGCGGGCTACGCAGCAGGACCATGAGATCGCAACAACTTTTGGAGTCCCTACTAAAAAAATTTATGCCTCTGTGTTTGCATTGGGGGGAGGCCTGGCGGCACTGGCAGGAGTGCTTGTTGTCCCAATTCGTCAGGCTGATCACCTGATGGGACTGGAACCGCTGCTGCTTTCATTTATTGTAGTCATTATCGGAGGTCTAGGAAGTCTTCGTGGAACAATCATTGCGGCTTTTTTGATCGGAATCAGCGACGGAATCATTTCGGTATTCTATGAACCTACACTGGCCAAGATGCTTGCCACACTATTTGTGGTTATGATTCTTATCATAAAACCTGGCGGACTGTTTGGGGAGAGTCCACAATGAGGCGCAAATCACTGAAGTATGCCTTGTTTATGCAGGGCGGAGTACTTTTGTTGCTGTTCCTGCTGCAGTTTTTCCTGCCTGCCTATCATCACAGCAGCTTTTCCAAAATCATGATTTTGGCTTCATACGCAATTGGTTACAATTTTTTACTTGGCTACACAGGATTGATGAGCCTGGGTCATGCCATGTTTTTTGCTTCAGGCATGTATTCAGCTGGATTAAGCATTTTCTACTTTGGATTCACCCCTCTTGAAGGAATGATTTTCGGGACACTGTTCACATTAACTGTGTCACTTATTTTCGGACTGTTCGCGCTCAGGACAAAAGCAGTTTCTTTCCTGATAGTGACCCTGATGTTCGGACAAACGTTTTACCTGGCTATCCTTTATTATAATGAATTTACCTATGGCCAGGATGGATTCTCACTGACAGACTACTTAGGCACACTTTCCATTCTCGGCAAAGAATATCTTTATAGCGATCCGGCCATACGCTACAATTTTGCCCTGATTTTATTGGCCTCATATCTGCTGATAACAACATTGATTGTACTTTCACCTGTGGGACGTATCCTGATCGCAATACGTGAAAACGAACCCCGCACACAGCTGCTGGGCTACAATGTATTTTCCTATAAATTATTTGCCCTCACATTTTCCGGAACATTAGCAGGCATTTCCGGAGCAATGCATGCACTGCTGTACTCTTACATTGGTACAACTTTCGCCGAAATTCATCATTCAATTTCTCCCCTGCTTTGGACGCTGCTAGGAGGCGCAGGAACAATAATAGGCCCTTTGCTTGGCACAGGAATTATGTTTTACCTGATTGATTTTATTAGCGGCATCACAAGCAACTACCTGCTGGTGGTTGGTGTTGTGCTTGTTCTGACAATCATCTGGTTTCCATTGGGAATAATGGGAACCATCAGACAAAAGTGGCTGAAATGGCTTCCGTAGAATTACTCAGCACCCACGGGTTAAGCAGACAATACGGAGGCTTGACCGCAGTTGACAATGTTGATTTCAATTTTTGCCAGGATCGCATCCAGGCCATTATCGGGCCAAACGGTGCAGGAAAAACTACGCTGGTGAATCTTATCTGCGGAAGAGTTCCGCCGTCCTCCGGGAGTATTATTTACAAGGGCAAAGATATCTCGAAGCTGTCCAGCGCAAAACGGGTTCAGTCCGGAATTGTTTATACCTTTCAGGTGACCAGCATTTTCAGCAATCTGAGCTGTTATGAGAATGTTGCACTGTCCGCGCAAAGGTCTTTAAAAACACAGCAGGGCAAATGGCTTATGGTCAGTGAGACTGTTATTGAAGAACAAGTCTTCGAGTCTCTCAGCAGAGTAGGTTTACAGGGCAAGGAATACCAGACTGCAGGAACTTTACCTTATGGACACCAGAAATTACTTGAAGTCGCCATGAGTCTGGCGGCGGACCCTGAACTGTTGATATTGGATGAACCAACCCAGGGCCTGGCACAGTCTGAAATCTATAATCTGATTGGTCTTGTGCGTACTATTTCAAAATCCGTAAATGTTCTTTTGATCGAACACAATATGGAAGTCGTTTTCAACCTTGCCGAGTACGTCACTGTCATGGATAACGGATCAATAATGACCGAAGGGACCCCCTCGGAAATTGAAAATAATCATGATGTCCAAGTTTTATATCTGGGAACCTGATGCTTACAATTGACCGGATATCAAGCAGTTATGCTCAGGTGAAAGTCCTCAGTGATATTTCACTGAAAGTTGAGGAAGGAGAAGTCCTTGGTCTGTTAGGCCGAAACGGTGCTGGGAAATCAACGCTGTTAAAAAGTATCATGGGATTAGTACAAATTGATTCAGGAACAATTATGCTTGATGATATTACCTTAAGTGATCAGCATGCCCATGAAATCCCAAAATGTGGAATAGGTTATATTCCGCAGGGTCGGCGTTTATTTCCGGAGTTGATGGTGGAAGAAAATCTGAAAATGGGATTGTTTGCCCGAAACAATTCCGAAGAAGTGCTGGACTGGGCGCTCTCTCTTTTCCCCGTGCTGAAATCACGGCTCAAGCAAAAATCCGGGACATTAAGCGGCGGAGAACAGCAGATGCTGGCCACTGCCAGAGCATTATGTCTTCAACCCAGATATATTTTGATGGACGAGCCCAGTGAGGGATTGATGCCGAAATTAATTGAAACAATATTTGATATTGTGGAAAAACTTAAATCAGATAAAGTCGGTGTGTTGCTGGTTGAACAGAAAATAGAAGGGACGCTGCGTATTTCTGACAGGATTGTTTTTCTGGAAAACGGAATCCTCAAAGAAGAATCAACTCCGCAGCAACTGTCTGAAAATCCGGAACCTCTAAGTATGTATGTGGGAGTGAAATCGCATACAAACTGAAAGAAGCTTTCCATTTATTGCATGACACCTATTCAAAGGAAAGCCTGCAAATTGCTCTTGCTGGCAGGGTTTGTCTTCATCATTGCTCCTGAATTTGCTTTTGCACATGCCGCTCAACGAGGGCATGTGTTGCTGCTCCCCACACAATTATACATCGCAGGTGGTGCCGTTGTGGTTGCCTTGACATTCATTTTCATGGTTATTGTTGCTGGGAAATCAGTTATTGGCAAAAACATAAACCTGAACCCTCCCGAGGTTCAGGACAAGCCTGTAATTTTGCTAAATGTTCTTTCATTAATTGCAATGATCATATTGGTCTGGATAGGATTTAAGGGCAGCAGGGATCCGTTGTCAAACCTGCTTCCGCTGACTATCTGGGTTGTTTGGTGGATAGGACTGACGATGGCAACAGTAATCTTCGGCAACATCTGGCACTATATCAGTCCCTGGCCTGCCATGGAGAAGCTTATTTCATATTTGCCTAGAATTCCTGATCATTTCAATTCCCGTCTTTTCAGCTCGTCAAAAATTGCATACTGGCCGGCAGTAATACTTTTCTTCTGTTTTGCATGGCTGGAATTGATCCACCCATCTCCAATGGATCCGGATACTATTGCAAATATTATTATGATGTACATGTTAATCACTGTTTTGGCAATGTGGATATTTGGTGGCAAACAATGGCTCAGAACCTGTGAGCCATTTACAGTTTTTTTCCGCATGGTGGCATGGCTTTCCCCAATTTATTTGAAAGCTACAAAAGAAAACAACAAAACGCGATTACGTAAAATCAAACTACGATGGCCATGTTCAGGGTTATTAAGATCAGAGCTTTTACCACTGAGCGGTGCGGCATTTGTGCTGCTGGTGCTTTCAACTGTTTCATTTGACGGCCTGTCCAAAACATTCTGGTGGCTGTCGCTGGTTGGAATTAATCCACTGGAATTTCCGGGCAAGACTGCGATGGTGCTGCCTAATACATTAGGTCTTATTGCCACATTTCTTGTATTTTCAGCTGCATATTACCTTACTCAAAAAATCGCTAACAGCTTAAATCCGGAAGCAAAACATGCCGGAAGATTTATTTATTCCCTGATCCCGATTGCTTTCGGTTATCATTTTGCTCATTATTTGCCTTCATTCCTGGTAGATATTCAATATTTCCTGATTGCTTTCTCTGATCCTTTGAATCAAGGCTGGAATCTGTTTGGCACTTCAGACTGGGTTGTGTCTTCGTCCTTCCTTACACATTTTGACTCAGTTGTTCTGATCTGGTTACTGCAGATTTCCGCAATTGTTTTGGCGCACGTTGCGGCCGTGATTGTGGCATATTTGCACGAGCTTCATGAATCCCCTGGCGGCAGACGTACCGTTTTGGTACAAGTGCCAGCGACCGTGCTGATGGTCGGCTACACAGTTTTTGGATTGTGGCTGCTTTCAACTCCTGTGGCAGTCTGATGCTTCCTCATCACATGAACTGTCAATGGCTTTCAGAAAAAGAGCATAATATCCTTGTTAGTAAATAATCACGATGTGCCAGAAAACTGTTGATGATCAAAGATGGTAATTGTTCACATTCTTTAATCAATCTGAGATATTATAAGCATTATAAACGACTCAAGAATAATACAATGACACTGCAAGCATGGCCCATACTATAGGTGTAGATGTAGGAGGTACTTTCACAGACCTCATATCATTCGACACAACCTCAGAAACAGTAAAAATTGCCAAAGTCCTGAGTACTCCGGAAAATCAGGCATTTGGAGTAATGCAAGCTCTTGCAAATACTGAAGTACCTATGGAAACTGTTGAAACCGTAATTCATGGCACAACAGTTACAACAAATGCCCTGCTGGAGCGTAAAATCAGCAGTGTTGGCTTGATAACAACCAAAGGGTTCCGTGACGTGCTGGAATTAGGACGCAGGACAAGACCAAAACCGTATGGAATGACCGGAGTATTTGAGTGCATAATTCCGAGAGAATTGAGACTGGAAGTCAGGGAGCGTGTTGACAGCGACGGAGAAATTGTTGAACCTCTTAATGAAAATGATGTTAATAAAGCATTGAAGAAGTTGCTGGAGCAAGGAGCAGAATCGCTTATCATCCACTTTCTGCATTCCTACAAAAATGATATCCATGAACGAATCACAGAGGAAATTGCAAAAGACATCTGGCCAAATTCATTCATCACCCGCGGCAGTGCATTGGTTTCAGAATTTCGAGAGTATGAACGAGGAACAACAGCTGCAATCAATGCCGCAGTCCAGCCGGTGCTGCACCGTTATGTTGAAAGATTGCAGCAGCAACTGAAGGAAGAACAATATTCCAAAGACTTACTGGTGATGCAGGGAAACGGGGGTACAGTATCCTCAAACATCGTTTCCGAAGAGGCAGTAAAAACTGTTATGTCCGGACCGGCTTCCGGTGTGATGGCTGCGGCATATACCTCCATGCAATGCGGATTCAGCCATGTTGTGACTTATGACATGGGCGGTACAAGCTGTGATGTGGGCTTGATTGTGGATGGAATTCCACAGGTAACCTCTGAACTTGAAATCGAATACGCAATGCCCATTCATGTTCCGATGGTTGATGTACATACCATCGGAGCAGGTGGAGGAAGTCTGGCATGGGTTAACGACTCCGGATTATTGCAGGTTGGTCCGGAAAGTGCCGGCTCTCAACCCGGACCGATTTGTTATGGACGCGGAGGGAAAAAACCTACAATAACAGATGCTAACCTGGTTCTGGGGCGGTTAAATCCGGATGCACTGCTTTCTGTGGATACTCCTGTTTCTCAGGAATTTGTGCAGACTAAATTGATGGAACATGTTGGAACAAAGCTTGGATTAAAGGACGCTGAAGAAACCGCTTCTGCTATTATCAAGATTGCAAATATGAACATGGCAGGGGCCCTGCGCCTTGTTTCATTGGCCAGAGGATACGACCCTCGTGATTTTGCTTTATTTGCTTTTGGCGGAGCAGGCCCCTTGCACGCTGTTGCCCTGGCACAGGAACTGGGCATCCCCAAGGTTTTGGTTCCAATGCGTCCGGGGATCACCAATGCTGTGGGATGCGTGGTGGCTGATTTTCGACATGATTTTGTGAATTCGGTAAATGAACTGTTAGCAAATGTTGATATGGAAAAGGTTCATGAAATCTTTTCTGCACAGATAAGAGCCGGGAAAGAAATCATTGAATCAGAGGGCATCACAGTAGAGGAAATGATTGTTATTCATCATGTTGATATGCAGTTCCAGGGACAAACCCACATACTGAATTTCCCTGTACAGAACCCCAGAGTCAGCCGAAGTTCATTGCAGTCAGCATTTGAAAAAGCCTATTGGAACCGTTTTGGTGTGGAGCTTCCGGAAATCCGGGCGGTGCTGGTAAATCTGCACACCTCAGTTATCGGACGCCGAAAACCTGTTCCACTGACAACCCTTTTGCCAAAATCAGAGCAAAAAAGTCGGATTGATGACTGCATAATACAAAATCGTCCAGTCTGTTTTGAATCAGGCTGGCATAATACACAGATCTACAACAGAGAATTCTTTCCGCCAAATACAGAATTCACTGGTCCGGCAATAATTGAGCAGTTGGATACAACTATTGTTGTGGAGCCGGGAAATCATGTTGAAGTGGATAAGCAAGGCAACTTGATTATTTCTCTATAAATAGGCTATCGATTAAGTAGATTTTATAAACCTTTATAAAAGTATCATACGAAATGACTGACAAAAAACTTGACCCCATCACCCTGACTGTGATTCAAAGCGGCTTGCAGCAAGTCTGCAATGAAATGGATCTTGCATTTGTGCGCTCAGCATTCAGCCCGGTCATCTCTGAAGCACTGGATCGCTCTGACGGCATTTACCACAAAGACAGCGGAGACCTGATCGCGCAGGGAGAATTAGGCTTGCCGGTTTTTGTGGGTACAATGCAGTTCGGCACTCGATGTGTAATTGAAAGGGCAAAGGATCTTAAGCCTGGAGATGTGTATATTGTCAACGATCCTTATTTAGGCGGTACGCATCTGATGGATGTACGTTTCGTGAAACCGTTTTTTTACAATGGAGAGCTGTTCGCCTGGCTGGCAAACACCGGACATTGGCCGGATACAGGCGGTTCAGTTCCGGGTGGTTTTTCCGCAAATGCTACTGAAGTGGAACAGGAAGGACTCAGGCTTCCTCCTGTAAAACTCTACAAGGCAGGTGTGATGGACGAGGAAATACTTGCAATTGTCCTCTCCAATATTCGAATTGCTGACCAGCGTATTGGCGACATAAAGGCACAGGCGGCAGCGCTTTCTGCAGGAGAAAAGCGTTTCACAGAACTGATCGACCGCTATGGAGCAGACACTGTGAATGGTGCAATCAAGGAATTAAGGAGTCGCGCTGCGCAACAGATGCGGGCAAAAATCAAGGAGATTCCAGATGGTCTTTACCAGGGAGAGGCTTTTGTTGATTCAGATGGAGTTGTGGACGAACCTTTGCTAATTGACATGAAAGTTCGCAAGCAGGACACGGAATTATACTTCGACATGTCAGGATCAAGTCCTCCATGTCAGGGCCCGATGAACAGTGTAATTGCGACCACCAAATCCTCGGTTTATCTGGCGATTAAACATATTTTCCCGGATGTTCCGATTAACGCCGGAACATTTGATCCACTGCATATTGAGGATCCGGAAGGAACATTTTTATACGCGAAATATCCCCGGCCTGTTTCGGGCTGCGCGGCTGAAGTAAGTCAACGCATCGCGGAAGCAGTGTTCAGCGCACTGGTAAAAGCAATACCACAACAGCTTTTTGCCGCCCCAGCCGGTACCAGCGGTAATCTCTGCGTTGGAGGATATGACCCCAAACGTGATCGAAATTACGTGATGTACGTAATCAGTGGAGGAGGATATGGAGGGAATGCCGCAACTGACGGATTATCCAATGGATGCTCCACCATCGGTATTTCAAAAACAACCCCGGTTGAAGTAATGGAACAGTATTACCCGGTGCTGTTTGAAGAATATTCTTTACACGAAGGTTCGGGTGGCGCAGGAAAATCAAGGGGCGGCTTTGGAGTTAATTACAAAATAAAACTACGCAGAGGAAAGGCAAAAGTTTCCATGGTGATGGATCACGGACGTTTTGGACCCCAAGGTGTTTTGGGAGGCAAAGACGGCGGAGTGAACAAAGTCCGAATAGAACACAACGGCCAGACATATATACCTCCACACCTTTCCAAAGATCAGAATATTCTCGTTCAGGCAGGTGATACTATACGAGTTTCCACACCAGGCGGTGGCGGTTACGAAAATCCGTCCCTGCGCGACCCGGAACTTGTCTGGCAAGATTTCAAAAGGGGATATTATACTTTGCAGCAAGCACAGGAACGATTTGGTTTAGCACTGAACCATCATGAAAAAAATGTTGATCTTGAGGCAATTCGATAATTCAGGGGGTAATAGCATCCATAGAAAATTCATAATTCGTAATGCACTGCTCCAAAGTTGTTTTTAAAATACTGTCTGAATTCCGAATCCATCATATAAAAAACCACTGACATTATTGCAGAGTCTTTTTAATTCGACCCAAAACCTCAGTGAGTCGAATTCTGCTAACAGGTAATGCCATATCCGAATTTCCCATTATCAGCTCATAGGAACGTCCCGTCTTTTGTATTCGCTGAACGTGTGTCAGATTAACCACATGGGAGCGATGGATTTGGATAAATGTCGTTTCTGGAAGTCTTGTTAATGCATCCTTGAGCGATAGTTTGACTTCAACCCTGCGTATTGTTTCATTCTCTAATACATAAATTGAACAGTAGTGCTCCTCCACCGTGAAATGACTTATGTTAAAAGCGTTGATTGTCTCAATCTCTCTTCCTATATTCAGCACGAATGGTTGCGATTGAAATTGAGCCTCTCCAGATTTGGATCTTTCAACCAGGCACTGCACCAAATCTTCATTGATAGCTTGGAGTTGCACACGTTCTGCGGCTATTGTGCGTTTAAGAAAATGTTGAACAAACAGAAAAGTGAATAGTCCCCAAATCGGAAACATCTTGATAAACCATTCCAATGGTATCCGGTCTTTTTGCAATGGATGCAAAGGTGTAAAATAATCCTGGAAAGGAGCGAGTAGCAGAAACCCCAAAATGAACCCTCCTAAGGAAATGCACCACGCAGTGGCCACCTTAATTGTGATAACTGCTTTCCATTTCTGAACAATACCCCGCAGGGTCAGTTCAAATAATCCCAAACCCATACAATATCCCGCGCCGATCAACAAAGCGTGTATTGACAATTCTACATAGTGTTGGCTTTCTGAGAAAAGCAAATGGAACGTTACGACACTTAAGGAAGTGAGCAAAAATAGGACAGAATAAAAACTGAGCCGTTCGCGTTTTGAGAATCCTATTGAAAGTGAGGAGTTCCAATAATCTGTAAGCGCTTGAATATTTGAGATACTCGAGAGTTTCTGCAAAGTCCCTTCTTTTGGTGGTGTTTCTACCGTCATCACTGCAGCACTATAGATATGGTAGCAATTTTTTTTTCCGACAAATTACCAGTTCAAGGACTAAATAAGCCATTTCCCGACCAAAAATACCCGTTCGTGAACTTCTTGACCCATTCATGAACAAAAACTTGCTTGAATTCATCATCAAAATAACAATTGAACCCATGGTTGTCAACTTTAGCATTGTTCAAAAGTGTTGCAATAATATTCTTTTATTTGGTAAATGTTCAATGAATACGCATCCAAGGTGTTCGTTACTTAACCCTGGCGATATTATTCAATTTGCCTGGAAATTTTTTACTTGGCGGCGGAGGCGGTATTGCCCTATTGTGCGGACTTAGCCGTCGCTTTTCTTGGAACGGTTTTCTGTTGACAGTGATGCTGTCAACAGCACCTGTTCCACTACTCATTTGGTTTGGCTGGATTCATGCTGAAGTGTGGCTCCAGGCTCTCAAGTGATATGTTGCACAACAAAGATTATGTGAACATAATTTAATTCTCATCAATAAGGAGGCAAAATGAAAAACACTAATACTTCGTGCGGTAAACCCAAAATGGAAGTGCGACTGTTGGAGCGGTGTTGGTTGAATAAAAACACTTCTATAGTTATGGCTAACTTGGAGGAAAGATGACTATGAAATCAGATCTAAAATCAGGGACAGGAATTAAGGTTCCTCCGCCTATAATATATTTAGCTGCATTGATTTCCGGAGTTGTACTTGATTATTTCTGGCCATATTTGCCTTTACCAGAAAACTGGGGAAACATCATTGGGGCTGTTTTAATCCTGGCCAGCATCCTGCTGGTGCCAACAGTTTTGATTAGATTCAAAAAAGTCGGAACTACTTTTGATGTGAGAAAGTCTGCAACCACATTAATCACAAATGGACCCTACCGCTTTTCAAGAAACCCTGCATATATTTCTTTGACTTTGCTTTATCTGGGGCTCGGTTCTGTTTTTAATAATGTATGGATTTTAGCGCTGGTAATTCCTGTTCTTCTTATTATGGATTTATGGATAGTGCGAAAAGAAGAACGTCATCTTGAAGAGATATTTGGAGAAGAATATCTTCAATACAAATCATCTGTGCGCCGATGGTTATGATACAATTGAAAATCTTACTTTAGGTGAAGCAGAAGACAAGAAACATTATAAAGTCTTCCATTCAAAATAAGCTTTCAAAGTTTCAGCGCAGACCATCATTTGCAGAAATCTGATCTGCCTCCAGTCCTCCTACACGCGGATGAGTTCGGCCGCCTGTAGTCATCACCAGCCCGAATACTATTTCATTTGCTCTTGGCGCGTCCTGCACACTCACTTCCATTGCATCAAAGTGGCTGCGCACATAGGAGGCATTGATATGCGTAATCGGAATGTCAAGGGATGATCCGATACCACCGACTTTTTTGGCTGAAGGTACAATCGCCAGCGCACCTCCAAGAGCTTCACGCATGGCATAACCTCCGGGTACGTGCCAGAGCGCACCATGTTCCAGTTCTCCTGCTTCGCCCACAATTGAACCTTTGCCGTAACTTTGTATCTGATCTGCACCTCCAAGCAGTGAGATTAATTGATTCGCCGCATCAAGTCCAACTGGCTTCAAGGCATCCATCATTGGTGTAATCTCTTCCACAAATCCGCCAGCATACGGATTTTCCAGAACGATCAGTATGGCCCCTTTTTTAATGGCTTCTTCGCGAACCGGACCTCCTTCATGGAAGATATTTTCCACATGTGTGACTATTTTTCTGACTTTTATCAACTCATCCATTAATCATCTCAGTTAAATTGTTTTCAATAATAAGTGTTTGTTTTTGCAGTGAAAGATAGGCCGAATTAATCTTTTCCTTACTGATCAACTCCCGTACGGTTTGTGCTCCACACTGAAGTGCCTGCGAAATTATTCTTTCCGGCAATTGCGGAACATCAACCGTAACAAGTCGCATGCCAAGATCAGAATCATCCTTCACCTCACAGGCAGGTTTCCTGACAATTCCCGGATATTCAGCATTCACATCATTTGCGATTAAGGTTGCTGCGGCATCCGCGTTTGCTGAGGACGATGCCAGTACAGTGACGGCATCAGCTATTCCTAAACTTTGGGAACGTCCTCTCCATCCTGAAGTTGCCACACCTCGAACAGGACTTTCATAAGGCAGGCAGACTTTTGTATTCAGTTCAGGAGTTTCCGTATTTTCAACAACTCCAATAGTAAACGAGTCTCCGTTATTCAACCAGAAAGAAATGTCGCCTCCATTGTTGACATACATTCTGCGAATACTTTCCAGACTGGTGTCTATTGAATTTGCTTCCAAAATCATCGTTTCCATTATTTCTTCTGCCACCGCTCCTGCTACTGCGGCCATTGGGGTGATAAATCTCATGGAACCGTTTACAGCGTTCAGCATTTTCCTTGCAATACTGCCGCGTGGCTCAGGATGGTTTTTACTCCATGGAAGCTTCAATAAATCCAGTTCTGAAACAAGTTCTTCCAGGACTGTACTCAGCCTTTTCGAAGCAGATTCATACAAACACTTCCGAATCTCTTCGGGTGCTTCAACATGTGCAATGATATCAATTGGTCCATGATGCAGGTGCAATCGGTTTTCTTGCAGTAGTAATTGGCATTTAAAATCTGAAAATTTTTCGAGTATTTCCTTCAAACCGTTTTTTGAATTATTTTTTTATGGAAAAGGCCATGGATTTTCTTCATTCCATTTAGAGATTTTTGCTTCACGTTGCTGAGTCATATCTTCCAATTTTATTACATTATTCATGTGACCTCCCAATGCCTGATAATCATTGAGCTTCATGGTGAATTCGATGGGTGCAACAATAGCAGGAGTGGGCACACTGCCGAATGAATTTTCAGGCATTTTTGTAACATCCACCATTACTGTGATTCCTCCGCCGGGCCAGACATACGCCGGTGCTCCACCGCAGGTTGTGCTGGTAAGAAGACCGCGCACGGAACGCGTCAACCGCACAGGGTTTTCTGTAACACCCGCCCTCAGGCTGCCTCCAGCGCCAGCCATGAATAGTACACTGGCGAGTGCAGGTTCGCAGTTTTCTCCAATTCGATCAACAACTACTTGAAGGACTTCCGGAATGGATTCTTCGCAGGGATTCAAATCTTCATCCAGCACATAATAAGCCGCATCTTCTCCGGTTGTGCTTACCATCAGCAATCTTAATCCCGGATACGCTGCTCCTTTTTTTATACGGTCTATGATTTCCAGCGGGTCAGAAACATCAGTGCCGCCCCAGCCGTGTCCGGGATTAGCGACTTGAAAATACCTCCCCGGAGTTGAGCGCCTACCACGCACACGTATTCCGGATGGTTCCATACCCAAAAACCGTCCTGCCTGATGTTCGGAAAGCATTCCGGTGATGTGTTCATCCACCACAATCACTTCATCTACATGTCCGAACCATTGCTGCGCGAAAATTCCAATTGTTGCTGAACCGCAGCCGACACGCATGCGTTCTTCCTGGTTCCCGTCAATAATGGGTGCTGCATCTGCCTTGATAACCAGTTTTGATCCATTATCCACTTCAAGTTCAACCGCGTTCCTGTTGCCGAGATCCATCATCATTTCGCAGGTAACCCTTCCTTCCTGTTTGCTGCCTCCTGTTAGATGGTGTACGCCTCCAAGTGAAAGCATCTGGGAGCCATACTCTGCTGTGATGACGTGTCCGACCTCCTCCCCCTGGCAGCGTACCGAAGCCTGTTCCGGCCCAATGTATCTGTCCGTATCTATTTTGACTTTAAAACTGCAGTAGCTGAAAATGCCTTCAGTCACTACAGTGACCAAATCAACATCGTTGTGACTGCTGCCTATTATGAAAGGGGCAGGTTTGTAATCCGGATATGTTGTTCCTGCTCCTACTGCAGTTGGAAAAATTGTTTCCGGATTGAGGACAGTGCCATCCCAGACTGTGGATTGTTCTCCAAATGGGACTAAGGCTTGATTCTGGTCAACCACTTTTTGGGTGAGAATCACCGGATCCATCCTCATCAGTTTTCCGTCAACATTTCCATAACGATCACAGGACCCTGTTTTCCCAGGACTGATCCTGCACAGAATAGGACAGGCATCACAGCTGACTTTGGCGGTCGATGAATTATTTTCAGCTGAATTACTCATTAGCTTTCACGTTTACAGAAGTGCAATCAAAAAGCGTTACGCTAAAAAATGGGGCAGGTTATTAAAACTCACTTATGATGTTTGATTAGGTTTTGACTTCAGACATTCGCGTTATTATTTTCCGGCCTGTTGCAGCGTGGAAAAAACCCGGTCAGGCGTTGCCGGCAAATGATGGATTGAAACTCCGGTGGCATGTTTAATTCCCCCAAGGATTGCAGGCGCAGTTGGAATCAATGCATGTTCACCAATTCCTTTGGCTCCATAAGGCCCAAGCGGTTCAGGATCTTCAATCAGGATCACCTCAATTTCAGGCATATCTCCCACTGTAGGCATCAGGTAATCATGAAAATTTTCACTTACTCCCTGGATGTACTCCTCCATCAAAGCCAGCCCAAGTCCCTGGGCAATGCCCCCATGTATCTGACCTTCCACCTGAGTAGGATTTATGGTCTTTCCCACATCATGCGCGGCGGCAATTCTGAGGACTTTGGTTGTTCCCAGTAAAGTGTCCACTTCTACTTCCGCAATCTGTGCACCAAATCCATAAGTTGCATAGGGACTGCCCTGCCTGTTTTCATCAAGAGGTGTGGTAGGAGGATCAAATGTTCCTTCGCCGGTAAGCACATCACCGTTTTCCTGCGGCAATATATCAGAGAGAATTATCAGATGCTCGCCAGACCCGTCCTTTGCAGTTAACTTTTCTCCCTCGATGTGAATCGTTGCCTTATCAGAAACTTCCGCAAGATGAATGATTTTTGCTCTTAAATTTTCTCCTGCCAGTTGTGCCGCTTTTCCGGAAACAAAGGTTTGTCTGGAAGCAGAAGTTTTCCCGGCATCCGCAGTCAGGTCGGTATCGCCCATCACCAGATCAAACTGAGCTGCAGGT
>LUQO01000002.1:0-76532 GCA_001627865.1 SAR324 cluster bacterium REDSEA-S27_B3
ATTTATGTTAAACAATATATAGAATAACATACTGATTGTATTAATCAATTGTATTATTCAGGAAACCCTAAATATGAGGTTCCCCCATATATTCAGTAATCTAAAAAAATTATGTAATGCATCCATAGCTTTAATTCCTTGAAGGAAATGCTGATTTGCCAGAATACGCACACTACCAAAAGTCTTGTCGTATAAAAGCTTGAATTAAACATTTATCAAATTAACGATAATGAAAAAAGTTTTATCCATAATTCTCATATCCCTTTTTAGTCTTACCATCATTTCCTGCAGTAGTAGCAGTGACGGTGGTTCTTCAACGACTTCAACAACTGGCACAACTGACACCGCTGACACAACTGACACCGCTGACACAACTGATACAACTGACGCCGCTGACACAACTGACAACACCACCAATGTTTATGTTTGTCCATCCGAATGTCTAATAGTTGATCAAAGTATTGTAAATCAATATGAGCAAGACAATTATGCTCATTTTGACTCCTTCAATTTTCATGGTGATTATCAGGGAAATAATGCTAAAAATCCACCAACTCCAGATCCAACAGATAGGATAAATTTACCTGAAACTTTTCCAATTCTTGGAAATCAATTTACTATAGAACTTTGGGTTTATTCAGAAGAACATCCTTTGATGAATAATCGAACATTTATTGGGAATGATGCAAATCCAAACAGCAATGACATTGATAGGCCTCCAATGATTACATTCAATTTGAATCATCAAATTAGAGTTGGCTTTGGAACGGGTTCAGCTGGTATGAGAAAAAAAGCTAATTATGCTATGACTCACAATCAGTGGTATCATATTGCTTGGAGTTTTGATGGAACAATATCTAATCTATACGTTGATGGAGAATTATTAGAAAGTTCAGATTTTGCCGCTGGCGCCACCCCAATTCAAGTCCCTATTTCTATTATTGGAAGAGAATTTATAGGAAAAATTGATGAGGTTAGAATATGGGATTTAGTTAGAGATCAAGAGCAAATCCAAGCTGTGATGGATTCATCTCTTTCTGGCGATGAATCAGGATTAATTGCCTATTATCCGATGGAAGTTAATGAAGATTGGAAACTCATAGACTATAGTTCAAATGAAAATCACGCTTCTATTGTTGATGCTGAAATATTACAAAAATATAGTTCTTCATCCTGTGAATCTCCTGATGGAAGCAGTCTTTGTCCATTCCCAAAAATCCGTGATGCTCTAGAGGTTGCCGAGGGAGGCGATAATATACTAGTGAAGGAAGGAAGGTATTCTGAAGTTTTATTTGACGAATTAATCAATTATTCATATGAAACTGAGGCCCCCAGAATAACTATTACGGGTGAAACTGAAAATGTAAAACTTGATGGCACGATTGAACTAAATGCAAACTGGGAGTATTCAAATGGGCGGTATACTGCACAAGTAGATTTGAATGATATTTCAAAAAGAGCTGGAATAAAAGTAGAGGAGATATATGCACTTTGGGTAAATGACAGATACATGATTCCTGCTATGCCCATTAATTTCAAAAACCCAACCGATCCAACAACAAGCGTTCAAAATAACCCTGAAAGCGGTACCGTATTCGCTTTAAATCTAACGACTCCTTATTATCAAAGTGGAGAATCCACTTTAGACCTTCAAGACCCATATATTGTTGGAGATATAAATAACTTAGATGGTCTAGAGGAGTGGTCTTTTGATAAAGAAAATAAAATCTTATATCTGATAGCCGGTAATAATATCCCTAACTCAACAAATGTTAGGGTCAGAATTAGAACAAAGATCCTGAGTCTTGAATTTTCAGATAATCTCGAATTCAAAAACATAGATTTTTTTGCAGGAACTTTTCTTGTTCATAAATCTAGTTTTATTCTTTTTGAGGATATAAAATTTTCGCATAGTTGGGAGGCAGGGATAAGTTATATTTCTCCCGGTAACGCTAATTATGAAAGAGGAAATAGATTTTGGGGTGGAACCAATAACACTGTAAGAAATTGCATTTTTGAATATATAAATGATGCGCGCGCATTAAAATGGGGCGGTTCAATGTATCCATTAGGGGAAAATATCTTATTTCAGTATAATGATTGGTTTAAAAATACAGTATGGGCTCCTAGTGCGGAAGATAATTTTCGGGGAGGTGATAAATGGCATTATCCCGGAGTAACTATTGGAGGAAGTACTTTTCGTTATATAACTTCGAATCAGAATCATACTGGAGGTCTTCAGCCAGGATTACAATCCTTAGTTGAGTATGCAAGAATAGAAAATCAATATACTAACATAGATGGTAGTGGTATTCAAAGAACTTCTGGTAATACGGTAGGATCTACAACTCGTTATAGTTGGCTTTTAAATACAAACCGAAATGGGATGAGGTTTGATAGTAAATGTGCTGGTATTAACGGGGTTGTTCATAATGTGGTATCTGCTGGTAACAAGAGAGCATTTAGATTAAAGGGAGATAGACATAGAGCCTTTCATATTTTAGGTTATGATACCAACCAAAATGATATAAGTATGCCTAAATTTAAATTTTGTGGTGATGACTGGGAAAATAATGATGGTTTAAATTCACAGACTAATCTAGGAAACCTAAATTCAAGGTTGCTTAATTCTATTGCTGAAAAATCTATGAGCGCAAATACTCCAGATGCTGGTGACCCTGATGTTTCCGCTAGCGGTAGTTTAATTGCAGAAAATATCAGTAACGAATTTCTACTAAATCAGTCTGGTATTTGGTATGGAAGGGCATTGGATCCGGATCACACTCAACCTGGAAACTACCCACATTTAGAACTTCAGGATCCCTGGTTTGAAAATAGAACAAGATCTGTTGAGTCTCTTGTATCGCAATTTGGATTAAATCCATTTACGGATGCTAATCAAAATTATGATTTTCGCCCAAGAAAAGGTTCTGTACTAATCGATGCCGGGGTTGTAATACCCGGTATTAATGATGGTCAGGATGATGATTCTGCATACCCTCTAAATCACCCCCCTTTATATCCCGGTCAACAGAGGGCCTTTGTTGGTGATGCTCCGGATATAGGTCCTTATGAGTATGGAGATTCAGTTTATTGGATACCAGGGTTTAGATATAGTTATCCTAGCGCTCCCATCCCCAGTGATGGATCCGTAGATGTATCAATGGAATATGGTTTAGCTTTCAATTACCCATGGAAAACAGATTATACAGGCACGTCAGCGACTGTAACGGTCAGCGGTCCCGGTATCAACCGAACTGAAACGTTACAGTACCCCAATAATGTGGTTTTTGAAACGTTTCTGCCTGGTGAAACTTATAATTGGTCTGTAATTGTGGATAATGTCAGTAGTGATATTTGGACTTTTACAGTTGATGATAAAATATATCCTTTAAATGATAGATCTGTAGATATTAATGCAAGTGACGAGATGTTGATTCCGTACCAAAATAAAAGTCTTCAAGTTTCAGTTAATGAACTATCTTTTTTACGTTTTGATATTCCAAAAACAGTTAATGTTAATAATAAAATATATTTAAATATAACCCCTGATCAGATTCATAGTTTAAGTGGGGGAGTTGTTTTATATAAATATAACTATCAAGGTTGGGGTGAAAAGTTAAATGAAAAGAATATAGGTGTTATTGATCATAGCTTGTTAACTCCCTTAAAAACTTTTTCTTCTTTAAGTTCAGGTTCTGAGCTTTCTATTGATGTTTCTGAATATATAGATTCAACTGGTGAATACTCTTTTGCTTTAGGACCTTCGATATCAACTGATAACGTTTCTTTTTATAGTAAAGAAAAGCTTGTTACCGATGGGGTTGATATTTCTGTTTTAGCGGGCGACCTTCTCGGTCCATCCGGAAATGGAAGCGGCTATGCGCCTCAGGTTGAGGTATGGCCTAGTTTATCTTTTGAAGATAATGAATAACTCTTCTAATTTTTTCTTAAATACTGTTATGGTTCAATAGGAGTCTGAAATTTAATATTCCTAGGCAACACAATTATTACATCTCCTATTGAACTTTTTAAGGAGCTTGTCAAATGAATTTGAAAAATCATACAACTGCTGAAATTAATCAGAAAACGACCAAAAAATTGTTTAAACAAATGGGTGTGGTGGACACTAGGTACTGGAAGAAATTGTATCTGAGATAAATAATCGCAGGCATTGAAACCAATCAAAAATGTTAAGCACCAAGGTATTTTGTATTTTTCTGAACGTTCAGAAAAAATGGGTAATGAAAGTCATTCTGAACATTCAGAATGATTTATGAGGGTAAGTCCCAAATGTGTGATGCTCCACACATCTCCATTTTTTTGAATTAGTTTTTGGCGTGAGTTCATTTCGTGCAGGAGCCTCTCCAAGGGGATAATAGCAGATTGTTCGAGGTTTAAATCATCTGTTTGTTTTGGTCCATCTTCCAATTTTTGCAAAACAGCTTGCTCAGCTTTTGCCATCAAAGATTCGTTATTTTTGAATGAACACAGCAGAAAGCTGTACACCTTTTCAGCAAGTGCCTCTAATCGCGCAGCCAGTTCCATTGTACCCCGGAGATAAAGAGCCAGCTTATCTTCTGTGCCGGAATTCCGCACAAACACAAGTGCCGCAGGAAATCCTTTTTCAGAAACACGCATCAAAAGCATTTCAGGTTCTTCCGGTCTCTTCACTTTTTCAACCTCCATACCCGGCCAGTTTAAATTGTTAAACAACAATTTCTCCAATTCATTTCGCAACTCTGAACCTTGATTCAATAAGGATTTGTCAACATAATAAACCGGAAGACTTTTTTGAAATCCGGAAGGATAAGGATTTTTCAGCCACTCAAAGAATTCCGGAGAATTTTCAGGAGGACGTAATGCCTGTATTGCCGCCAGGCTGTTCAAGGCGCATTTCATGCTGTTTCCAATAAACACCGGTTGATTATTATCTCCGGAATTCATTTTTGCTAAAGTAACCACATGTCCGGATTCTTCGCTGCCGATGGCAAAATAATTGTTAGAATGCCGGCATGCATGTTCAGACGCACTTTTCACCAGATCCGCATCAATTGTTTCCTGTATCCATTTTTCCAGAGATATAACTATTTGTGTTGCAGCTAATGCATCAAATTTGGAATTTTTTGCCATCTTCTCAAGTTTTGATGTTGCCTGCCCCAAAATTATTTTGAATTCAGGATGATCTATATTTTGCAGATAAAATTGTCGTTTAGTCTTCAAGTCATAATAAAAAGCTTGCCACAAAATCCATTTGTCACCAACGGCGCACTGCATTGTATCAAACCCCGTCTGCTGAACCGCACGTCCTGCTTCCAAATCACTCTCGACAGTATTAACAAATAGCGGAGATTGATTCCATTGAAAGTTTCGCTGAAGCAGCTTTGCCTGAAAAAAAGACTGCACATCACCGCCATGTACCAGAATTCTGTCATTATAAGGATCATAGCTTAGTAAAAAACATCGATCACCGTCTCCATCAAATACTATCCCCAAAACAAGATTTGAACTATGCAGTAGATTGTCTTTCTGCTCGCGACCTTTTTCCAGAATATGCTGCAAGGTTTCATATCCTCTGAATAAACCATTATTGATCTCATCAGCAGAAATAAAATCCACTCCTTCAAGGTCTGCAACTCCGGAGCGTATGTTAATTCCATGTACTGGAGTACAATTGGTGTAAATAAAATCTATGTTAAATCCACCCAGCAAATCTTTTATTAAATTAGAAAATGCTCCATTAGCCGCATCAACCACAATGGTTGTTCCTGCAAAAGAATTTTCTTCTAACCAGTGATTTTCTGCATTTGTCGTAAATTCAAGAAAATACTTCCTTGCTGCCTCGTGATCATTGCGTACTTCTCCTTTCAAAGGGGCGGTCCTGAGATCTTCATAGTTAAGTTTCAGGCAGCGCCGGGTCAGGCGTTTATCATCTTCTGGGAGTAATTTCAGGTTTGAGCGGCCCAGAAATATTTTTATACCGTTCTGGTCTGAAGGATTATGAGACGCAGTTAAGGCAAAAGCACATGCAGCTCCAATATGCAGCTGATAAAGGGAAATTGCCGGAGTAGGCAGAACATCTACAATAACAGCAGTCAGTCCAGCTTTTCTTATGCCGAGAACTGCTGCCTGATTAAACCTGCCACTGAAATCTCTTGGATCCCAGCCAATCACCGCATAATCATGCTTTTCTGCAAAGCCTGTTTCCAAAAGTTCCTGGCAATAGGCGTAAGTGTACAATTCAAAGAATTCATCATTCAGAACACTTTCATTGAGCAATGCAGTAAGCGGTTCTGCTGCTGAACAATTTTCCGCAAGACAAACAGGGCCGCGGATTCCATCAGTACCTTGTATTCGGCCAATAGTCATCAGTATGATTGTTTAAAAGCGTTCAGCATTTGAAAAAGGGCATAGAAAATAATTGTAATTTTAATAGGAATTGGGAGGGAAACTATTCAGCCGACAGTTACTGATTTTGCCAGATTTCTCGGCTTATCAATATTGCGGCCTAAGTCCAATGCGGCATAATACGCAAACATCTGCGCAATTATCATTTGAATTAGAGGTGCAAACAAAGTGCTTACCGGAGGGATTTTTACTGACTGAGAAGCCAGACCTTGAGCACGGTCATCTCCCTGAAAAATCAAAGCAATCACAGTACCTCCACGTGATTTAACCTGCTCCATGGCAATCAGTGTACGCTCATGCAGTTCTTTTTGCTCAGGAGGCGGAACAAAAAACAATGAATGTACAGCCGACTCAACCATGGACAAAGTACCATGCTTGAGAAACCCCGCGGGCATGCCTTCTGCGTGTTGATAGGTGACTTCCTTCATTTTCAAGGCAGACTCCATGGCCACCGGATAGTACACACCGCACCCCAGAAACAGCCAGTGTTCAACATGACTTGTGTCCCGCGCGATATTTCGCACAAATCCTGACTGTTCATTGAGTATTTTTTCCACAATTTCCGGGAACTCTTCCAAATCGCGCTGATATTTTTGATAAACTTTTTTTGTAATCCTTCCTCTTATTAAACCCAGTTCCAACGCTACACGCACCATAATGAAAGTTTGCGCCAGTGCAGCCTTGGTGGAAACAACACATATTTCAGGTCCTGATCCCTGCATGATGACATGGTCAACCATCATGCTGATCGTTGATCCCATTACGTTTACAATTGCGGCAGTTTGTGCTCCACAATCTTTTGCGTTAACCAGTGCGGTTTTGGTATCATAGGTTTCACCTGACTGAGAAATAGCCAATACCATATCACCCTTATGGATATCCACCACTGAAAACTCATCAGAACTCAATGCTGAATAGTAGCGATCAGCGATTGTGGAAATATAATACTGGCTGATGCATGCTACATAATAAGTTGTTCCCACGCCCATCAAGTATGAACGTGAGGAACCATCAAACATCTCTGCAATGGCGGAAATTTGTTCCTTTGGAATTTGCATTGCCTGCCGTACAGTCTGCGGCTCATCAAATATTTCCTTGAGCATGTAGTGTGAATAGCCGCCTTTTTTGCTGGTTTCCAGATCCCAGTCGATTTGCAAAACAGATTTATTGACTTTTTTCCCGGTTTTCAAACTGCGGATCTGGTAATCATTCGGACCTAAAATTACATATTCTCCCTCATCTAAAACAACAGCCTTCCTGGTATATTCCAAGAACGCGTTAATATCTGATCCAACATAATTGCAGCCCTCCCCCAGTCCCAGCAATAAGGGAGACTCCTTTTTGACGCAGTATAAGTGTTCCGGATCATGGGATGAAAGCATAACTATTGAAAATGATCCTTCTATCTGTTGCAGGGCAGTTAAAAAGGCCTGCTCCAGGTCATTGCTTTCAGCAAAGGATTTTTCCAGCAAATTGACGAAAACCTCAGTATCAGTCAAGGATTCAAAACAAACACCTTCACTCAGCAACCTTTCACGCAGCTGCTGGTAATTGGATATAATACCGTTATGCACTACAGCAAATTTTCTGTTTGCAGAAAGATGCGGATGGGCGTTTTCCTGTGTGACACTTCCATGTGTTGCCCAGCGCGTGTGCGCGATTCCAATCTTGCCCTGCATCTGGTCCAGTCTTTCTTTCAGGTTGACATCATCAATTCCGCCTATGTTTTTGCGCAAATCAATCTTACCATTCTGAATTACTGCAACTCCGCAGGAATCATAACCACGATATTCGAGGTTTCTGATAGAATTAAGTAAATTCCTGCCAAAATTTTCAGAATGTACAATACCGCTGATGCCGCACATAAATACTCAGTAATTTATTTTATTGAATTATTTGACTTTGTCCGTGAATGTCTGACAAAGAAAAATCCATTGCCAGCAGTTCCTATGATTTCGTCGCAGTAAAAAGTTATTCAGAGAGTAACACTGTCAGGAAAGGTGCTGCCACTATTCAATATAGCCCCCGGACCAAGTACATGGCGGGCACCTATTATTACGCTGTCACCTACAAACGCGCCTAATTTGACCAGTCCTGTTTCAACAGTTCCCTGGCCTGTTTGGCATATTACAGGTGAAAAATCGATTGTATGATTAACAGTTGTAAGACCTGGGCCTGTGCTGGCATTCTCTCCGAGTACACTGTCTCCAACAAATGAGAGACGCCCAACGTCATTTCGTCCAAATAGCACACAGTTTTTTAACTCTGATCCATAACCAACTATGGAGTTTGGTCCAATCGCGCTGTAGTTACGAATGAGAGAATTGTTTCCAATATACGAATCAGCGCCAATATAGCATGGCCCTTTAAGTACTGTTCCGGATTCCACAGTTACATTTGGCCCAATCCACACAGCTCCTTCAAGATGAACATGTCCCCGCAATTCTGCGCTATTATCTATTTCTGCTGTTTCCCACGAACTCATCAGCATTCTGTTTGCAACCAAAATATGCCAGGGATGAATCATATCAATCCAACCTTTCTCCCATAAGCAGGCCTGCAGTCCGCTTGTTTCGATCATCTGCTCATAACAGCGGGAAATATCATTGTTGTTTTTTTCCAGCAATTCAAAAATCTTTGGAAACAAAACAAACATACCGGCAAAAACATAATTTGCCTGATCATCTGAAGGTTTTTCAACCAGGCGGCTGATTTTCATTTCATGGTCAAGATAGACATTGCCAAATTCCTTTGAAGAGTCCGGCAGTGCTACCATGGCTACTTCCTTGTCCAGCTCTGTGTAAGTCTGCAAAATTGACAAAAATGGATTGTTATCAGTCAGCACATCGCCATAAACCAGTAAAAACGGCTTCTTTTCTAATGATGATTGACAAATGCTCAAGGCATGACCTATACCAAGAAGTTCATCCTGGACTACATATTCAATATTTACTCCCAGCTCCTGTCCACTGCCGAAAACATCGCGTACTAATTCCTGTTGATGATTAACAACAAGCACAATATCGTGAATTCCTGCCGCTTTTAGAAAGCGAATTGTATTGTCAAGTATGTACTGACCCGCTATTCGAATCATGGGTTTACAACGGGTTTCAATAAAAGGACTTAACCGGGTACTACGGTTAGCCGCAAGTATAACTGCTTTCATGAGACCTTTAATTATTTGCCGGATTACAAAACATCAAGCCCAATACGTTATGCAAATACTTCTTCCATTCCTGCATTTTCAAGCAAATGCCGCAAAACCTGCTCTCTGCTCAAATTTCCAGTATCAATGATTACCGCATCTTCAGCAGCACGTAATGGAGCTAAATCACGATTTTCATCCTGATGATCACGTTCATTTAGAGCAGACAATATCTCCTGAAAATCCGCTTCTACATTACGTTCCTGCAGCTGCAGGAACCTGCGTTCCGCACGTATTTCAGGCGATGCGTCCACGTAAAACTTATAATCCGCTTCTGGAAAAACAACCGTTCCGATATCCCGTCCTTCTAAAACAGCGCCTTTATAAGTTCCGGATTCTCTTACTTCTTTCACCAATGCGCGCTGCTGTTTTTTCAGCACTACCCTGATCGCAGGGAAAAGACTGATCCTGGAAGCCAGTGAAGAAATATACTCTGACCTGATTTCTTCCGTCACATCGATTTCATTACAAAATACTTTCCCATTGTCAAAAAATATCCTCGTCTGCTCACCAAGTTCACGCAGCAATTCGTCACTTTCCGGACAACCTTGTTGCCCCCAACGCCAGGCCAGACATCTGAACATTGCGCCGGTATCAACATATAAACAGCTGATTTTTTCTGCGAGTTGACGGGCAATTGTGCTTTTGCCTACTCCGGTTGGTCCATCGATAGCTATGATAATGAAGCTCATATCATGATTGTTTCACGTGAAACATTTTTTCAGGCATACTATTTCCCATATTTTCAGTTCAGATTGCCAAGCAGTGTTTCAATTTCTTTTCTCCGTTCCTTCTTAGTAAAGTTCTTTAACATTTTACGATAAATTGCTTTTGCTTCTTTTTTTCGCTTTGACTGAACATAACTTGAAGCAATTCTTAAATTTAGGTCATACAATTGCTGTTCTGACAAGCTTCTGTCAAGGTATAGAACCTTAAGACTGGCTGCTAAAGCCTTACCATGTTTTCCAAGCTGATACAGCGCAATCCCCTTTACTCTCAGGATGCGCAGCTGCCATTTTTTACGTCCGTCTTCCACAGTTTCCATCGCCTTTAGGGCATGATTTAGCCAAAGCACCGCCTTCTCATATTCAGCTAATTCGTTATAGAGTTCCCCTATGATAATAATCTGTTCGACTCGCTGATCGGGAGCCAGTTCCACCTTACGTACAGATTTTTCGTAATTGACAACAAGCTGCTTCAAATAAGGTTTAGCCTTTTCTTTTTGATTTCTCTGAAGAAAATAATCACTGAGTAAATGCAGTATTTCGTAGCTGTAAACATCATCTTTGAATTCAGCCAAAAAAATGTCGGCGCCTTGCTCCAGTTCGTCAATTTTTTCCAGTTCAAAGTGAGTTTTCAGAATGCGGTAATTGATAAAGCGAGTGGTATTTTTTGGAGGGTTTACCAAGGCAAACTTATAAACCGTGTATGCCTGCTCATAATGTTTCATTTCATAAAGAGCATTTGCCCTATGTAAGAACAGAAACCCCTGGTCTTTACTGATAGATAGACCCAATCCCCGATTTGTCACACTCAAAATACGTATGGGGTCATTTATGTGTTTCAGCACTTCAATTCGCAGCTTAATCAGAGAAAAATCTGAATGACCCTCAATTGATCTTTTTAGAACCTCATCAGCCTGCTCATACCTTTGCATAGCCATAAGAATTCGTACTCTTAAATGTATTGCTCTTACAGGTTTTTTTATCGGATCAAAAGCGCTTTGAAGCTCATTCAAAATTTCCAGGGCAGGATTGTATTGCCTTTGCTCAAAAGAGGCATGGGACTGCAAATAAAGACTTTCCTGTAAAAAAGGCGAATCCGGATATTGCTTTTTCAGTTTTGCAAGAGACAAGGAAACGGCTGCCCATTTCTGTTGATCGTGATTTACTTTTGCCAGCAGGAACAGACGGTCATCATCCCTGTCGCCATTTCTGTCAACCTGGCGCATTGCCATGATAGTCTGCATAGAATTCTTTTCTATTTCGTACTGCAAAACTCCATACCAAAAATAATATTCTGAAAGTCGTACAGAATCAGAATAACTTTCCAGCAACTGCTTAATCAGCATGAAAGCCCTTTGAAAATTTAAAGAAATCAGTTCGACTACTGTACTAAGATAAAGACTTTCTTCATTGACAATAGTTGATTGTGCATCATCTTCCTCAAGTGAATGTTTGTAGGAGGAAGCAAGAAATCGTTTAGATTTTTCTATTTGACCTATGCGCAAATAGATGTAGGCATAAATCAATTCAACTTCATCCTGCCAAGAACGCCAAAAAGAATTGAATCTCTTCAGTTCTGGCTCCAGTTTGATTAAAAACTCAAATTCCTCAACTTTAACAGCACGGTGAATCAATGCGCGAAGGGCTTGTTCGCGGAGTATAGGATCCTCTATTTTCAACCAGTCTTCCCATGCCTGCTCAATTTGCTTTGTATGCAGATTAAGTTTTAAATATGCTTTCGCAAGTTTGTCAGTACTTTGTACTCCCAGCTTTTCCAGGGAACGCATTATTTTTTTTGCTTCATTCCATCGCTTCAGGTTCAATTGAGCATCTAAACCCAGCCACAGAAAATGCTCCATTTGGGAATCATTGTAAAAATCCGGCTTCTTTGCATAAGCCGCAACTAAACCTGTCAATTCTTTCCAGTTTTTTTGTGCATAATAAAACTCGGCCAAAAGTACTATATGCTCAAAATCATTAGGGAAATCCTTGATCAGTTTCTTAAGCACACCTCGAATTTCTGCTTTATTATTTAATTTCACATTTGTCAGGTATTTCAAATAGAGAAGCTTGCTGCGAATTTTTCCACTATCAATTTCCTGCTCATATTTCTCAATATTAGCAGTCACGTCATTATATTTTTTTTGCTTAAATGCCAGCCAGACCAGGGTATATCTGCTGAAATTCCTGAAATCAATGTAGCTTTCAGGGTTTGGAACACGTTTTAGTGAATTCAGAAAAAGAACAAGTGCTTCTGCAGATTGAGCATATTTTTTACGCTGTGCTAATATCTGCCCCTGCCAAAACCTTGATGGAATGAACCATTTTGTGTCCGGATACTCATCAATGACTGTTTGAAACCTCATATACGCCAGACTCAAGTTTCCGCGAAATAATTGTACTATGCCTTCCTTGTAATATTTTCCTGACCTGTCAAGCCAACCTGGATCATCCGGAATAAAACGTGAACTATGCCAGTCAGGCAGTTCAGGTACAGGTGCTTGAGTTACTGAAACGAGTGAAAATATGGGAAGATCTGGCAAACGAAGAGCAGGAACAGGAAGAGGAAATGAACCTGATCGAGAGTTTACTAAGTTTAAATTATTGTGCTTTTCAGCTAAAACAATTGCTGGAAAACAAATTGTAGCAGCAGTTACTATCAAGAGAATAAAAAATGATTTATATCTCCTTTCATGAAAATATGATTTCACAATACTAATTGCTAATTTAAAGTTTTATTGTATGTTGCCGGGAGGATACTATCTCTGCTGTTAATAATACTGTTCCGAAAACGTACAAGCTCCTCAGCAGCCATATTCAGGTCTTCAGCAGAAAGTTTCATTACATATTTGTATGAGCGCATTGCATGCTGGTAGCGAGGGTCATAATAATCCACCAGCAATAAATGAACTATTTTCTCAATTTCACCTTGTCTGAGCCACAGACGCATTTGCTCCGTTTTTACTTTTCCCATTGACATTTGCAATGATTTCAAAATTGAATCAGTTTCCAGGAAAGTCTGCTCATCACATACCGAATATTCCTCAACAATACGACGGATCCGTGTTTCCATTGAAGCATGCAGATACACAAGCGTCCCGTTTTTCATTGCGTCTGCCAGAGCCTGAGGAATAAAAACTTTTCCCACCTTCCTGCTTTCTCCTTCAATAAAAACCGGTTGACTATTTGGAAGCTCCAGCAATTTTTGGGCAAGTAATGCTTCAAAATTTTTTTGAGTCTGTGGAGTTTTATTGATGGCCCCAAACAAAGAACTCCGATGTCCGGCAAATTCTTCGAGGTCCAGGTGATCCGGAAGATACTTCAACAATAAAGTCTTACCAACACCTGTCCGCCCGTGCAATACAATCAGGGGAGGTACAGGATTGTCCAACTGCTGAAGCACATAACTGCGATACCGTTTATAACCTCCCTGCAGCTGTGCAGCATGAAAACCGTGATGCTGAAGCAGCCTGACAACAGATGCTGATCTCATGCCTCCGCGGGCACAATATACAACAAGCTGCCTTGATTTTAAATCTGAAATAGAAGATAAAAATTCCTGAACCCTTGGCTCAAAAAATCCAAGTCCTTTTGCTACAGCAGCACTTCTGCCAATCTTTCGATAGATTGTTCCAATTTCTGCCCGTTCCATATTATCGAACAAAGGATAATTTTGCGCATCCGGAATACTGCCTTGTTTGAATTCATCAGCTGTACGAACATCAATAAGCGTGTTTTTTTCAGACAGCGCTTCTTCCACAGAAACTTCATAAAGCAAACCGGCTAAAAAAGACTCAATCTTCCCTGAATGCAGCTTTGAATATTCAGGCAGAAAGTTTAACTTATTCATTCAACAACAGGTGTTTCACTTGTTTCATCACTTGATTCCTGTGAATCAAGTTTATGAATTTTACGGATTTTAAGATTGATAGCATCCGCAATTGCGGGATTTTCCTCCAGAAACTTGATGGAGTTATCACGTCCCTGGCCAAGGCGTTCATTTTCGTATGAAAACCATGTCCCGCTTTTTTGCACAATATCTTCATTTATCGCCAAATCAATTAAAACTCCCATCTTTGATATTCCAACCCCATAAATCAAATCTACCTCAGCCATGCGAAATGGTGGTGCCAACTTATTTTTTGCAACCTTAATTTTCATCCGGTGACCTTTTACTTCATCTCCGCTTTTAATCTGACTGGCACGCCGTACATCAAGACGCACACTTGAATAAAATTTCAGCGCGTTGCCGCCTGTTGTTGTTTCCGGATTACCGAAGACAACTCCAATTTTCGAGCGCAACTGATTGATAAAAATGAAGATTGTGTTTGATTTTGAGGCAACACCTGACAATTTACGAAGGGCCTGTGACATCAAACGCGCGTGCAATCCCATATGAGAATCTCCCATATCTCCTTCAAGTTCATTTTTTGGCACAAGAGCAGCAACTGAATCAACAACAACAATATCCACTTTTCCGACCCTTACAAGCTGCTCTGCTATTTCCAGACCCTGTTCACCGTAATCCGGTTGGGCCAGTAAAAGATCTTCCACCTGGACACCCAATGTTTTTGCGTTATTTCGATCAAACGCGTGTTCCGCGTCTACAAAAGCGGCTACTCCTCCGACCTTTTGAACCTCAGCAATTGCGCACAGAGCTAATGTAGTTTTTCCGGAAGCTTCAGGTCCATAAATTTCAATAATCCGTCCACGCGGCAAACCTCCTATGCCAAGAGCAATATCCAAGGCTAAATTTCCTGAACTCACAGCAGGATAATTTCCCACTGTTGAGCCGTCCATTTTCATTATTGAACCTTTTCCAAACTGCCGTTCGATTTGCAGTATTGCTGCTTCCAGATCTTTCTGTCTTTCTTCTGTCACCATAATTCCTCCTTGAAGCTTTTATTGTTTTCTTCTATTTCCACCAATTTTCATAATCAGGATTTACGTGTTCATTCCAGTGTTTTCCTTTGTTATAGCATGTCAGACAAGAGATGTTTTTAAAGAACTCAGAATTTCAGGATTAGATTTACCCGACCACGCAAATATTGATTATCAAAATCATAATCTGACTCCGTTATAGTCGCAATGTTATATTCAATTTCTTCGCTAAAATTTAACATTAATGCTGCCATGGATATGAATTACCAACGAAATATAATACAGTTGATTTCATGCATAAATGCCCATTATAAACAGCAGACAACTTGTACCTTGGAGCCATATTGTCTATAATGCCTGCTACTCTTTTCACTAATAAACAGATATCTTCAAATGGAAAAAGTTCTTATTACAGGCGGTGCAGGTTTTGTCGGTTCTTTTCTTTGCGACAGACTAATTGCTGAAGGACATGAGGTTATTGCAATTGATAATTTTTTTACCGGTAAAAAAGCAAATTTGCTTCAACTGCAGGATAACTCAAATTTTGAATTGATCCGGCATGATATTGTGCAGCCCATTCTCTTAGAAGTAGACTGGATATTTAATCTGGCCTGTCCGGCTTCTCCTGTTCATTATCAGTACAACCCCGTAAAAACTGTGAAAACCAGTGTTATGGGCACACTCAACATGCTGGGTTTGGCAAAGCGTGTTAAAGCCCGCATTTTACAGGCTTCAACTTCCGAAGTTTATGGTGATCCTCAAGTACATCCACAACCTGAAAGTTATGTAGGACATGTGAATCCAATCGGGCCGCGTAGTTGTTATGATGAAGGCAAGCGTGTGGCTGAAACATTAATGATGGATTATCACAGGCAAAGCGATGTAGATGTAAAAATAGTGAGGATATTTAATACTTATGGGCCAAGAATGAATCCTGATGATGGAAGAGTAGTAAGCAACTTTATTGTCGCCGCACTCAAGGGTGAACCAATCATCATTCATGGAGACGGACAACAGAGCAGAAGCTTTTGCTATGTTACTGAATTGGTGGATGCGCTTTACCGCATGATGGAAACAGAAAATTTTAAAGGACCGGTAAATACAGGTAATCCGGGAGAATTCACTATTATTGAGTTGGCAGAAAAAGTTTTGGAAATGACTAACTCTTCCTCAAAAATTGTGAAAGAGGACTCCAGGGAGGATGATCCGATGCAACGTAAACCGGACATTTCATTGGCTAAGGAAAAACTCGGCTGGGAACCTGAAATCACTCTGGAAGAGGGGCTCAGGCCAACGATCGACTATTTTGATCAATTACTGAAAAATAACTGAGAAATGTAAATCAGCTTCGGCAAAACCCATAGTTACACTATACATCGGAAATGAACTTGTGAACGAGAATGAATACATTCATTTGAATTGATAAAAGCGCTAAAAAAACAATTACATTATGTGTAGCAAAATATCATCAATTGCTTGCCGAACAACTTTTCTATGCAAACATTGCCAAGCCTGATAATGTGAACCAAATTTTTGTTTGAAAATGCTTGCAAACATTTTCATAAAATCTATTAAACCTTCATGTCCCCCCTCCCAGTTTCTTCAGAACTAAAAAAAATTGTAAAAGCAATTTCCAGCTCAAATGGTCGCTGCATACTTGTCGGCGGTGCCGTGCGTGACCATTGTATGGGCCAGAGTATCTCTAAAGATATGGATGTGGAAGTATTTGGACTTAACCTAGAAAAATTGGAATCTGTGCTGCAAAAATTCGGCAACATACATGCTGTAGGAAAATCCTTTGGAGTACTGAAATTGAAAACATCAACCGCGGAATATGATTTCAGCCTGCCCAGAAAAGAACGAAAGACAGGTAAAGGTCACCGCGGCTTCAAGATCACTGCTGACCCCACTATGAGTTATAAGGATGCCGCCTCTCGTCGTGACTTTACTGTGAACAGTATCGGTTATGATCTGTTAGAAAACACTTTGCTGGATCCATTTGATGGTATTGGTGATTTAAAACGCAAAAAATTAAAACATGTGGGACCAGCTTTTGCTGAAGATCCATTGCGGGTTTATAGAGCAATGCAGTTTTCTGCACGTCTTGAATTTAAAATTACTGCGGACACGGCCCGACTTTGCAGACAACTAGATCTTTCTGAGCTGCCAAGGGAGCGGATCTTTGAAGAGTTTCGAAAGCTGATGATTAAAGCTAAAAAGCCTTCCATTGGTTTAGAGGCTGCAAAAAAAATTGGGATATTAGCATATTTCCCCGAGCTGAAAGCGCTTTATGGAGTTCCCCAGGATCCTGAATGGCATCCGGAAGGAGATGTCTGGACACACACACTGATGGTAGTGGATGAAGCGGCAGGGTTAAAAACAGGTATCGAAAAAAAGGATTTAGTGTTGATGTTTGGTGCTTTGTGCCACGATTTCGGAAAACCGCTTACAACAACTTTTTTGCGCGGACGCTGGCGCAGTCCTTCTCATGACGTGGACGGGATTGCTCCTGCGATACAGTTTCTGAAACGCCTGACTGATGATCGTGAACTGATTGAGCAAGTAACTACTATGGTTAAAGAACACCTCCGGCCAATACAACTTTTTAAAGAGCGTGACAGGATTTCTTCCGGAACAATCAGGAGGCTTGCTTTACGTGTCCGGATACCTGACCTGGTTTTACTGGCTAAAGCGGATTATTTTGGGCGGACTTTAACAAAAAAAGAAAGAGCATGTTTTGAAGCAGGTAATTGGCTGCTGGCTGAAGCAGAAAGGATGGACGTGCGGGATGAAGCACCACGTCCTTTACTGATGGGGAAACACTTATTAAAACTGGGGATGTCTCCCGGACCAGAAATGGGAAAGATTTTGAAGCTCGCTTTTGAAAAGCAGTTAAACGGTGACCTGCAAACAAATGATGAAGCTATTTCCTGGGCAAAATCTAATTACCCTGATTTGTCCGTTCTTACACAGTGACTCCTGAAAAATTCTTCACTGTTACAGCTGTTTGTTATTTCTACCAATAATTGATTGAGATGAAATTCAAAACTCTTGCAAAAAATCGAAAAGCAAGATTCGAGTATGAGATACAAAAAACAATCGAGGCAGGCATTGCTTTAAAAGGTACAGAAGTCAAGAGCATCCGAGCAGGACAAATAAATCTGGCGGAAAGTTACTGCAGGGTAGATGAAAGACTGCAGGTTTATTTGCTGAACGCGCATATTTCACAATATGGTTTTGGCAACAGAAATAATCATGAACCGCTCCGCCCAAGAAGATTGTTGCTGCACCGCTCTGAAATACGCCGCCTTTATGGTCAATTGAAAGAACAGGGACTGACTTTGATTCCACTGAAAGTATATCTCAAAGACGGACTAATTAAATTGGAACTGGCAGTTGGAAGAGGTAAAAAATTACATGATAAACGTCAAACAATGAAGAAACGTGAAGCTCAGAGAGATGTGGAACGGGTACTGAGCGATCGTTCATAATCCGGACATGTGATGACGAAAAATACTTTGAAGCCCGAAGATTCGGAGCAGGTATGGTCCTGGCTGGCACTGAGCTTGATTTCCGGAATTGGTTACAAGAAGATTCGGGAATTAATTGAGCAGCTGGGCAGCGTTGAAGAACTGCTGAAAACCAAAGCTGAAATCCTGACAGAACAATTCCAAATCACTTCAAAATTAGCAGGACTAATCACAAATGCTACACAATCACATAGTTTTAAGATTGAAAAGCGGATCATTGCTGAAACACCGGGGATACGACTTTTTTGCCCTGTTTCAAAAGGATATCCTCTGCGATTACAGCACATTTCAACTCCGCCGACTGTTTTATACTGGAAGGGTACATTACAGGATGCTGAAAGTCCATGTCTGGCTTTTGTCGGTTCCAGAGGCTGTACAGCATACGGGAAACAGCAAACACGCCGGCTGATTAAAGAGCTGTCGCTGCATGTTCCGGATATAATCATTGTCAGCGGACTTGCAAAAGGCATCGACACTGTAGCACACGAAACTGCATTGGAATGCGGGTTAAGAACCATTGCTGTACTTGCAGGAGGACTAAAGCATATTTATCCTCCGGAAAATAAAAAACTTGCTGAAGAAATTACAAAAAATGGTGCCTTGGTTTCCGAATTCCCTCTTGGTGTAAAACCACTTGCCCGGAATTTCCCAATACGAAACCGTGTAATAAGCGGCCTGTCCATGGGAATTGTTGTGACTGAAGCACGAAAAAACAGCGGGGCAAAAATCACCGCCGCGTTTGCATTGGAACAAAACCGGGAAGTATTTGCAGTTCCCGGAAGAGTTGACTCCGCGGCAAGTACAGGCACAAACAGTTTGATCGCCCGTCAGCATGCCAAGCTTGTTTGCAATGCAGAAGACATTTTAGAAGAATTATCACTTATATCTGTGACCGCAAATCAACAACAGTTAAAGTTTGAAAGAAATGATTCCGGAGCAAAAAAAATTAATCCGGATGATTTGGGTGAAATGCAAAGCAGGATACTTAAAGCTTTAAATGATGGTGTAGAGGAAATAGACGCAATTCACGCAAAAACAGAACTTGAAATGAATATCTTGCTGGCTACCTTGCTAGAATTAGAATTAACTGGTACGGTGGAAAATATCGGAGGACAAATCTACCGTCTAGCTGTAGAGCTGGACATTCCTGCTTATTGAATTTAAAAAAGAACAAAATGGAACCTAATTTTTATGTCGTCGGAGATAATCGTTTAACGGCGTTCTTTTTGAGAAATTTCAAATTTTTTATCATCCTGCTGATATTAATTATTATTGGTCTGTCAGTCACAATTGCATATCTGCGTTTTATTAACTTGCAGGATTTGAAAAAGATAAATGTGCAGATGGAGCAGGAAAAATCAAGAACCGCCAGCCTGATTGAAAAACTAAAGCAAACAGGACAACGTGACTCAAAATGGGAACAGCAGGTATTGTCTCAGTCTTCCAAGCAGAAAAAATTGAACGAACAGCAGGCATCTCTGATAGAGAAGCAATCAGTGGAAATATCTGAACTGAAATCCATACTGCAGCAACGGGAACAGGTGGTGCAGCAATTTCAACGAGAAAAAACCTCTACTCAAGATCAAATCAACAACCTGCAGCTTAAAGTTCATTCACTGCAGCAGCAGCTACGCAGCACGCAGGCTTCTTTATCAGAATCAAAAACTGAAAATCAGAATCTAAATACAAAAATTACTGAGTTTGAGGAAGAAATACGCAAATTTGAATTGAAAGAGAAAAAACGCATTCAGCAAGCTTCAGCCAGCGCTAAAAGTTTGAAATCCAAGTCAGTTGATAATCCTGCTGTCACAGCTGAAAAAATAAAAATAAATGCTGATGGAGGAAATGTTAAGGTAAGTTTCTACCTGACAAATAAAACCAAAAAACTTGAAATAGGAAGGACCGGATTGTTTCTTTCATCCAGGAAAAACCTTGATAAAGATATTCCATTAAGAATCGAGACCTCCATCCCCTTTAAAATTAGAAGATACAGAGTAATAACCAGAACATTTACCAATGTTAAACCTGGGACATTTCTGCGAATCATGATATGGAATGAAAAAAACCAACCCATCGTGGATGAAGCCTTTCCTGTTGATCAGTAGTACTAATTCCATTCATTCCCTCCTTCAGCATGTCTGCCATCTTAAGCCTTGAGCATGTCAGCAAACGTTATGGCTATCGCCGCATCCTCGATGACATAACATTCTCCCTTGATACAGGAGAATTCATAATGCTTATCGGCAATAATGGAGCAGGAAAGTCAACATTGCTGCGTATTATCAGTACATTGTCTAAGCCTACTCAAGGTAGAATTACTTTTCATGGGATAAACCAAAAAGACAGCTTGAAGGAATGGCGGCAAAAAATAGGTATAATTTCTCATGAAAACAGGTTGTATGGTGATCTTAGTTCAATAGATAATTTGCGTATTTTTGGAACACTTTATGGTGTGGAGGATCTGAAAATCAAAACTGACAATATATTGCAGGAAACCGATCTGTCTCATGTGTCACGGCTGCCGGTTGGTAATTTCAGCAGCGGAATGATAAAACGCCTGATGATCGCGCGGCTGATGCTTTGCCAGCCTGAAATACTGATTCTTGATGAACCGTTCACGGGACTTGATCAACATTCAAATAGCTGGTTTCATAATTATCTGCATGAATTTCACCAGCAGGGAGGTACAGTGCTGATTGCTACACACCAACTGGAATTGGGACTGAATTTAGCAACTCGAGTGCTTGTTTTACATAAACAACGCATACAGCATGATAATTCAACAGCTGGATTGAGCGTGAATCAGTGTGTTAATTGGCTTGATAATAATGCTGTTTAACACCTTTCTTGAAAACCATTCTGAGCTTAAATTGATCCATGATACTTCCATACGTGAAGTTATTTTAGAACACCAAACACTCAGTCGAATGGGCAGGCTCAGTACTAAAGCCCTGCTGTCTCTTACGGATGCAGCTCTTGCAGCAGGGTTATCTCCAGTTCTGCAATGGGACATACTTTGCACTGAGAATAATTTCAAGCGCTGCATAAAACTGCTGGATGATCTTCCTTTAGCAAAATATAACGCAATCCGCGTCCAGGACATTGGCGCGGCAGAATGGGTACGTCATGAACATCCTGATCTTCCAATTCAGTTAATTGCAGAAACAGGTAATCATAATTTAACAGGGCTTAAACGGTGGTGTAATTATTTTGGTAAACAGCTGCAACGTCTTGTTCTGTCAAATGAACTGCCTAAATCTACTTTAAAAAAATATTGTGAATCACTGACTGCGCCATGTGAAATATTGGCTGCAGGCAGGATTTTATTATTTTATACACCACGCAAACTGTTGAATATAAATGCGCTTTCAACAGACTCCTCAGAAACCAGGGAAAATGTACTGGTCCCTTCTGATCAACCACAAAGACGTTTCCCTACCATTCAAAATCAACATGGAACTTTTATGTATCACCATAAAGATCTGTTTTTATTGGATTATATTCCAGAATTGAAGAACGCAAACCTGAGTGTTTTGCGGCTTGATTTCAGGCATATAGACATGCAAGCAGACACGATTAAAAAAATTGACATGCTCCTTGAAGCATTTGAAAAACAGACAGTAAAGTCACTGAAATCGAAATGGCCCTCCAAAATTACACGTGGGTTTTTTAGAGCCAACCGTACTGACCTGGCAATTGAGCGCATTAAAAACCCCCACCGCAAGGACCATGGAGAAACACTCGTGGGATGTGTAGTTGAGTCTGTCAAGGAAGAACATCTGATTTTATTATCCCGCAAATCATTCCGTTGTGGTAAACAATTACTGGGAATTACTCCGGAAGGCAGGGAATGCTTAATTTTGACTGAATCCATAAATACCACTGATGGACAGCCTGTCAATGAAATTGTTTCGGGAAATCTGTACAAAGTTCCACATGTCAAATATGTTACAGCTGAAACTCTGGTATACAGCCGCGCTGAATAATTAAAGAATGATTGATGTTTGAGTTTTTCGCATTTAAGCGTTATCATTTTAGGCCCTGATAATAACTGTTTCCCTTGCTTCCTTAATACATCCCAATCTTTATTCTGTATTATAATGTAATAAATACAGTTACTTATGCAAGTTATTCATTTCCAAAAAAAACCTAAAGAAACTCCAAGAACTGTTGTTACCATTGGAAATTTTGATGGGATTCACCTGGGTCACCATGCCTTGATCTCTGCCGCAGTCAACGAAGCACATTCGCGTGGCTGTGCCAGTGCCCTGGTGACTTTCGATCCGCATCCGCAGGAAATAATTCATTCTCAACAACCTGTTTCACGAATTTGTACATCAGTACATCAACTTAGGTTGCTTGAGGAACTGGGACTGGATGAAGTGCATGTGATTCAGTTCACTAAGGAATTATCTCAAATGCTTCCGGAGGATTTTGCTCTTCAGTTTTTAATCAGGCGCTTTGACTTGGTTAAATTAGTGATTGGATATGACTTCAGATTTGGCAAACATCGTGCGGGAGATTTCAAGTTGCTTGAGAACCTCAGTCAGCAATATAACTTTTCACTTGAAGAGATAGCGCCGATACAGCAAAAAGGACAAACCGTAAGCAGTACCCTTATACGTCAACTGATCAGCGAATTTCAATTTGCTGATATACATCTGTATTTGGGCAGGGAATACAGTATATACGGCAAGGTGGAAAAGGGAGAGCAGCGTGGAAAGGAGCTCGGTTTTCCTACCGCAAATATACTTCCAAAAATCACTTTAGCATTAGCTGAAGGAGTCTATGTTACCAAAATAAAATTAGCAGAAAAAACATGTTATGGTGTCACAAATGCCGGAAACAAGCCGACATTTGGCAACAACGCTTTCACAGTTGAAACTTATATTTTTGATTTTGAAGAAGATATTTATGGAGAATATATTGAAGTAATTCCTCTTCATCAATTACGTCAGGAAATGAAATTTGCCTGTATTGAGGATCTGAGAAAACAAATCAAGAAGGACGTGGAAAGCGCTCGGAAATATTTAAACTTCTAAAAATTGCTGCCAGGTTATTGCTTACTCTGAAACAAAAAATCTTTACTCCATCAAGATGTGTAAAAAACACTGCGCTTGAAGTTACTTGTATTTATCATTCAGACCAATATTTTTCAGAATCATCGGTTTGATCTTTTCTATTCTTTTTGTCTTTGTTTCCTCCCTTTTTGCTTCAGCAATATAATCAGCATATTCTCTTTGTTTTGACATACTTAATTGTTGAAAGCATTTTATTAGCTGCTTATCTGCCTTTATTTCTGCCATCAGTTTATCAGGAATATTGAGTGATCGGTTTTTCTCCGGTTTTATTTTTTTACCCTCTTTTTGAACGTTTATTGCTTCATCTATATAATTTATTATTAATTTTTCTTCAATATCATCAATTGAATAGAAACGCCACTGGCGCAGAGACTTTGTCTTTCCATCCTGAGCGCTAATTAATATTCCCTGCTCATCTTTTAAAAATACTCCATTAAAAAACCAGATACCGAAATAGGATTTAAAACCTGCTAAACCTGCAACATTTTTTCCATCTAGTGTGTAAGTCGGCATACCCCATTTCACAGTCTCCTGTAATTCTGTCCTGAGTAAAATCTTCCTCAACTTGGTCAAAGCTTTTTTCCACTCATTGTTGGATGAAAAATAATCATCTGCAGTCTTATGTCTTTCCATGGCAATCTCCTGAAGAATTAGAATACTTTTGTCAGCAAGATTATTTTCTATTCCAGGCTTACTAAAATTTCATCAATTATCTCAGTTGTCATCTCAGGATTCAAAAAAGCAAACCGCAGCACAGGTTTTTGATCAACCAAAGACGGGACAACATAACATACCTGGTTTTTTAACTGTTCGGTGGACCATCTTTTATACTCATCCCAATCCCAGCCATTACGTTCAAAAACCACAACTGATAGAATCGGCTCCATAAACAGTCTCAGATAAGGAAGCGCGATTATTTTTTCCGACGCATACCTTGCCATATCAAGGGAATGTTCTATTGCTTCACGATAAGAAGCAACACCATAAACTGACAAAGAAAACCACAATGGTAAACCACGTGCACGTCTTGAAAGATGAAAAGCATAATCCGACGGGTTGTTGCCTTCTTCATCCTGGTGTAAAACATCCAGGTAGCCGGCTTTCTGGGCGTGTACTTCAGCAGCCAGACTTTTATCCCGATAAATTACTGCAGCGCAATCCAGAGGGGCAAATAACCATTTATGTGGATCCACAATAAAAGAATCTGCTTTTTCAATCCCATCATAAAGATGTCTAACTTTTGGTGATAATAGTCCAGCACCACCATAAGCAGCGTCAACATGTAGCCAGGTATCAGTTTGTTCAGCATATCTGGATAGACTTTCAAGATCATCAACTATTCCTAGATTAGTTGTACCTGCAGTCGCAACCACAGCAAAAATAGCGTAATCCTTATATTTATTACTCTTATTAAGTTCTTTCAAAATACTTTGCGAGTTTAGCTGTCTGTTCTGTGCTGTTGGCACAACAATTATTTCACAATCCATAACTGATGCAGTACTCTTTACAGACGAGTGAGCCTGATCAGAACAAACAATCGCAAGGCGTTTATTATTTGATGAATGGCTTCTTCTATAAAATTCCCTGGCAACAACCAAAGCAGAAAGGTTTCCAAGAGTTCCTCCTGAGATGAAGCAGCCTCCTGCCTCTTCAGGAAAATCAGCCAGATCAGCAATCCAGCGAATAACCTGATTTTCGGCCCAAACCGCACCGCTTGCTTCCTGCCATGATGTCCCGTTAAGTGATCCTGCTGAAACTACCAGGTCAAAAATCATTGAAGCCTTAGTAGGTGCCACTGGAATAAAAGAAAGAAATCGTGGTGAGTCAATTGAAACTATGCTTTCCTCCAACACAGATTTGTATTGATTAAATACTGTTTCAATTGGATTTCCCTCTTCACAAATCAGGCATTTTGCGTTTTCATTAAAAAAATCAACTGTCCTTGAATTATCCAATGTAGGCGGGTCAAGACTTAAACGCTCAATTGTATGAGACAGAACATTCAGCAGGATTCGAGCAACTTTATCGTCAAATTTATGCATGTTGTTTTGTGAATAAAAATAAATTCAATTAGAAAACTGCAGTATTCAATAATTGAAATATGAAGAGTTTATACAGCAACTAACTCAATTCTATCCTCATAATTGGACGAGTAGGTGACCGTCGTTTGATCTCTTTGAAACCTGCAAGGATAAACGCCTGGGAGAGTCCGGTCCAGGCAAATGCAGGTGGTAAATCTTTCTCAGATCTTGGTTCAACAGGGTAGCCTTCCACCAGTTTTGCGCCTCGCGACCCGGCGTATCTGACAGCAGCTCGCAAAAGCTCGATTGAAACACCTTTTTTTCTGAATGACTTTTCAACGAATAAACAGGCGACTGACCAGCAAGCGCGATCATCAATGGTCTGAAGTATGTGGGATCTTGATAAAGCAGAATACTTGTCTCTGGGGGAAATCGCACACCAGCCGATTGCTATGTTATTGTGAAATGCCAGAATACCCGGAACTTCTTCCGAGTTGACAATGGACTTCATGGCATTTTTGTTGCCGTCTCCTTTTTGCGACTCAAACTGTTTCCTTGTAAGACGCCAAAGCATGCACCAGCACCCGCCGCATGCTCCTCGCTCACCAAACAAGTATTCAAAGTCATCCCATTTGTCTTTAGTCAATGGTTGAAATGATAATTGTAACGATATGCTCATATCGCTATTTCTAAATCACCTTAATTGAACACGTATTGCCCAGCAAAATAAGAAACACACACAGCTTTACAGAAGAATTTCGTGAACAGCATCTCTGGCAGAACGTACTGCATTATGCACTCCGCCCCAGTCGTCTTCCTGAGTATATGCTTCTCCTGCAAAAAAGATCTTTTGTTCAACAGACGTCGATAAAATACTTGAAATTCGGGAGGGCACAACGTCCGCTAAATATGCTGAGCGTATGAATGGTTCCTCACTCCAGTTCTGTACTATATGTTTGACAAAAGTGCGGGATGGGATACCGCTGAATATCTCATCAAGTTCGTTCAGAATATAATCTTTTAGATCAATTCCGGAATGAGCCTGGTATTGCAGCGCCTGTTCTCCAACAGCAAATAAACCCAGAATGTTTGAGTTTGTATTTTGAGCGTAAGCGGCATCATAATACAGTCGCTGTCCCCAATTAGTTTCGCTATCAGTGAAGAGGAGTTCCGTTGGATAAAACTTCTCGGTAAATTCCATAAATACCTTGATACCACCCCAAACTAACGCCTCATCAATTGCTTCTAACTTAGCCCTGGGCAACTTCGGGATAAATTGTACATCCCCATCTTGCAGTATCTTAAGCGGCACAGTTACCAAAACTTTATCCGCTTCATATCTGACACTGTCGCTATCCGTTAAAATTATTTTATCATTCCGGTAGTCAACATCTACAATCTGTGTGTTAAATTTAATACTTGGGTGGATATTTGATACTACATATTCATCAAAAAAATCGAACCATGTAGAGCCGATGAATTTTCTGTCGGCATATTTACCTAAGTTGGTGTACATTAACATGCCACTATTATAATAACCGATTCTGTCATAGTAATTATATCCCTGAGTCTGCGTAGTAATTTTTACATTAGCATCATTTACAATATCCTTAAGAATACTCTCCTTAACATGTAACCATTCAGCCCCAAGAGGAATTGGAAAATCTGAAAATGTGTTTGTCCGTTTCATTCTCCCGCCATAGGCATGTGAACTTTCTAAGATTGTGAAATCAATACCCCTTTGTTCTAACAAATAGCCCGCAGACATCCCGGCAGCACCCGCACCAATTATCAATACGTTGCCTGAAAATATTACATGCTTGAAATCAGTATTATGAGCAAAAGCATGAGGAATCATCGGTGAAATCACCGATATTCCTAGCAAACCGCAAATTTTTAATAATTCTCTCCTGTTCACCTAAAACATCATCCTGGATATTAGTGAAATCGGTTTTGTTAAGTACCCGGAAGGTGACTTGTTTGCCTCAAGTCCGGAATTGAAAAACTTATCTATTAGTTACCAGCAAGGATCGTTGGCCATTTTACATCCCCTTTCTGTATATTTCCGGGAATATCCCGGAACCAATTCTTTTGTACCTCTTTGCTGTAGTTGAGATACAACTTTCCCTGGTGAATGTGCCATGCTTCAGGATCGATACTTGCGGTATATCCTCTGCTGACAGCCCAAGCACAGTAGCCCCCATATTGAGGAGCATATTTCTCAGGCGACTGAATAAAATCTTCCTGATTTTGTTGAGAGTCAAAGTACCAATTTGCTTTTTTCCATTTATATTGAAACTTTTTCTGTCCCTCAATAGCTTTGCCTTTTTTGAAGTACGCAACAGGATCATATCCTCGAAGGGCTTGTCCCATAAGGTTTGTGTAAATTGGCTCTAACCCTAAGGCAGGACTATTCTGGTTAATAAAAAATAAGAATAGAAACAAAATGAAATGAACCAAGCGATATGTTGTTTTCATAAAGCCCTTTCAATTAATTTGATAAGAGAGACCAACTTGTAATTCTCAGGCAACTTGTCCGAAAATCTTTATAATATCAGGTAAATACGGTAAGATAATTAATGATACGGAAACTTCCTGATATCCATGAAGTATATCTGATAGCCCATCTATTATCAGGAAAATCAGTAAAGTGCGAGAAAAATGTAACAATACGGTTAATTAAATTGATTCATTGGACTCTAACAGCTAATCAAGTATGTATTTCAGTCTTTTCCAGCTATGGAAAATAAGCAGATTAAACCTGGAACACCACTTATTAAGCAGCTGGAAATTATTTTAATGAAATCAATCAACAGACATTACAACCTTGCCTACTACCCTCCCGGATTCACTAGTAGTGTGGGCTTGTCGAACTTGGTTTAACGGAAAGACTTCTTCTATTGATGCTTCAAGCTTTCCTGATGCAGCCATGGTTTTCAGTACATGCAAATGTTCTCCCGATGACCTGACCAGCATGCCTATTGATTTCTTTGAGCGAAAACGGTTCAGCACACTGCCGAACAAATAAAGTGAAACACTCGGAACAGCCGTTACTAAAGTAATTCCTGCTTTAAGAAGATGTTTTGTTTTTTGAAGTGACAAGTTGCCTCAACAGTACCAGAGAAGTCACCGCCTAATATATTTGGGGGTGCCAATCCACTCATAATTTTCATCTGTCCGCTTCTGATTTTCCAATCAATAGCATTTACAGAACAAGCACGAACACGAACAAGAACATCATGGTCTCCTACTTGTAGTTATTCAACTTCTTCAATATTCAACACTTCAACAGGACCAAAGCCGGAAGTGACAACTGCTTTCATAGTTTCTCCTGAATTGTAATCGGGTTTGAAAGTTTGGACATACCAATATAATGCTTAACTCTCAGTTTTATACGGCGGTAACGATAATAAACAGCTACCAGACCGGCATGTGCGAGCATAATTGTGCTGAAGAATGTAGGTGTCACCACTTTACTGACCAGCCTAAACACTTGAGACGGACGGTGGTCGGTCGTAGAGAGGCTGATATACGCCGACGGTGCCACCACCGGGAAGAGTAATCTCCACTAGCCGTCCCCAAACCTCGTCGTGAATTGGGGAGCATGGAATTTGGTGCTCTGCCATTTTCGAAGTGAACTCCCCGATGTCTGGGACCATAAGATAGAACTCGTGCTTGCCGTTAACCTCTGACGGGTGGAAGGCCACCTCTGACGGGGGTAAGCCGAAAATGAGCCAACCGCTTCCCACATCGACATTGGGAAATTTCAGCACATCGCGGAAGAATGCTCTATCGGCCTCAGGGTCGACGCTATAGATGATTGAGTGGGCTCCAACAATCATGTCGTTTTTTCCTCATCTGCGTTTGGAATCATCAAGCCGCGGTTTTAAGTTCAACACACACGTTTCCTGTCAACTAGAAATTGACGTCAAGAATACTTTCTGACGCCCGCCTGACTACTTCATGAATGGGAACAGCATCGCCTGCATACAGCCTAACTTATTATTCTCCCTTATTAGATTGGAATAATTCTTAAGCTAAGTGGATCAACGCCAAACTTTCTCTGCGACAACCTGTGGCAAAATTTTTAGGTTGATTAAAACATCTATGTCAACCGCGACAATGCGCCGAGATGCTAATGCCGTTGATTTTACCTGCACTTGCACCCCTCCATTTTGTGGAATAGCCATGGATCTAGCAGCATAGGCAGCTGCAAGGGCAAGTGTCCGAAAACTCTGTTCTCCCATCATTGCGTGATGTCTGGCGGCATAATAGTAAAATCTAAGTAATGTATAATATAATTAATTCATTTGTCTAGCAAAATTTGTGGGTTCAATTGTTCTCAAAGCATCGCACAAAAAATCTCTGTCTCTCAAGTATTTTGGTCCCAAAGAGATATATAAACGTTATTCGTAAGAATCTTGAAATTCTACGCTAACAAACATATGAAATCTTAAACGAGAGCATCAAAAACGAAACAGCTCAGGTGGGGAAATTGTAGTGGTTGTGATCAAGGAAAATGAGCAAACGTGACAGAAACGGGTTATGTTTCTGCAGCACGTCAAAATTAATTGCTAATTGAAAAATACTGGGTTCATTTCAATTGCCTGCCTTATAACTGCATAATCATCATCATGACCTTCCAGGAAACCGTCTTTTTTCAGGGCCTTGAGTGCATTTTTATCCTTAATTGAAAGAAGTGTCACTTTCAGAGCAGTTTTCATTTTTTCAGGCATTGCACTTCCGGCAATCCAGGGTTTTGTAACATTGGGGAACTTTGCCAGTAATCTCAGTTTTTTACCCTCTTTTATAAGCCTCCTGAAAGTGCTTTCCTTCAATGCCCCCGCGTCGAATTTTCCTCTTGCAACAGCATTTCCAACTTTATCATGCCTGCCAAGGTATTCATAAAATTTCAAATCAGAAGATTTTATTTTGTGCTACAAGAGGTAAAGCTGTGATAAAAAGCGTCCAATAGTTGATCGTTGATCACCGAAAGCAAATTTTTTATTTTTTACTTCTTCTATCTTTTGGATGGGACTGTCTTGCTGAACGCAAATAACTCCATTGAATACTTTTTTACTTTTTTTATGTTCAATGGCAAAGATTGAGATTTGGGGGTTTCTTTTTTTAGCTTCAATGTAAGATGCAGGACCGAATCTTGAAAAATCCACATATCCTTCAACCAAATAATTAATGCCTTCCAGGTAAGATTTAGAAACAAGGAATTCAATCTTCAGCGATTCTCCTAAAGACTTGGACAGCTTTTGTTCCAACAGTTTAATCACAGGGCGAAACTGCTTGATGACTACTGTCGGCTTGTCTGCTGTATATACTCCAAATTTCAGAATTGTTTCTGAAAAAACACTAAAAGGGGTTATACCAAATACACAAATAACAATGCTGAAGCAGACAAATAATCTCATGTCACTCTGGTCTAATCAGTAATAGAATAATTTTATTCCAATGCGTCTAAAGAAATCATGAACAGCTTTCACAATTCACATACTGCAAATCCACTTGAAAAAATTGCGATATATTGAGCAAGCATGTTTTCATTAAGTGTAATTTGTGACGCCATCCCATGTTGAGAGTGAGCTGTCCTCCTGATTTATTTTGCATCGTTCAGAGTATATTTCACCAAGGGGATCGTCAGGAAAAATTTTAAGATATTCATCAAACTTTTGACTGGCTTGCTTCAGGTTTTTGCTGAAATACAAATCTATCGTGTCATTGTAAATAGATTTTGTTTTGAGTTTCAATTCTTTTATTGATGGTTCATCACTGTCAAAAACTTCAAACAAAATTACAGTTTCATCTTTTCCTTTAACCTTGACCTTGTCCACGAACCGCAACAAAAATTCATCAGGATTTTTTAGAGTATTGAACGTGTAATTGGATATCAGAAATGGCGTTCTATATTTTTTCGTAAGGCTTTCAATACGTGATGAAATATTTACAGTATCACTAATCACTGTTCCTTCCATCCTGTTCTTGCCTCCTATAGTACCAAGCATCAGTGGTCCGGTATTTATTCCAATTCCGATCCTGATGGGTTTATATCCGGATCTTTTTCTGCCCATATTATAATTTTCCAGTGTTTTCAACATCTGAATACCTGATCTAAGCGCTTCATCACCCTCATTGAAAAGTGCCATAATTGCGTCTCCAATAAACTTGTCAATAAAACCATTGTTTTTATGAATGATTGGTTCCATGTGTTGAAGATATGAATTGAGGAATCTAAAATTTTCATTTGGACTCATGTTTTCCGATAAAGTTGTAAATGAACGAATATCAGAAAACATTATGCTCATATTTTTTTGAGTTTGATCGCCAAGAGATATATCCAAAATGCTTTCTTTTTGAAGATGATCCAGCAATTCATGTGGAACAAATCGGAAGTATGCCTCATTTAATCTTTCCAGCTGAAGTTTATGTTCCTTTTCTATTTGTTTTTCTTTGAATAATATTTCTGACATTGAATTCAGGGAGTCCGCCAGCCGATTCATTTCTTTTGAAGAACGAATCTTTACTTTTTTTTCAAAATCTCCATTTGAAATTTCAACTAATCGTTTATCGAGCTTTCCGATTGGGTGAATAGTAAGCCTGTAAACCAATCCAACGATCATTCCGGAAATAATCATCAGTGAAAGGATAAATAATAAGCGAAGCAATTTTACATGATCTTCAATGCGTTTATAATTTGACTCTAAGTCCCAGCTCATATCAATCAGCCCAAACTTTTCCTGCTCAAATATTATATTCTCACTGAGAGACATCAAATTAATTGTCGTTCGCCCACTGTGCCAGCTGGCCAGTTCATCCCATTTATTATTTTTAATGGCAATTTGGACCAGATTTTTATTACTGCTTCCAACTTGTTCTGTAATTGTTTCCAGAATATCAACATCTTCGATTATCAATGCCTCAATTGCAGAACCTGAAACTGCACTAAGCATCTGTTTAGTTTGCTGCCTCAATTGCTGAAATAAAAAATCTCTCGCTATTCCCCGCATGGAAATTCCTGCAAAATAACTTACTAAAAGGAGAAATATCATAGAAAGCACAGCTATCTGAACCCAGAGAGGTGTTTTTTCAGTTTGAAATAAACGCTTCATTAAATAATCTTCCTTCTTAAGCAGCTGTTATATGTTGAGTTTATTTTGAAAATCGAGTATAAATTACAGTCAATTATAATTCTATGGAAGCTAATTTGACTTAATAAAGAAGTCAACTCAAATTGCATGAAAATCACTTAATAAAACCTCTCTGGCAATTTCACAGCAGCAGACAAACATACATGTTGTGCATACTATAATGAGCTGAAATTAACAGCTATGCGAGAAATCCATGAACACTTCTTCCGAAGACTCTGAATCTGGAGTGTTATAACATTTTTTAATATTGCAGAAAATATTTAAGGTTTTTTCTAACTCATTTTTCTGAAAAGATAAATACAAAAGCTATTTATTCATGCCTGAGCAGGAAACAGGCTATTGTTTGAGCTTCTACCAGCATTGCAAAAAATTGATAAAACAGATGTTTAATTATCATCCCGAAAGAATATTAATTGATCAGGCAGTTGCTAAAGAACCTCTGACAGAACAAATCTGTCAGCGCTTTCCGGATATACCGAAAACCCTGGTTGAGAATTACGCCTGGCATCAGGAAAATTCCGGAACAGATCCATTGTGGAACCCTTTGACGCAAGGTAAAAAAACATTACATTTAAAATATTTTCAGGGAACATCAATCAAGGCTTGTCCGGGATTTTCCGAGGAACTTGTCTGCTGCAATTATTTCACGCTGGATTTAATTGAGAACTGTCCATTTGAGTGTACATACTGTATTCTGCAGGCATTCCTTAACAAACCGGTAATTACTGTTCATGCAAATCTTGAGGAAATTCTGGAGCAAGTTCGGCAGCGCACCTCCTCACAGCCAAACACATTGTTTCGTGTAGGAACAGGCGAACATTCAGATAGTTTAGCTTTAGACCAGATATTAGGCATCAATCCGCATGTAATACGATTCTTTGCAGGGCTGCCCAATACTCTGCTTGAACTTAAAACAAAATCAAGTCATGTTGAGCATTTGCTGGATTTACCGCACGGTGGAAAAACGGTAATTGCATGGTCGGTAAATCCTGAAGAAATCATTAAACAGGAAGAATTCAAAACAGCCCGGTTGAATGAACGTCTTGAAGCTGCCAGAATGGCTTCAGATGCAGGTTACAAAGTCGCCTTCCATTTTGACCCGATGATTAACTATCCTGACTGGAAAAAAGGCTATCAAGAGCTTGTTGATCAGATATTTGACTATGTTTCCCCGGATAGAATTGCATGGGTCAGTTTAGGTACACTGCGTTATATTTCTTCACTTAAATCAATCGTGGATGAGCGTTTTCCTGGAAGTAGTGTTTTTCTTGATGAATTTGTTCCCGGAGTTGACGGAAAAATGCGATATATTAAAAAAATTCGCCAGCGTCTCTACCAGAATGTGCAGCAGCGATTAGAAAAATTGGCTCCTCAAATACCAACTTATCTTTGTATGGAAAAAAGTTCACTCTGGAACAATTCTATGCCGCATCAACCACAAAATGCTCCCGAGATGGAAGGACTGCTCTTAAAAAGCCTGGGTGAACGTTTCCCTGAGGAGACACAATGTCTGATGTAATACTGGCTGAGGTTATCCCTTTGTTTCCTTTACACGGAACAATATTATTGCCGGGCTCCGTTCTTCCTCTTCACATTTTTGAACCCCGTTACCGCCAGATGGTTGAGCATGTTATGGAAAATGAAGACTTAATGATCGGGATTATCCAGCCTGCTACTCAGGACTCAGACAGACTTTGTGATATTGGTTGTGCGGGAACAATTGAACATTCTCAGCAACTGCCTAAAGGGAATTATCTGATACAACTTCATGGTAAATCACGTTTCCAGATTGTGGAAGAGCTGGAAACCGAAGCTCTTTACAGAAAGGCAAAGGTAGAGTATTCTTCATTTCCGCATGACACAGATGATCCCAATTTTTCCGGAGATACAGAACATCTGTACCAGAACTTTCGTGAATATTCTGAAAGGAATAAATTAAAAATAGAATGGGAAAAAATAGAGGATATTCCAGCAAATTACCTTGTCAATTTACTAAGCATGAACCTGGATTTTTCAGGAATTGAAAAGCAAACACTTCTGGAATCTCCGGATCTGGATACTCGCCTGGAGGATTTAATATCTCTGATGGAAATGTCCGGCGCCAATGAAGAATTAGCTGAGACTTCACCTAATTTTTTGAACTAATTTTTCCACAGCGAGATCGTAGCCAAAGCATATTGTGGAGACAGCCTGACCGAACATGTAAATCGTAATAACCGTTCATAACTGAAAAAATTAACTACCAACTTTCGATTATAATTTGAATCCTTAACTACAAAAAAATATGCCTGAAAATTTGAATAATATATTAAATACAAGCCTGATTAAATTACTATTAACGCCTTTCCTAATTTCCTTCTGCTATTCTCCAACTTTTGGCCAAACTTCAGCAGCCTATCATCACAATCCTGTTCTGGGTTTTGTTGACGGCAAGCAGGTTAGATATGAAGATGTGCGAAACAAAAAAACTAATGACTTAAGCCTGCAGCTTTTTCAGCAATTAAATGTAGGATTGATGGAATATTCATTGAAAATACTTGCGTCAAAACATTCGGAAATTAACCTGACACCGGAAAAAAAAGTTACTATTCAAGACATCGTTGCCTTCTATGAAAAAAATAACCTGCAGGAAAGGGGAACACTGAAAAAGCTCCGTCCCCAGATTAAGCAGTTTCTGCAACAGCAGATTCTCAGTCAGCATTTGTTGAACACTTATTCACTGGCCTTGGAAAAAGGATGGGTTGTTTCTCATTTGCAACCTCCATCTGAATTTCTACTGGAAGGAAATATAAAAACCGGTTATCTCAGAGGCAACAAGAAGGCGGCAGTAATAATGCTCGAATATTCTGATTATCAGTGCCCATTTTGCCGCCGTGTACAGGAAACAATCAGTAAGCTTGTCAAAAACTACAAAGACAGGGTGGCTTTCGGTTACAGACATTTTCCCCTGTCATTTCATGAAGAAGCAGACGAAGCGGCAATTGCGGCTGAATGCGCACGGGAACAAGGCAAATTCGAGGAAATACACAGTCTGCTTTATTCACGACAAAAAGCCCAGTACGTAGAAGATCTAAAAAAATATGCTCGACAAATAAAAATTAAATCCCCTGAAAAATTTGATAAATGTCTCGATAGTGAAAAATATCGCGGCTTGGTAAATCAGGATATAAAAGACGGAACAGAACTTGGAATTACCGGAACACCGGGCTTTTTGGTTGGTCTGTACAATTCAAAGACTGGAGAAATTACTGGTGAAGTCCTTTCCGGAGCTCAGCCGTACAACGTTTTTCAACAAACACTGGACAAATTCTTGAGTAGTAAATAAATTTTATGAACCAACCCAATCTCCGCCATTCTCTGGAGAAGATAAATTCCCCTCGTATTCTTGTTGCAGGTGATCTCATGCTGGACCACTATTCATGGGGAGAGGTGGATCGAATTTCTCCGGAAGCACCAATTCCCGTGATGAGAGTTCTGAGGGAAGATCAGCGATTGGGGGGCGCGGGAAACGTGGTGATGAATCTGGCCACTTTGGGTGCAGAGGTGCTTGTCTGTGGGGTCACTGGAAAAGATAAAACTGGTGAAACCATCCGCAAACTGCTTGCCGAAAACGAGGTTGATCATTCCGGAGTAATTGTTTCTGAAAATCACAAAAGCTGTCTCAAGCACCGAATGATTGCCGGACAAACCCATTTACTCCGGATGGATATAGACCCGGACCCGGATACAGTTATTCCCCAAAAGCAATTAATTGAATATCTGGAACAAACCATTCCAACAAGCGATGCTGTAATTGTTTCTGACTATGGAAAAGGGCTGCTGAGTTCAGCAACTCTCAAGGCAATTGCTACTTGCGGGAAAAAACACGGAATTCCTGTCGTTGGGGATCCCCGGCGCACTACTAACTACAGTATTTATCAGGACTTCACTCTCATTAAACCAAACCGTAAGGAAACTGAAGCAGTAGTTGGATACGCACTCAAAGATCAAAATGATGTTCTAAAGGCAGCAGAAAAACTAAAAGCAGAAGTGGGACTGGAATATCTGGTTATCAGTCTTGATAAGGATGGTTTGCTGCTTTTTCAAAGCCCGCAAGAATATCAATTTTTTGAAGCGGAAACACAGGAAGTCTTTGATGTCGTTGGTGCAGGCGACGCTGTCAGCAGTGTGCTGACTTTCATGCTTGCCGGTAAGGCAGGCATTGAGCATGCCGCTTACTGGGCACAACTTGCCGCAAGTATGGAAATACAACATGTAGGTGTAGTTTCATTCACAAAAAATGAACTGATTCAACGTTTTGATTTTGGAGAAACTTCATCAAAAATCATGACTTCAGAACAACTTTGCCGTAACTTGCCGCGGGATTTACCTGTTATATTTACAAATGGATATTTTGACGATATTTCAGCAGGACACTTGAAGTTCCTGCATCAACTGAAGACCCTGAAAGGGTTTAATGTTGTCGGCATCAACAGTGACAGTAGTATATCAGAACAAAAAGGGGAACTTCCGTTACTTAACGAGCGTGAGCGCGCTTTGTTGCTGTCGGCTGTAGAAGCAGTGGACAGAGTGGTCATTTTTAATGAGCGTGATGCCAGTTCTTTAATCAAGTGTATTCATCCACAGACTGTGGTAAAAGGCGAGCGATTTCGTAACAAGCAGCTTCCGGAAAAGAAAGCTATTGAGGAAACAGGCGCCAAACTGGAGTATCTGCCTGAATACTGAACAATTACTGAAAGTAATACTGTTAATAAAACCGGCTTTCGTAAATTCTTGAGCAATTATATGCTACAAATAATTTTCAATTAACAATGATGATGGTTTCGTAGAAAGTCTAAATAATAAAATCCACCCCTAATAATATCAATATGTTAAAGGGAATAAATTGCGATAAATGGACTTTTTACGGGATTGTCAATAATTAACAATGGAGAATAATGAGTGTAAACATTTCTGATGTTTTGGACATTGTCAATCGCCAGAATCAATGGCGCGGCAAAGAGACCGTCAACTTGATTGCCAGTGAGAATGTGCAGTCAGAAGCAGTAAAGCAGGCCGAGGTAAACGACTTTATGGGGCGTTACGCTGAAGGACATCCTAACACTGATCAAACAGATCGCAGATATTATGAAGGCACCCGCTACGTCGATCAAATTGAGAGCATGGCTGCCAGTGAAATGATCCAACTGGCAAAATGTCTTCAGGCAGATGTGCGCCCGGTCAGTGGGAATGCGGCAAATACTGCTGTCGCTTTAGGAATTTTACGTGGTGATGACACTGTGATTGTGAACTCAATCGAAATCGGCGGACATATCAGTCACAATCCAATTGGTGTTGTGGGACGGCGAATTCAAGTCCGTGGCAAAGTCCTCACTCCCGGACGTGAGAATTCCATCAACTTACACTATTGGCCCACCACCGAAGACGGATACCATTTGGATGTGCCAAAGTGTGTGGATTTGGTAGAACAAACTTCACCTAACATGGTGATACTCGGTAAAAGCCTGTTTCTATTTCCTGAGCCTGTGAAGGAAATTGCTGAAGTTTGCCGTGCTAAAAATATCCCCATCCTTTATGACGGCGCTCATGTGCTGGGACTTATATTAGGCGGACAGTTCCAGAACCCAATTGAGGAGGGCGCACACTTCATAAACGCAAGTACTCACAAAACATTTCCCGGACCACAGCGTGGAGTGATTTTAGGCAACATGAGAAGTGAACAGGAAATGAAATGGTGGAACAGCGTGGATCGAGGTGTGATGCCTGGTTCTTCCAGTAATCACCATCTACACACTCTACCGGGAATGCTGATTGCGATTCGTGAAATGGCTGCACATGGTCAACAGTATGCCGCGCAAACAGTTGCTAACGCAAAAGCATTTGGTCAGGCACTTGCCGATGAAGGCGTGAATGTGGAAGCTCAGGAGTTTGGCTTTACGGAAAGTCACCAATTAGCACTGAACGTAACTAGTTTTGGAGAAGCCAAAGCAATTGCCCGCTCACTTGCAGAACGGAACAACATCATCACCAATTATAATTTGCTTCCCGGAGATAAAGACGCGAATAAACCTTCCGGATTAAGAATTGGGGTACAGGAAATGACTCGCTATGGCATGAAAGAAGGTGACATGCAGGAACTTGCAGCCTTGGTGAAGGCCGGCCTTCAGGGAAAAGTTGTGAAAGATGAGGTCGTTCAGCTGCGCAGCCGTTTTACAGAAGTGCACTATTGCTGATTCACTCACCTGATAAATTTTTCATGAAAAACACAGTCCGGAACAAAAGCTGCTGGCTCAGGCACTTTTTCCGGATTTCCTGCCTTGAGTTGATTTTTTCTTGCGCCAGATAAACTTCAGAGGCGTCCCTTCGAAGCCAAAATGATAGCGGAACTGGTTGGAAATATAGCGTTCGTAGGCAAAATTGGTTTTGTCCGGATTGTTTGTCATGAAAACAAACGTCGGCGGCGCCACACTGACTTGGTTGCCATAGTATACTTTGGTAGGTCGTCCTGATTTAGAAGGCGGAGGATGCTGGTTCACAATGATCTGCAGGATCGAATTTAAATCAGATGTCTGAATACGCCGTACATACTGTGTGTGAACTTGAAGAATATGGTCAAAAATCTGTGGAATGCGCTGCCCGCTCTTGGCACTGACAAAAATTATCGGCGCGAAGCTGATGAAGTTCAAGCGATGGTGAACTTCTTCTTCAACCTCCTTCATGGTTTTGCCTGCCGCTTTGGCTAAATCCCACTTATTCAAAACAATCACCAGGGATTTCCTGCGTTCATTCACATAACCCGCAATTTTCAAAACCTGTTCTGTTATTCCTTCCTCGGCGTCTATTATCAATAGGGTCACATCTGAGCGTTCTATTGACCTGAGTGCGGAAACGATACTGAAGGTTTCTATCTTCTGGTTGACTTTTCCGCGCCTGCGTATACCTGCTGTATCGACAAGCAGAATCTCCTGTCCCTGGTACACACAATGACTGTCCACCGGATCTCTGGTTGTTCCGGAAACAGAATCCACAATCATTCGTTCCTTACGGAGAAGGGCATTTACAATGGATGACTTGCCTGCATTTGGTTTGCCGACCACAGCAACTGCAACAGGTATTTCCGGACTTTGCAACTCTTGTACGGAATCAGCTTCTTGATGTAACAGTGGAACCCGTTTATTTACTTCCTCCAGCAGTCCCTCTATCCCACGATTGTGTTCGGCAGAAACAGGAAACAATTTTTCAACCCCAAGCTGATGGAACTCAAGGCTCTCATTTTCGAGGCGCTGATTATCTGCTTTGTTGACCACAACATAGAGTGGTCTTTCAATTTCAGCTAACGAACGGAAAATTTCTGAATCGGAGGGTGTCCAGCCTTCCTGGGCATTTACAACAAACAAAACACAATCTGCTTCTTCAACAGCAAGTTGTGCCTGTTTTGCCATTTTCTGGATAAGTGAGGTTTCCGCAACAGGTTCGAAGCCGCCTGTGTCAATGACAATAAATTCAAAGCCGTGATAGTTTGCTTTTCCATAATTTCGGTCACGTGTTACTCCGGGCTTTTTCTCAACAATAGCAGAGCGTCGGCCGATGAGGCGGTTAAACAATGTTGATTTACCAACATTTGGCCGCCCGACAATGGCGGCAACTGGGAGTGGACTTGACATGGATTGTTGCGAATGATGCTAAACATCAAGATTCTTTACTCGAAGGGCGTTTTCTTCAATAAAGTGACGGCGCGGTTCAACATGGTCTCCCATCAGTATGGTAAAGATTCCGTCTGATTCTACAATGTCTTCAACCATTACTTTTTTAAGTGACCTGACCTCCGGATTTAGTGTTGTTTCCCATAACTGTTCCGGATTCATTTCACCCAGACCTTTGTAGCGCTGGATATACATGCCTTTCTTGCCAAAGTTTATCATGAAATCAAGAACTTCAAACCAGGATTGTAAAAAGTGGCTTTCTTCTTCTTTTTCTTCAGTCAAAACTACTCCTTCTTCGCCCAAAGCAGCTTTCAGTCGCAAATGTTCCTCAAACATCTGGGAGTAATCATAAGCGCTCAGGTTTTCCAGCAGATTGAGTGAAATCTCTATTTGCTGTCCATTAACCTGGATTAAAACATTGTTACCCTGTTTTTCAGGATCAACAGTAAGTTTGTAATCCTGATATATATTCTTCAAACTGCTGATGCAGTTCAGAATATGTTCAGCTCCTCCCAGGTCAATCTCAATTTCATGCTTCAGCAGCAGATTGATCAGGGTGGTCAGGTTTGGGTTAAAGCACAAGCGATCATAATGTGTTCTGTAGAGTTTGATCTGAAGCGCAATCTTAAAAAGATCATCACCACTGATAGTATTACCGTTCTTTGACTTGAGACTTAATGTTTCACTTGCGGAACGAACAAGCCGTTCAGTCATTTCATTTTCGTCTCTTACATAAAAGCTGGAACGTCCTTTTTTTGCTCTGTATAAAGGTGGCTGGGCAATGTAAAGATAACCATTCTCAATAATTTCAAGCATTTGCCTGTAAAAGAAGGTTAGAATCAGGGTCAGAATATGGCTGCCGTCCACATCCGCGTCTGTCATTATGATGATTTTGTGGTAGCGGATTTTTTCAAGATTAAATTCTTCCTTGCCGATTCCTGTTCCCATCGCAGTAATAATGGTTTTTATTTCCTCATTGGTAAGCATCTTGTCAAAACGGGCTTTTTCCACATTCAGGATTTTCCCTTTCAGCGGTAAAATAGCCTGATTTTTGCGATCGCGTCCCTGTTTAGCCGAACCTCCCGCGGAATCTCCCTCTACCAGGAACAACTCACTTAAAGAGGGATCAGATTCCTGGCAATCGGCCAGTTTTCCGGGAAGAGTGCTGAATTCAAGCACGTTTTTTCTGCGAGTCAGTTCCCTTGCTTTTTTTGCGGCAAGTCTTGCGCGTTGTGCGTCAATAGCCTTGGCGACAATCTTCTTCGCGACCGCAGGATTTTCTTCCAGATATGCTCCCAGATATTCTGAGATCAATGTTTCAACTTTGCCCTTTATCTCAACATTGGTTAATTTGATTTTTTTCTGTGACTCAAATTGAGGATCGATTACGCGAGCACTTATGACTGCGGCTATCCCCTCACGAACATCCTCTCCTGAAAAATTTTCTTTGGAATCATTGGTAATTTTATTAGAGATCATGTAATTGTTGAGCGTGCGGGTAAGCGCTCCCTTGAAACCTGTCAGATGTGTACCTCCATCTATAGTATTGATATTATTAACAAAAGAATAAATACGCTCAGTATAGCTGTCGTTATATTGGAATGCTACTTCGATTTCTACATCTTCTGATTTGCCGGAAAAATAAACGGGATCCTCGTGAAGCACATTTTTGTTTTCGTTGATATGCTTTATAAACGAAGCTATTCCACCGTCATACTTGAATTCCTGGAATCGTTCGCTGCGGTTGTCCCTGATGGAAATAAGTATTCCCCTGTTCAAAAAAGCCAGTTCTCTCAGCCTGTGGGCTAATATTTCATAATTAAATACCACATGATCAAAAATAGTATCATCCGGCCAGAAAGTGATATGAGTTCCGGTTTTTCTACTTTCCTCAATCTGCTGAAGTGAACTTGACGTAATTCCCTGCTTATATTCCTGTTTCCACAAAAAACCTTCGCGGTGTATTTCTGCAATCATCTTGTTTGAAAGAGCATTCACAACAGATGCACCTACACCATTCAGCCCTCCGGATACCTTGTAGTTACTGTTATCAAATTTACCTCCGGCATGAAGTCGTGTCAGGATCAGTTCTACTGCGGGAATACCTTCTTCTTCATGTATTCCGACAGGAATCCCCCTGCCATTATCTTCCACAGAAAGGCTTCCATCTGAGTTGATGATTACATGAATTTCAGTACAGAAACCGGCTAAAGCTTCATCAACGCTGTTATCCACAACTTCAAAAACAAGGTGATGAAGCGCGGTATTATCCACACCGCCAATGTACATTCCCGGACGTAAGCGAACAGCTTCCAGTCCCTGTAGAACGGTAATATTTGATTCATCGTAATCTGTAATTTCTATGCTTTGATTTTCCTGCATGTTGTTCCTTAGAGGTGCTGCTGAAGCATTTCACTTCAGCGAGTATTTAAACAAGCTGCCCGTTTGCAACTTGAAATTGTTTTCCTGGGGAGGATTTAAACGGTTCAGAGGTTGAAGTGATAAAAATTTGATTTCCTAATCTCAAAAAATACTGAAAAACAAACTCAATCACTACATCATCAAGTTCTGAAAAAAGATCATCCAGAATTAAAACCGGGTAAAAACTATATCTATCACATAATAAACGATTTATTGTCATTATTAAAGACAAATTAGTAATTCTGAACTCTCCTTGTGAAAAATAATCCCTGTCCTTTTTTCCGTCCAGTATTAAGTGAAATTCATCACGATGCGGACCAATCACTGCAAAACCGTATTGCAAGTCTCGGGTCATATTTTTTTCCAACAACATTATAAAATCACTTTCCTGAAAATTATCTGTATTGAAGGAAGGTTTATAGCTTAATTTCAGTATTTCACTGCGCCCTGAAAGTTCCTGGAAAATGTCGCTTAGATAATTATTAATTTGCTCCACAAAACTGTTTCGATGCCGCATCAGTTTAACCGCTGAGCGGGCAAGCATGCCATTCCAGAGCGGCAACTGTTCAGTATTTCCCTGTCTCAACAAAGCATTTTTCTGGGAGACAATTTTTGAATATTCCTGAAGGTTTTTTAAATAGACAGCATCTCTGAATGCAATGATGCGATTAAAAAACTTTCTTCGCTCGTGTGGAACATTCCGGAAGAGATTGACGTCTTCCGGAGTTAATGCCAGAGCCATAAAAGAGGGAATGTACTCAGATACCTTGCGAAATGGGGTACGGTCCAGTATAACCTGTCTCCCTTTTTTAGATAAATTTACATGGACAAGATGCTGAACCTTGTTGGATTCAATCTGCGCCTGCAGGACTGCAGCGGATTTTTTCTCCTGAAGCAGATGGGAGGTTTTTTTTGTACGAAATGATTCAAGGTTACACAGATAATACAGTGCCTCAACCAGATTAGTCTTTCCCTGGCCGTTTACGCCGTAAATCCAGTTTAATTCCGGAGAAAGTTCGGCAATGCATCTGCTATAATTTCGGAATTGTGAGAGTTCTATGTTTCGGATGATCATACACAATCATTTCCGATAAACGGTTTGCTTACGGTATTATTCCCGTGATCTTTTGGGGGGGAAAATTAACCGTTTTACTACCATTCAACTCTCAAAGGCATAATAACTGATAAGAAGGATTCATCCTCTGGTGATTTAATAATGGTGGGACTCATTGAATTCTTACACTCCAGCTTTACATTCTCACTCTCAATAACTACTAATACATCTAAAAGGTATCTGGAATTAAAGCCGATTTGAAAACTCTCCCCTTCATAACCGATTTCCATTTCATCAACCACCTCTCCATAATCCGCTTTCTCACTTTCCAGTTTTAATGTTCCTTGTGAAACAATCAATTTTACCGGTCTCAGCTTTTCTGTGCTGATAGATGAGACAATTCTCAGTGAATTGATAAATTTTTCCCGATTTACAAGAACTTCAAGCGTGTTGTCCTTTGGAATAATTGGATCACAGTTTGGAAACTTTCCTTCAATCAGCCTAGTTTTAAAACTGATCTTTCCTCCGGAAAACTGCATTACCCGATCATCAAATGTTATATTCACGCTTTCGCCAAACAATTCTGCAACTCTGCGTACTTCAGTCAGTGCTTTTCTTGGAACAATTACTTCCTGATCCTCGCCAACAGCCAGATCATTAACAGATTTAACTATTTGCGCTAACCGATGACCATCAGTAGAAAGCCAGCGTGTCTGTTGTTCACCAGTTGAGCGCAGACAAACACCCATCAGGTTTCGCCTGGACTCGTTTGTAATTGCGGCAAACAATGTCATATCAATGCAGCGCTTCAAGTCATCCACAGTTATTGTCATAGACTGTGGAAGTTCCTCCAGCACAGTTTGCGGATATAAACCAACTTCAACTGAAGGAAGGCGTGTTTCTGAAGTTCCGCAGGTAATATGTATCCATAATTGTTCTGTGGAACGTATGTTAACATCCTCAGACTGCAGTTCCTTAACAATATCAAAAACTTTTTTTGCGTTAACACAGATGCTCCCTTGCTCCTTAATTTCCGCAGGTACAAGTTCAACAAGTGAAAGCTCGTAATCTGTGGACGAAAACTCTACATCCGCGTTATTTCCTTCAATTGTCCTGATTACAAAATTAGAAAGAATTGGTTTGGTCGTGCTTTTGTCAACAACTGAATTTATATTTTGCAGAGTACTGCTAAATGCTTCTCTTTTTAAAGTAATTTCCATATTTATTTTATTATCATTAGTAGTATTGTTGACAACCTGTTGATTAATGAATGACTTACTGAAATATAAGGTGTTTTTTGATTTTTTTAATTGTTGATAACTTGTTGAAACAGTGTTGATAAACTACAAGTTATCAAAAATTTTAAAAAAACCCAACAATAATTGTTGATAACTTGTTGATTGTCAGACAGTATTCAACACCTTTGTTCAGCATGTTGATTTAATTAAGGAAAAATTGTTGATAATTAAAACATTTTTACAAGTGGTTGATAATATTTACAAGATTATAAACCCAAAATAAATATCAAGACGGTAAATTCATAGAAAAACTGATGTCAGTAGCATTGTACCTTTAACAGAATACTTGCCCTGATGTTGAAATCCCTGCGGTGTTATACCATCACATGCTTTTGAAAGGACGAACGAAAATTGGGATTCATTTTCGTTGACAGTTACTTTTGCATCCTGAAAAGACAGGTAGGTTCTTGAGACAGGGAAAAGACATTTGAAAATTGATTCCTTTGCGGAAAAAATGATGCGCAGTGCAAGGTCTGCCTGTTTGGATGGAAGTGACTCCAGCCACTCACGTTCATTCTCCACACAAACATGTCTGCTGATGCCGAAATTAACTGATCTGGATAAACTTTCCAAATCTAATCCAACTCCGGAAATATCCTTGCTCAATCCAACAGCCACTGCTGCAAATTCATCAGAGTGAGTAATGCTTCCCCTGACCGACTCAGGCCAGCAAGGCTCTCTGGTCTCAGCGTTCCGTAAAATTGGTACCGACTCAAGGCCAAATTTTGAGAGTGCCCGATGAGCGCAAATCCGGCCTAATGTATATTCATCACGCCTTTTATTTGAACTTAATGTTTCGGCAAATGAGTATTCTTCCGGAAGAATAGTATAATCTGGCGTAGAAGACTGTTGTACGCAAAAAAAGCTGATGAATTCAGGAAAAGGTGAGGGAAACATTAAAAGGCAATTTGGACTCCGATTGTAGTCATTCCACCTGTATAGTTCTTTTTTTCAAGACTGTAGTCTGTAACCGAGATCCCGCTTTTGCTGGTCAGATCAATTTTTGATACCGACATCGCGTGATAGCCAATATGAAATTCTATGATGTTCCAGAATGGGAGTCCGATGTGAATGAATCCTTCTGAAACAGGAGTACTTAAATCACTATCATCTGAATTTGATGAACTCGAGTTTGATGAACTCGAGCTGGTTTCTGTAACCGCAGTGTCTGTCTTCATAGTGCCGGCGCCGATGCCTAAGGCAATCGATACTACCGGGAATGGTACATTGTAAAATAAATTAATGGTATCAATTTTAGTTTCTGTTCTCAGTGAAAGAGAGGTGGAAGAGCTGGACGTTAATGTTTTTGTTTGTTTTTCGATAAAACTAAGTTTTGAAACCCCGAGATTTGGAAAATACGGAACCGGATGGGTGATTCCCACGGATCCCCCTGAAACACTTCCGGGGGCAGCGGAATATGCGATGGCGGCATCAACATTTATGCCGATGAATTGTGCTTTTGCTGTAGAAGTCAGTAAGATAAATCCAATTACCAAACAGGATGAAAAACACAGTTTATTTAGCTGTTTTGTCCTGTTCAACATTCGGCACGTAAATAAAATCTTAGAAATTAAACATGATACCAAGACCCATCACATTGCCTTTATAATCATCTTCTTTTCCGTCCTGGGAACCGCCTGATTTTCCTTTTATCTTTGTTGAAACAGAACGGTAACTGAGATGCAAGTCAAAGAAAGGGATGATTGGAAAACCCAGGCTGGCATACATCTGTGTTGCTGAGCCTTTATCGTAAACAGCTGAACAACCATCACACTCTAATTTTGTGCTGCCGGCACCTGCGCCCAATGTCAGGTTTATGATAGGAATTGGAAGCAGGTAGTATAAATTATATAGTGTAGTAACTACATGAGTCTGGGAATCCTTTAATTTGGTTTTAATATTATCCATGCCGATTCCGGGAAAGACTGGCACACCAATTTGTATGAAAGTGCCGCTTACACCATCGGCCTTGATTTCATTTCCACTTGAATCTTTACCTGTAAAAGTATGGGACGATGGAACCCCAACACTAAATGATATAAGTGCGAACGCCTGGGTACTGAAAAAAATCAAAGATGTTGCTGCAATTAGAGTAATTAATATTTTACGAATCATGTTATCTCCTAATTAGATAGTTTTGATTATTCAGACTTATCTGAAGACACCGGAGGACTTCTCCAATCCTCAAATTTTCCAAGAGGCCTAGTAAATGTAAATTCAAAAGGTTCAACCACAAGAGCGTCCCAGGCATCTCCAGTACTGCCGGAAGTCAGCGCAAATGGCAGGGCCACTATGAAAAATGCTGTGCCAGCCACTGCCAGTCCTAAACCGATCACACGAACTGGAACATCAATTACCATTGAAAATGCATCAGGGCGCTCCTCCGGAACGGCTGCTGAAACATGTCCTGTACTTAATGCAAGAAGCAGGCAACAGATTGTTAAAATTTTAAGAGATCTTGCACGATGCATAATTACCGCAATGTGTAAAATATTTGCAGGTCAAAGATTAAACTCTCCTATGACCGGAGCATGATCGGAAGGTCGATCTTGTTTTCGTGCTGCTAAGTCGATTATGCATGTTTGGCATGAGGAAGTCAAAACAGAATTTGCCAGAATATAGTCAATCCGCATGCCTTCACCACGTTCAAAACCACGGGTTCTAAAATCCCACCACGAAAATAGTCCCGGTCGTAGATCAAATTTACGAAAAATATCAATGAAACCAATATCAGTAAGTTTTTTCAATAGCGCGTGTTCCTTTGGGTGAAAGCTTACTCTGTTCAACATTACTTCCACATCCCAGACATCTTCAGCTTTTGGAGCAATATTAAAATCACCCATTATCGCGATTGGTTTGTTTGAATCTTCTTCACTGTTTATTTCATGAATCAATTCCTGAAAAAAATTTAGTTTATATTGAAATTTCTCTGATTCAGTTGTCTGTCCTTGCGGCACATATACATTTATCAGCTTTACACCGGAAACTGTGGCCTTAATCAGTCGGGCGTTTTCCGGATCATAGCCGCTGCGAAATCCGGTTTGAACTTCTCTGATCGCATGCTTGGACAATATAGCCACACCGTTATAGGACTTTTGTCCGTAAAATACAGATTCATATCCGGATTGATTCAGATCCCAAACCGGAAACTGGTTGTCTTCAACTTTTGTTTCCTGCAGACAAACCACATCCGGTTTTTTTTCCTCAAGCCATTTTAAGAGCAACGGCAGACGAGTCCTGATAGAATTCACATTCCATGTGGCAACTTTCCATGTAGTTCCGGAGCTGGAAGATTCGAGAAAAATACGGTCATCAGGCAGCAGACAGGCACTGTTGCTATAAAGAACAATTTCAGGCACGTGCAGGATGCCGTTCCAGTTTCGCTCAACTCGTATAGTTCCGCTGCGCCACAAACTGTAAATAGCTTCAGTTAATTTTTCCGGAGTAATACAGAACTGACGAAGTTCTGAAAATGAAACCCCATCGCAGTTGAGTTTTTTGCTGATATTTTCGGGGACCAGGTTTTCAAAACTCAACGGAGTATTCATCAATTCTGGGAAAGTGTCTGGAGAAGTCCTATATTCTCCTGAATTTGCCTGTTGCGTTTTTTCAGGTTTCTCTTATTTGGACGTCCGTTTGAGTGTCGTTTGGTTGCAGTTTTTTGTTTTGGAGACATGGTTTACTAATATATTTTTGGATTAATTCAACTTGTTCTGATCTAAAGTAGGCGGTATGGTTTAAGTGTTGAATGTAGGACAGTACCAAAATCTTTTAAATAATACGAGCTAAATTTGTACCGCGGTTATCTTCAGTTTCAAGAAAAGTAAAATGAGCAGCGATAAAAAAGAAAGTAAAACACCAAAACAGCCTGGTCCACAATTCCAGAAATTAATGGAAATGCCTGTTACCGCGAGACTTGTTTTGGGTGAATGCAGGATGGATATTGAAGATATTCTCAAACTTGGACAAGGTTCGATGCTGGAACTAAACACAATGGTGAATGAAGATTTTAAGCTTTACATTAATGATGCAGAGATTGCAAAAGCTAAATCTGTGATGGTTGGTGAAAAACTCGGTGCACAAATAAAAGAAATTTCCTCAACAGAAGAACGACTTAAAGATCTGACCGATCTGGAATAAAGGTATTGTTTCAGTGAATTTTTTATTGATCCAATTGCGGAGGATTGGTGATGTATTGATGACAACACCTTCAATAAGGCAGTTGCGGGAAACATTCCCTGATGCACATTTTACCTTTCTTACAGAATCTCCTCCTGACCAGGTTTTGAGGGAGAATCCTCATTTAGACGAAATACTTCTTCACCGTAAGTCTGAACCACTCACAGATTCAATAAAATTTTTTCTGAATCTCCGCTCTCGTAAATTTGACTGTGTGATTGATTTTTTTGGAAATCCACGCAGCGCCTTAATGACATTTTGTAGCGGGGCTCCCATGCGGATTGGTTTTGATTTTCGCGGCAGAAGCTGGGCCTACACACATCCTGTTATGATTTCTGAAGAGGTGACCTATGCGGCCCAAGACAAGTCGCAGCTGCTGAAACCGCTTGGAATTTCCGTTCAGGATTTCGGACTCGAATTTATTGCAGAGGAGAAAGATCGATATTATGCTGAAGATTTGTTTAGGAAACTGGGAATAACAGAAACTGATTATGTAGTATCTTTGTCTCCGGTTTCACGTCAGCCATACAAAGTCTGGCCGGCGGAACGATTTGCTGAGGTTGCAGACTGGCTGGTGGAAAAATACAGTGCAAAGATATTGTTCCTGTTTGGTCAGGGTGAAAAGCATTTTATCGAAGCTGTGCAATCCGCAATGACAATGCCAGCGTTGCATGAGTATGATGTGCCAACTTTGTCTGAAACTCTCGCGATTCTGCAAAAAGTTAATCTGCATCTTGGCAATGACAATGGGATAAGACACTTTGCCGTTGCAGCAGGTACACCATCAATGGCAATTTTTGGCAGAACATGGGTTGCTAACTGGACGCCCCCTCAGCAGACGCTGCACCGCACACTGGAGTTTGACCCCGGATGCAAAAATAAATGCGTCTATCCAAAGTGTAATCTGGAGTGCCTGAAGGGCGTAAGTACTGATGCTGTTATGAATGAATTGGAAACCATGATAAATAATTTGAGTTAGAACACTATTCATGAATTTTATGTTTGAAACAACCGAGCTGCTTGAACAGCAGCTCAAAGAGGTTGAGCAGTGGCACAGCCAGGAGCCTGAGCTTGATTATGCTGATGCCGATGATTTTCAAAGCCTTGTTTCAATGCAGCATAGTGTTAATTTCCAATTATGGCACCAGGAAGATTTGGCACGTGATCCGGATGCATCAGATTCCATGATTGCTGCAGTAAAACGTGCAATTGATGTTTTGAACCAGCGTCGGAATGATATGATTGAACAAATGGATCAATTTCTACTTGATGTGCTAAACAGCAAAAATGTGAAAAATTCCGAGGATACTGAAATTAACAGCGAAACTCCTGGAAGTATTATTGACCGGCTCTCAATAAATGCCCTTAAGATTTACCACATGGACGAAGAAATACAACGTAAGGAGGTCAAAGATGAGCATCGCCAAAGATGTTCCGGGAAACTTTCGGTATTGCAGGAGCAGCGTAATGATCTAAAAGAGTGCCTGGAGCAGCTGCTCGCAGATTTAAGCAGCGGTAAAAAGAGACTTAAGGTGTATCAGCAAATGAAAATGTATAACGATGAAAGTTTGAATCCGGTACTTTATAGCAAGGCTAAATCGACATGAAAAGGTAATAGTATGGGACTAAAAGGAATTTTTCTTGCTTTATTGATCATCGGAACAATTTATCTTTGGTGGAAAGGACGTAAAAAAACGCAGAAAAGATCACACAAACTGGTGCATTGGATGTTGGGAGGAATTGCTGTTTATTACGGAATTTCTGCACTTATTTTGATTATAAGCTCAGATTAGCGAAGAAGCAGTTCATGCTTTGCTGAAATCTTGCATGCCCATTGAGACCATGACAGAGTACTACAGACTAATTTGATTGATAACAGGTAAATGGGACTTGTTTTAGTTGTGATGGTATTTACTTCGATTACTCTTCTGGGTTTGTGGGAGAGCAGAAGGTCAAGGAAGCGTTTTCAGGAAGCTGTTCGAAAAATCAAGGAGTTGGAAGCTGTTACGCTGACGAAAACTGCGAATAATTAAACTGAATGAGGAGAAAAATTACTGTATTGCCAGATTGCCACTTTGATCCATCATAGCTTGCTCCACTAATATTGCCACAGCTTTAGGACGAGACAGTTTCTTTGCGGAGGCATAACTGTCCAGCTGTTTTAAAACAGATTCTGGAAGTCCTAATAGAATTTTTTTAACAGGCTCGTTATATTCTTTTTTTCTTCCTGCTCCCTCCCGGAAGCCTCCTCTAGCCATAACCCCTTTTTTACCTCTTTAAAGAAAAAAACCATTCAAGCAATTACCAGTTTTGCCGATACTATTAGTACATCTTTCAAGATGTGTGCAAGAGTCTGATGAAATAGTTATCAGAACTACATTTATCATTGATTTAAACCACATAATTACGGGAGCACTAGATGGAAAATAAAAAGAAAATACTTTACCCTTTTCGTCAAATAGCCATTCGCACACGCTGTATACATCGCTTAAATCCTCAGGAGCTGATGATCCGTAAAGGGCTCTGAAATTTGCGAAAATAAACGGGAGAAAAATACCCTCCCGTTTACTTCCCCCTTCCTTCTCTCAGTCATTGTTAAACCAGCCTTTTTCTTACATTTACTCTTTGTTTTCTGTATTTTAGAGCAGTAAATCTGCTGTGATTTCCCAGAAATTTTGCCTCATCAGCAAAAATGTGGAATGATATATTGCAGTAAGTGTTTGCATGCAGAAACTAAGAAAAATTCAGCATAATGTTCAAAATTCTTATTACCGGTTCAATCCATGAAATTGGCCTTGAAATGCTGCGTAGAGAAAAGGATATCGAAATTCAGTATGCTCCGGAACTTCCATATACAGAAATTCTCAATAAAATTATAGATTTCCACTGCATCCTCACTCGTTCAGAAACAGCAATTCCCAGAGAACTTATTGAAAATGCGCCAAATTTGAAGGTTATTGCTCGCGCTGCAGTCGGGGTTGGGAATATTGATGTAAACTTTGCAACAGAAAAAGGTATTCTTGTGATCAATACTCCGGGAATAAATACTACTTCTGCCGCTGAGCTTACAATAGGTTTGCTTCTTTCTGCGATGAGAAAAATTGTTCCTGCCCACAGCCACATGAGTGAACTCAAATGGGACCGACATGCCTTTACAGGCACAGAATTGATGGGGAAATCAATAGGAATAATTGGGCTTGGAAATGTCGGTCATCGAGTTGCCCGCTACGCTAAAGCCTTTGAAATGGAGGTGTTGGCTTATGATCCGTATGTTGCGGATGAGGTGTTTGAACGTCATCATGCAAAAAAATGCGCATGGGATGAACTTATTTCCAATGCTGATGTGATAAGCATGCATGTGCCAAAAAACGAGGAAACAACAGGAATGATTGGTGCCGATGAATTCAGCCGCATGAAGTCAGGAGTAGTGATTTTGAATTCAGCGCGGGGGGGAGTAATTCAGGAAAAAGCGCTGCTGGAAGCTTTAAAAACTGATAAAGTTGCCGCAGCAGGAATTGACACCTGGGAGATTGAGCCGCCGATAGAAAATCCTTTCCGCGATTTCCCACAAGTTGTAATGTCACCTCATGTAGGAGCATCAACTAAAGAGGCTCAAAAAAGAATCGCAGAATCTGTCGCAACACAAATACCGCGTGCCCTCCGCGGTGAAGTTGTGGACTTTCCGGTCAATATGCCCAGTGTTCAGGTTATAGGCAGCGGTCCGGTTTCGTCTTACACCTCGCTTGCAGAAAAGCTTGGTGTATTTTCCTCACAATATGTTGAATTTACACCAACTCATTTAGAAATCATTTACAGAGGAAAACTGGCAAAGCACGATGGTACGCTTTTAAGGCTGTGTTTTTTGAAAGGATTACTGCAGAGCAGGCAGGAATATGTAAGTTATGTCAATGCAGATCACCAGGCTGAAAATGTCGGACTGCATGTTGAGGAACATGAAGATCCCGGTTTTACAGATTATGAAAGCGCGCTCAAATGCATTCTTTCAGCATCAGGTAAGGAATTTGCCATTGGTGGTGTAGTATTCAGCGGTCCCCACCCCCGCATCACATTGATAAACAGTTTTGTCTGCGAATTTGAAGCAGAAGGGACAATTTTAGCAACAACTAATCAGGACCGCCCCGGCATGGTGGGAATACTGGGAACATGTTTAGGAAAGCATGGTTGCAACATTGATCAATTTCAACTGGCAAGAAATACACGTGGTGGAGAGGCATTATCACTGATACGTGTGGATGATGATTTGCCTGCGGAAGTTGTGGAAGAAATACTTAGTCAGGAAGGCATCACTTCTGCTTGTAAGATTGTGCTTTAATGAAAAACAACTGCGGATTATAATGGATAAACAGAAAATCAATGCTTGAATCGGAATAATCAATATGAGATATCTCAAACCCTTGATGGATCAAAATTTTCTGGAGTACGCATCCTACGTAATTAAGGATCGTGCTATTCCGGACATTGAAGATGGCCTCAAACCTGTGCAGCGCCGCGTTCTGCACACAATGAATGAGATTGATGATGGTAAATTCAACAAGGTGGCAAATATTGTAGGTGATACAATGAAGCTGCACCCGCATGGAGACGCGGCTATCGGCTCAGCGCTGGTTGTGATGGCCAACAAAGAGTATGTGATTGAGAAACAGGGAAATTTCGGGAATTTACTTACCGGAGATCCAGCTTCTGCTCCAAGATATATAGAGGCGCGCTTAACTCCACTGGCAAAAGAAACTCTCTTTAATGCGGAGTTGACTGACTATATTGACAGTTATGACGGAAGAAATAAGGAGCCTGTAGTGTTGCCATGCAAACTTCCGCTCTCCCTGTTGTTTGGCGCGGAAGGCATTGCAGTTGGTATGTCAACACGAATTTTACCGCATAATTTCAATGAAATTATAAAGGCACAAATTGCTTTTCTGAACAATAAACGCTTTAAGCTGCTGCCTGACTTTCTTAGCGGAGGGGTGCTGGATGCAGGTGAATATGAAGACGGCAATGGCAAGATTCGTGTTCGTGCAAAAATCGAGGTTACTGATGACAAGGTATTAACTGTACGGGAATTGCCCTTTGGTGTAACCACGGAGTCATTGATTCAGTCTGTTCAGGACGCAGTAAACAAAGGTAAATTCAAATTATCCTCCATTGACAACTTTACTGCAGAGAAAGTTGAAATTGAATTGAAAGCTCAAAGAGGAATGGATGCGGAAAAATTAAGCAATTTACTTTATGCCTTTACACAATGTGAAGTCTCCATTTCTGTGAATATGCTGATGATTCAGAATAACCAGCCGACACAGCTGAATGTCAGTGAAGTTTTGCGGCTCAATACCCTGCGCTTGAAAGACTTGCTAAAGCAGGAATTGATGCTGTCCCTTGAGCAGGCAAAACGAAAGTGGCATCAGCGCAGAATGGAAATGTATTTCATAGGGGAAAAATTATATAAAAAACTGGAAACCTGCGATTCTTACGAGGAAGCCCTGGATGTCGTCAGAAAAGCTGTGCTTCACATTGAATCAGTCCTCCCTTTTCAGGTAGAACAGAATGATATTGAAAAACTGCTTACACTGCAGATAAAGCGTATCTCACGATATGATCAGAAAGAAAGCCAGAAGGAACTTGATAAATTAAAAGTCACAATCAGCTCAATCAACAAATCACTGAAAGACATCAACGGATACACAATCTCATACCTTGAGAAAATAAAGGAAAAATACGGGGCAGATTATCCTCGACGCACCAAAATCAAGAGCTTTGACGAAATACGTGCTCGGGATGTTGCAGAGAAGCAAAAAGTGGGCTGGGACCGTAAAGAAGGATTTTTGGGACTTAATGTAAAGTCCGGAAGTACTTCGTTTTATTGCTCGGCTTACGACAAAATCGTAGTTATCCGCAAGGATGGCTCATACCAGGTTATCCGTGTTCCGGAAAAACAATTTATTGGAAAGAATGCCATCAGTGTGGAAAAACTGGATTCCAGGAAGGTTCACAACATTGTTTACTGGGAAGGAGCAAGCCAGATTTGTTACGCTAAACGATTCCGTGTAGAAAAGTATATTCTCGACCGGGAGTATTATTTGTTTCCAAACAAAAAAGGCGCGAAAATCCTGCATTTGAGCCATGGTGATGGAATTAGAGTTGAAGTATCCTTTGTTCCAAGGCCCAGACTTCGTAAATCCAGTGAAATATATGAGTTGGATGAACTTGCAATTAAAGGAATTCAGGCCAGGGGTAACAAGGTATCCGGAAAGTCTGTCCAGAGTGTGAAAGTTATCACTGATCGGCAGGAGGAATCAGGGACTCCTCCCTCCCCTGAAGTTACTGGCAAGCAAGATGTACAGCAGACTCTGTCATTGCCTGAGGAATCTGAATTATATTGAATTGCAAATTTTCACAAAAAGTTTTAACATTTAATTCAAAAATTCAGTTAAAACATATTAAGCAGAAAGAATTCTAATGTCATCAAAATGCGAAATTTGCGGAAAAACTCCCGCTAATGGTAATCGGGTTAGCCACGCCAACAACAGAACAAAACGACGCTGGATGCCGAATTTACAAACAGTACGAGTTCTTCAGGCAGGAGGAAACCGTAAAAAAACACGGGTATGCGCTCAGTGTATACGTTCCGGAAAAACAATCGCTGCCTGACCCTATTATCCTATCCAGCCTGAGGACATGAGCAACACCGCAGGCTTGCTTCCCTCTTAGTCACAGGTTAAATGCTGTCAAATAATTGTACCCAAATCTTTACTTTGGGACCGGAAGGTACTTTTAGTGATGAGGCTGCCCGGAAAATCCACAGCACAGGAATCAATATAACTTATACCGGCACTTTTGCTGAAGCTCTTGTCAGGGTGACCGAAGTTCCGGATTCTGTGGCAGTTGTTCCGATTGAAAATTCTGTTGCCGGAACAGTGGCCCAGGTTCAGGACTCGCTGGTCAGAAACAAATTGGTGATTCTTGGAGAAATAAATCTTCTGATTGAATATGCTTTGCTGACCAACACTGAACCGGAAAATGTAAAGTTATGTTTTGCTCACCCCCAGGCACTTGAACAAAGCAGTAATTTTTTGTCGAAAAACCTTCCAAACGCACAAAGTCAATTAACCAGAAGCAACGTTGATTCCGGGATTCAATTTTTTGAAGCAGTAGAATCCGGGAAGGGCGCAGTGGCTGCCATCGTGCCTGCCTCTTATGCTGAAGCACATCCGGAATGGAAGAAAGCATCTGGAATACAGGATTATCATAATAATACAACACGCTTCCTTGTGGTACGCACACGCAAGGAAAATGAGATACTTGATTATTCGCGAAAGAAAACAACTCTCTATGTAGAATTTCAGGAAGATCGCTCGGGTCTGCTTTATCAGCTGTTGAGCGTGTTCAATCTTTTTCAGATAAATCTCTGTCGGCTGGAATCAAGGCCTGCAAAAGATACCCCCTGGGCTTATGTGTTTTATGTGGATTTTTATAACACAGAACACACTAAAGCCTGCCTTGATGTCATGCGCGTGACGAATTTTAATTACAAAATACTGGGAAGTTACGATTTAATCGACAGATTGGCATGACGGATGCGTATACCGAATTGAATTAAGAATTATTTTTTTCTCCGTAAACATACTTCTCAGACACACAATTATCAGCAGTGTCAAAGCTGTGAAAGCAATGTTTGTATCAGAAAAAATGCTTCAGAAACTTGAGAGATTTATTGTAATAATTTTTGGCTGGTGGTTCTTATCCGGGATTGAAAGAAGATCCCTGGATATGAATTTTACTATTCAGGACCTGGAGACGAAGAACATTCTGCAGTCCATGCCGCCGCTCTCTGAAATTCCCTTAAGCTTCTATTTCCTGGCGTTTTCCTTTGTCGGATCAATTATTGGTGGAATTATTCTTATACGTTATCTTCACAAGAAGAAGGTTGAAGACGGGCTGAATAAACTTGCACAGGATCAGGCGCAGCTGGTGGTTGATTCAGAATTTGAAGCCAGACAACTGGATGATGAAGATCGTGAATTTTTTATTAAATTAACCAATACCAAAGATCCCGCAATACATGTTCCGATTATTATGTCTTCACAAAAGTTTGAAGAAACAGTCAGGGAATATAAAAAATCTGAAAGATTTACTGATTCAGATCTTGATAGGATTTATATGTTGCGCAAGGGATTGCAGTTCACTTTCAAGAACACCAAAGTTGGTTTCACCTGTACACAAATGCTTGAACCGGGAACACACCTGGAATGTCAGATACACCACAAGGACAAAAACGTGATCTTCATGAGCACTGTTCTTGAATCAAACGAGACACAACTGTATATAAAGCCGCCCAAAGTTAAAACTCGACCTGCCAACATGAAGCAGTTTTCAGAATTGTACTGCAAGATTCGTCGTGTTGATGATGCGGATTATGAGTTTAAGTTTAAAATCATAGGCCAGCTGGTAAGGGACTTGAACGCAGTGATCCTGAAGCATACAAGTACAATCAGCCGATTACATATTCGTCACCATGAACGACTGCCGCTTGATTTGGAAATGGATTTTGAAATGGTACCGGCAAGGCAGTTTGAAATGGAACAAAAGATGGAACTTGGAAAGGGGGAGTATATTCGTCTTTCAGGAATTATCAAAGACATGAGCGCCGGAGGAATTAAAGTACAGCTGGGAGAACTGCCAGAGCAGGGAATTAACAATGATGATGTTTTTCTTTTTCATCTGCCTTATTCCAGCATGCGCAAAAAACTGGCTGCAGCTGTACTTGATGTGGTTTCACGAGGTGGATTGAATGATATCCACCTCAAGTTCCGTGATGTTGACATGCTGACACGCATGAAACTGAATCAGTACCTGCATCGCAGAAAAATAAGTATGGAAGCCGCTTAAGTACCTTCGACCACAATCATTTTTGTTGTGGCATACTTATGTCTCAGTGCTCTGGCATCTCGATATTCATCTGAATTCAGCCACTGTTTTGCCCTCTCAACACTATCAAACTCCAGTATCACAATACGGTTTGGCTCCCAATTTCCTTCAAGATTTTCCGTTCTTCCGCCGCGCGCGATGTATTTTCCCCCGTAGGCGGCAATAGAAGGCGGAGTAAGATTTTTATAATCCTCATATCCTTCCGCATTATTGACAACAATATCCACGATTATATATGCGCTCATCTTTTTTCTCCATTAAAATTAATACTGTGTGCAATCTATATCAAAATTGTCATGATAGCACACTGTATTATCTTTCTCATTAGACATTTCACAGAACAGGTGTAGAGCATAATCAGAGGTATGCTGAGCTGATACCTCTATATTCCTTGTTTTCTTTCAGCTCATACTCTACCTCGTGTAGAAGTTAATGTTTTTAAAAAAACCATTGACATATAGTTTCAGGAGGATTATTTTGCTTACTATAAAAATAAGCAAAACCTGTAACCTCTGCCTAAGGAGAAACTATGCTTGATCTGAAATCAATAATAATCGGTGTTCTGTCAGGCGTTGCCCTAGTGTTTGTATTAGGCGCGTCACAGAATAAGGGGAAAATGGGACCGCCTCCAGCAGGTATGTTCCAGCTCTATGCTATTCCCAACAATGACAGCAAGGCAGTTATTCTAAATACCGCAAGCGGTGAATATAAAATTGCCAACCTGGATCTTTCGCCAAATTTTGAATCCGGTGAAAGGTTCATGGGGCCGCCGCCGGAATAGACCGGCCATTATCAAGGTCAATTTAATTAATCAAAAACAGATCAGCGCCGGCTGAAAGTAGTGCCGGACTGTCTGCTCAATTATTCCTGACCTGTGAAAATCGTGTTTGTATCTTCTATGAAAAGTCAAAAGATGCAAAATCGATTATTATTTACTAAGGGTAAGGATTTAATTAAAGGAGGTGAAAATGTGTGTAAAATTGAAAATAAATACTGACAAAATCATGCGAATAACTGTCCTGAATTTAATCATTGTAACAGCTCTTTTGCTCACGGGATGCGCGCTGAAGTTTCCGGTTCCTGATGAAACCAATCAGACTATCCTGGTCATACCTGTAGAAACACGTCAGACATTGGGACAGTTTGTATATACTCTGGATGTTTCCATTAAGGGTTCATCCGGAAATGAAATCATCAATCATACAGTTGAACCAAATCCAAAAATGCTGTTTTCATATAATACCCAGCTCAAGCCGGGTAAATACAAAATCACCAGGATGATCAGGAAAGCAAAGCCCGGATTCAAGCTGGGCGGTAAGCCGCGTCCGGAAAAGATGAAGGATAAGGTGGAGTTTGAACTGCAGAAAGGCAGCATCACCATCCTTGATAAAATGATTTTATTTCAGCAGCCAGTATCTAAACTTTCTAAACCTAAACCAGGACAAATGCAGCAGCAGAAGATGACTGATGCTGAGAGGAACCTTGAGAGAATTAAGAAGGAACAAGAAAGAAAAGCTGATCGAGAGGCAATGAAAAAACAAAGAGTTAGACAGGTCCAGCTTGTTAATCTGGATGAAAGTTTTAAAGCTAAGGTACTTGAAGAATTAAAAGAAGTGGAAAATATCGATCAATGGAAGATGGAATAAAATAATTTTTCCATACTCTCACCATTACTAAGTCGTTTTTTCACCGAAATTATTGCAGGTTTGCGGGCCTATTCTGACTGTGTTCAATTCCTGCTACCCGGAATTGGGTCACCGGAGTCCCTCTCGGCAACAGCCTGCTTGAAGCCAACTTCTTCAGCACGCTGTTTGAACTGTACTCCTTCCGGGCTGTGCCTGGCAATGCCGTCAAACAGTGTTGCAATTGTCTGGGAGCTGGCCAGACCCATGTTTTCATAAGCCTGGTTAACGGTCATTTTCATCATCATCAGCTGATTCTTGGGCACTCCCTTGATGCGCTCAGTCAGGACCCGTACAGTCCGGTCCAGCTCCTTGAGGGGAACTGCTTGGTGAATTAACCCCATTTCCTCTGCTTTTCTGCCATTCACAAGATCTCCTGTAAAAAGCATGTATTTTGCTTTTTCAAGCCCTAAACGATAGACCCACATGGCAGTGGGGGGACAGCCCCATACACGAGCGGGAGGATAACCTATGCGGGCTTTTTCATTCATGATGGTTATGTCGCTGCATAAAGCGATATCGGTGCCTCCTGCAACAGCATCTCCATTTATCCTGGCAATCACAGGCTTGCTGCAGCGCCAGATTGTCATAAAGTTCTGCGTGCAGCGATTCATGAAATTATAGTCAATCATTGCGTCCCACGGCATTTCCTGTATCCCCGGATTTGTTCCCGGTATTTCTGCAAAGGACTTTAAATCATATCCGGAACAGAATCCTCGTCCCGCGCCTGTGAGCACAACAACATGCACTGAATCGTCATTGGCAGCATGATTAAAAGCAGCAGCAATATCTTCCGGCATTGTTTCACTGATTGCGTTTAATCTTTCAGGACGATTAAGCGTGACAGTGGCAACCCTGTCCTTTGATTCATAAATTACAGTACCGAAATCCATAACGCTTTTGAAAAATACTGCTTTGATTAAATTATTCAGGTTTAGGGCAACTTGCTGTTTTATCAGAACTGGTCATGACGGTAGATGCTTAGGCAGCTGTTCCTTGAGAATACGAATATGTTCTGGTCCAGTTCCACAGCATCCTCCCACAATTTGTACGCCATGTCTGCTGATCCAGCCTTTTACCACTTCAGAATATTTTTCCGGTGTACAGATTTCCTTAAAATTCCACTTAGGTTTTTCCAGTGCACCCGTTTCAGCATAGGCCAGTTTAGGTCCACTCCAGTGCCTGCTCATAACTTCCAGTGCAGGTTCAGTATCCCTGACCTGGCTGTGCATGATCCCCGCGGCATCTCCACCAAGCTTTGCTGTGACTTTAACCAGTTCTTCGAAATCACCTGTGGGTGGTTTGCTTTTCACATTTTTCCAGCGCCAGTTAATCACGCTTTTTCCGTCATCTGCCATCATGGCGCTGTAGCCGATCCAGACAGGCAAACCTGTGGAAAGAGCGGCCTTAATGATCAGGATGGAATTTACTGTTTCCCTCATCATCTCCACAATAAACAAATCCACTCCGGACTCTGCAAGTATTTCTGCCATTTCCCTGTAGTTGCTCTCGACACTTTCTCCCACTGCCACTTCCTCCTCATTATTGAATGGAGCCATGCTTGAGATTGAGCCTGCAATCCAAACCTCATCATCTGCAACATTATCACGTGCCACCCTGGCCAGCTGAACGGCCTCTTCATTTATACTCCTGACCTGGTCTCCCAGATCAATGCTTTCAAGCACATGCCTTGCTGTGGAAAAAGTATTTGCTGGCTGAATCTCAGTGGAAACCCCGCCGTCGAGAAAAATTATTTCTTTATTTTCCAGACGATCACTTAAAGTAGACATTTTTGTATCCTGTTATTATTTAAAGAAAAAAGCATAATTATTCATTAAAGCTCACCAATCAAATGGCTCTCCAGCAGGGGAAGACGGTCGTGTCCAAAAAACATTTCATCCTTTACAAAAAATGTCGGCGCGCCAAACGCCCCGCGTTTGACTGCTTCATCTGTTGATTGAAAAAGTGCGTCTTTGACTTCCTGAATCCCCGCTCGTTCAACAGCCTCTCTGCCGATCAGTGTGGCGACCAAATCGGGATCAGCAATGTCCTGGTTATTCACCCAGTAGGCTTCATAAAGCGTGTGTGCCGCCTGAGGTATTTCATCTGCCTGCAAACCACATAGCGCACGCATGGCCAGCACAGTACGCACTGGGAAATCATGGGGCATTTTCAGGGGAATCTTATGATACAGCGAAAGACGCTGTAAATCCTTATCCAGATATGGTTTTTTCGCCGGATGCAGTCCGGGGGCATTATCAGTACCCACTGCTTTGAAAACGCCTCCCAGCAAAAACGGTTTCCAGTTTACTTCAGCACCGCCGCGTTCGGCGACACCCTCAATCAGCAATGATGCTACATACGAATACGGGCTGACAAGATCAAAATAAAAATCAATTTGTTTTTCCATAGCAAAACCTCTAGCAATGTAGTTTTTTGAAGACGTAATAAATAAAAATAACGACCTCTTTTGTCATTCCCGCGAAAGCGGGAATCCAGAAACTTGAATGAATCTTAAATAATGGACTTCCGTTATTTAAGAGAACATCAATTTTTATGATAATCAAACTTTACAAACTACTCTGAGCAGTTTTAGAAAATCCGGTCAATATTGACCGGACTTACTGATTAGTGCTCCAAAAAGAAACCTTCATGTTTCAGATTTCATAACTTTTCAGTATTCAAAAAAATCTTTCAGCTGCTGATAATACTCCTCTCCGAATGAAATGTCATTATGTCCGGAATTAGTAATTGTTACAGCAGTAATCTGTTCCGGTGGAAATTCATCAATCAGCCGCATTGAATGTTTGTTGGGGATAACTTCGTCGTTTTCAGCCACAAGTGCGAGTGTTTGCGCTTTTATATTTTTCACCCTGCTCAGTGAGTCATATTTGTCCTTCAGCAGCAAAAACACCGGGAACATAAAAAATTTGCTCTGACCAAGGCTTTTGATGCTGTCATAAGGTGTGACAAGCGCCATTTTCCTGACAGGCCTCATTGAGGCCAGGAAAACGGCAACCCCGCTTCCCAGGCTGCGTCCGATCACAGAAATCGTTTGATGCTTTTCCTGAGCCTTGTCAAACAGCAGCAATGCATCTGAAAAGATACTTTCTTCTGTAGGCCATCCGGAACTTCCGCCGTAACCCCGATAATTCATCAGGTAAACCGTGTGCTGAGGAAATGCTTTTAAAAAATTTTCGGCGTTATAAATCACAGCTTCAGCGTTTCCGCCGAAATACAGCATTGCTTCATCTCTTCCCTCGTTCAGTACGATCACTTGAATGATCTCATTCTGATTAGCGAGTTTTATCTCTTTGAATTTATGCGGTATTTTTGGAGTGGGATAATAAATCAATTTTCTCTGGAATAAATACATAACCGCGCAGGCCAGCAGGTAAATCAGCAGAAAATAAATCATGTTTTCAGATATTTTTCGCATCATTGTTCCGGCAGCATTCAGGGTTACAGCATGCGCCAACCCTCTTCATCAGCGCTTTTTATTACTGCTTCAATTACCCTCATGTTTCCCACCGCATCCTCCAGCGGAGTAGGCACTTCAGTGTCATTAAGTACTGCCAATGAAAACAAATCTCCCTGGATTGTGTATTGATCGCAGATTTCCAGCTCAATTTCCTCAATCTTATCCTGGCGCTGGTGCAGCATTCTGCAGGGCTTATCAGGCGGAGCATTGAACGGAATTTCTATCTCGACCCTGCCTTCTGTGCCGAATATGTTTACCCGCTGATATGGTACGAGCTGAGTTGAGCAGGTAAAGGTTGAAGTCCCGTTTCCAAAGTCTAGAATTCCGGAACAGAGCCGGTCAGTCCTGAACTGAGGATCGTATTCAATCTTTCCCAAAACCTTTTGGGGCTCAGAATCAAAAACAAGACGAGCAAGCGAAATGCAGTAGCATCCAATATCCATCAGGCCTCCGCCGCCAATCTCTGCCATGTTGCGGATGTTTCCGGGATCATCGTTGTAGTAGGAAAAGAAAGAATGAACTGTTTTTACATCACCAATCCCTCCCTCATTGATCAGCTCAAGTGCCCGCAGCCATTGAGGATGATGACGATACATGAATGCTTCCATCACCTTCAGCTGGGGATGTTTGCGTGTTTCTTCCAATAATTCTTCTGCTTCAGAAGCAGTCAGGGCGATGGGCTTTTCACACAATACATGCTTACCTGCTTTCAGCGCTTTGATGGTCCAGGGAACATGCAGATGGTTGGGTAATGGGATGTACACCGCATCAATGCTGGTGTCGCCAAGCAGTTCCTCATACGTACCGTAGGCTTTCGGAATTCTGAGCTTTGCTGCGGCTGCCCTGGCTCTCTCGGTATTTCTTGAGGCGATTGCCGCAATCTCGCTGTGTTCTCCCTGCTGCATGGCCGGGATCACCTTTTCCATTCCTATCTTTGCGGGACTAAGTATGCCCCAGCGAAGCTTTTTCATAATCTAATAATTTTAAAGATAACAGCAGGTTCAGGCAGGAGAATCTAATACTGCGGGTTCTTCCTTGGCAGCAGTTGAACCCAAAAAAGCCAGCACGACTATGGCGCCCAGGATCAGTACACCGCCGGAGAGAGCAGCTTTTGAAGGTGCTTCATCAAGGAATACCCAAACCAGCAGCGGTCCAGCAATAATTTCTGTCAGTGACAGCAGTGTCAGTTCCACAGCTTTGAGGTGGCGTGCTCCGGAGGTATAAAGCACGAACCCGAGGCCAATCTGGAAAATTCCCATTCCGCTGCTGTAAAGCAAGTCCATGGTCTGCAGAATGAAGGTGTCGCTCCTGATGATCATCATAATAAAAGCAAAGATTGTGGCCGACATGCTGGCAACAAAAATTGTGGGCAGCAGATCATTTGTGTGATTTGCGCGCAGCGAGATTGTCATGCATGAGAAACCAAGAGCGGCACACAGTGCGAAGAATTCTCCCAGTCCTTTACCCAGCGAGACTTCTTCTCCTACCATAACTCCCAGTCCCACTGCGGTCACAATCATGCAGAGCCATGTTACGCCGGTAATCATCTCACCAAGAATTACCCTGCCCAGCAATGCTGTGATGAAGGGAGCAGCCGCAAGAATGAACATCGCGTTTGGAACAGAGGTGTGCTCAAGCGCAAGTATGTAATTTGTAAATGCCGCACCAAGGCACACACCTCCAATCAGGGAAATCCAGATGGAATTTGAGAAGGCCTTGAAAAAACGCAGACGATAATTATATCCGAGCCAGAGTGCCAGCATCACAAACAGCGCCAGCGAACGGTAGAAAAGCACCTGCCAAGGTGAAGCATTTTCGATCAGACGGTAAATCAGTCCGGAGGTGCTCCAGCATATTCCGGCCATCATTACCAGTGGAACACCCACGCTTCTGTTTGGAACATTAAACGCTGAAATCATAATTCTTACTTGTGTAAAATATAGAGTTTGTTAATACTTCATTCTGTACAACCAACAGGCAGAACAATATCATCAGTTGAGTAAGCCTTGTTTTGATAAATGTCAATCAAGCCGCTGGTCATGGAGTAAACTATTCCAATTCCATAAGTTGCCAAAGTAGCAATTAAAGGAAGGTATAATCCTTTTACAAAATCAAAACCTGTCTCCACAGATATGACGATTTCCTCACCATCAGGACAAATCACTGTCGCCTCGTAATTCTCTCTTGACCTCGGCAGGAATACTTTCCCCTCTCCCTGAATCACATTTGAAGCAGCAATTTCTGTTCTGCCATACGGAGAAACAAAGTAATTTGTTCCTTCAGTACTGAGCTCCTTGATTGTTACTAATTCTAATTCACTGTTTGTAACCGAAGCACATCCGGACAGAAAAATACAAAAAATTAAAACAAACAAATTTCTCATACAGTCCAAAACTTTAAAAGCATAAAATTGAATTCTGACAGAATGTCCTGAATTTGAGTATAGTGCTGTATTTGAAGTATTTACAAGACGCTATTTAATGAAATCCCGGAAGGCTTGGAAGATTCCTTCTTTTGTGTTCATAACATGGGGGCCGTAACGCACCATCGGTTCGTTAATTGGCGTACCGCCCAGCAGCAGTTCCAATGAAGAATCCTGAGAATGAGAAGTTTTTTATTTGTTCTCCCTGAATTGTTCTTCCAAATATTGCTGTATCTCTCTGAGTTCTTTCATGGCAGCATGAATATCAGAACTATCAAAGACATTGATCTCAACCCTTTCACCAGTATGTGAAAGTTTTTTTCGTTGAGTACGATGTTTAGAGGAAATAAAATCGTTAACCTTGAAAACCTGAATTTCTCTGGAAAAACCCTTTGGGATGAAACTGTCAAATTCTTTGCAGTCCACATCCTCTTCAATCAGGTTTTTTGTGTTTTCGTCAATCAACATTGTATTTGGTTCTGCCATCGATTCCAGCCTGGCAGCAAGGTTCACCGGACTGCCAAGAACGGTGTAATCGAGACGAAGATCTGAACCAAAATTGCCTACAGTACAATACCCTGTGGCAATTCCCATCCGGATAGAAATTTCTTTTACCACTCCGAGTTTTTTCCAGTGTTTTTGCAGTTCTTTGACCCTTTGCTTCATTTTCAAACCCATTTCTATGCACATAAGGGCATCTTCCCGTTCACCTTTTGATTCAGGATCTCCAAAGAAAACAAGAACCGCATCGCCTATGAATTTGTCAATTGTTCCGCCGCTTTCCAGAGCGATGGCAGACATTTCAGAAAGGTAGGAATTGATTACCAGGGCCAATCTTTCAGGTTCAAGGGTGTCTGTAAGATCTGTAAATTTGACTATATCCGAAAGAAAGATGGTTAAGTTTTTCCGGGCATGTTTTTCAATGGTTTTTCCCTCATTACTGAAAATACTTTGATAGATTTGTGGAGAAAGGTATTTTGCCAGGCGGGTGGCAAGATTTTCCAACTGTTTTGTTTTTTTCTCGATCAGTTCCCTATCCCGAATTTTCTGCTCCAGGAGCTCTTCTCGTTCACGGCGCAATGCCCATTCCTCGGTTCGGTCGACAAACTGTCCTTGAACACCGTTCAAATAAGAAAATGAATCGTTTCGGGTCCGGGTTGAGAGAAGCGAATAAATTTTTTCTTTACCATCCATATTAATCGGAACTTTCGGAATTAGAACCCAGCCCTTTTCATTGATATCCCGGACAAACTGCTCCACCTGCTCCACACTTACTCCCAATTGAGTCAAAACGTCCGGGAAATAAGCGTTACTCACATTTCCAAGCACCGGAAAGAATTTACGGAAATTATCATTAACTTTGACGATTTCCAGGTTTTCCCTTGCGAAATATGCTGCAGTTATGGCGTTTTCAAAATTGAAGAAACTAAGCTCAATTACATTCTGCTGATTGAAGAAATCCTCAATTTTCATTTCTCACCCTTTCAAAACAATTTATCTTTCTTTCAACTCACTTTTCTCAGACGCACCAGTTTACCGGTAATGGCTCCCCAGGTTGTAACACAATATGGGACACAATAGGTCAGCAGAACTTTCAGCCAGTAGGGGTATTCTCCGGATAGAATCATGTCTCCGTGATTGATGCTGGTTAAAATACTGCCAACCACCAAAGCAGTGAAAAAAGCTTTTTTCGGAGTGCCGTCACCAAAAGCAAGTTGAAGCAAACTAATTTTTTCAAAAGGATGTTGTAAAATACCCTCTGTGGAAGATTCTTTCATGATTTTTTCTTATTTATTTTGTTTTTGTTATATCTTATTTCCATGTGGCCGAGTTATTCGTGTTATCTACTCAGTCTCAACAGGCTGCTGAATCCAGCCCAAGTCCAGATTCACTCCGGGCCAGCATCGGATTTTTCTTCGAAGTGATCCTTTGCATATTTGGCAACGATTGCCTTAAGTGTATCAAGATCGTTATTGGTCAGATTCGAGTCGTTGATCACAAGCTTGAAGCACTCCCCGAGAATGCTTTCCCGATTCAGCGATTTCTCATGGGAAACGCTGTAGCAATTCACCGGATGGGGTACCCCTTTGGGGTGTACGACCCGCTCGGAGGAGAATTCAAAAAAATCTTCCAGCAGGATCTTGGTGTTCTCAGACACAAGCACTTCGCCGGACTCTGCCTCAGATTCCAGGCGGGACGCCACATTGATCGCTCTGCCGATGGCAGTGTAATCCAAACGGCTGGTACTGCCGAAATTGCCGACATTGCAGAATCCTGTATTGATCCCGATTCGGATTTTCAGATTGGTGGGGAAACTGAACTGTTTGCGGATATAAGGCTGCAGTGTATCGATACGTTTCTGCATTTCTATGGCCATATCGACACAGTTTTTTGCATCCTTCACGTCACCTTCAGATTGAGGATCGCCAAAGAAAATCATAATGGCATCACCGATGAATTTATCGATGGTCCCGCCGAATTTTTCCGTGATGGTGCTCATCTCCGTGAGGTAGAAACTCAAAAACTCACTGATCTCTTCCGCCTCGATCTGTTCTGAGATTGACGTGAAGTCAACGATGTCTGAGAAGAAAATCGTGAGCTTTTTTCTCTCACTCTTTTTGTGAATGTCCAAAGAACCGCTGAAGATCTGCTCATACAACTGAACAGGCAGATACCGTGACAACTTTAGTGAGATTCCCTCAATCTTCTCTTTTTGTGCTTCTACCTCCTCGGTAGCCTGGCGCAGCAACTCCTTCTGACGATCCAGTTCGACCGCCATCGATTTTCTTAGCTTGGATTCCAGAGAGAGTTTCTTGTTCTCTTTTTTGAGCTTCTCGATCTCCTGCTCTAGATCGCTCATTTTTATCTCTGTTCGAGATTCTCCAGCAGTTCGCCGATGCGCTCGAGCGTACCGTTGTGCTCATAGGATTCGGCAGAGACTTTTACCTGTGCCAGACAGGAGGCTTTGTTCGCAGAGAAAATCTCCACTCTCGGTTCAAACTCATAGTGTTCCTTGAGCATTCCACAGGGAATGTAGATCATTCCCTCGATCAGGTCGGGCTGCGAATAAAACTTGCTGCCGCATTCAGGGCAGAAAACGAAATGCAGTTGATTGCCGCTCCCCCCCTCATAGGTATATTTTTTTACCTCGCCCGTAACGCTGATGTCGTCGGTGGAATATGCATAGCCAAAAAAGGAATTACCCCACAACTTCTGGCAGTCACTGCAATGACAGACAAAATGCATCATCGGATCGTTCTGCAGGGTGAATTCCACTGAACCGCAATGACATGTATCTTTAATAGACATTTCTATCCTCCTTGCTTAATATTTAAAGGTTTATCAAGAATCACGTGAGATCATAGCAACAGGAAACAGGTATGTAAACAGAATTTTCTTAAGGGATTCTTTTGATTCCTCTTCATGACTCTTTCAATTGAACTCAGAGCAATACTGAAGTGGAGTAATATTTGAAAAGCTATTTGCTGAAATCGCGGAAAGCCTGAAAGATTTCTTCTTTTGTATTCATTACGAAGGGCCCGTAACGTACCATCGGTTCGTTAATTGGAGTACCGCCCAGCAGCAGCAATTCCAATGAGGAATCCTGGGAACTGCGAAGAGAAACTTCATCACCGTCATGGGCAAACAGCACCAGCTGACCTTCAACTGCTGTCCGCGTGTTTTCTCCTTCTCCAAATACACCTTCTCCGGAAATCAGGTAGGCCATGATGTTGTCTGTTGCTGAAGCAGGCTGCCTGAACCCCATTCCAGGTTCCAGCATCACATGCAGATAGAGAATGGGTGTGTTGGTTTCAATCACAGCCTTTACTCCATTGAATTCACCGGCAATTACTCTGATTTTACTTTTGCCGTCATCAAGGATCACCTCCGGAATTTTTTCTGAGATAGTGTCCTGGTAACGCGGGGGAATCATTTTCCTCTCCTTTGGCAGGTTGATCCAGATCTGGAATCCATGCATCTTGCCGCCCTTTTCAAAAAAATCCGGAGACGGCATTTCGGAGTGAACAACTCCGGAACCGGCAGTCATCCACTGCACATCTCCCGGATTCAGCAAACCGTGGTTTCCCTTAGAATCCTTGTGCTCGTTTTCACCTGCCAGAAGGTAGGTCACTGTCTCAAAACCTCGGTGCGGATGATCCGGCGCGCCGATTGCTTCACGCGGACCCCATTCAGTAGGACCCAGATGATCCAGCAGCAGGAAGGGGTCAACCTGGTCCAGTTCCGGATTTGGAAAAGGACGACGCACCGGGAAGCCTCCACCCTCCAGCACACGGACCGAGGTTACAATATTTTCAATGCTTCTGACTGCTTGAGTATCCAATTACTGTAACAGAGTTTCTTTTGTTTAGAGCTTTAGCGCAAGCGTAAGGCCGTCACCGACAGACAGCATTGAGATATCCACACGCTTGTCCTTGTATACAGTCTTATTGAACTTCCGGATGGCGACCGTGTCAGCATCATTCGCTTCCGGGTTTGCCGGTCTGCCATACCAGAGAACATTGTCGATCAAAATTAAACCACCCGGACGCAGCAACTGCATGCATTGTTCATAATAAACCGGATAGCTCTCTTTGTCCGCGTCAATGAATGCCATATCGAATGTTCCTTCCAGACCTTCGTTCAGCATCTTTTCCAGTGTTTTCTGAGCACCCCCAAGCCGCAGCTCAATCTTGTCTTCAACACCTGCCTCCTTCCAGTATCTTTTTGCCATTCCTGTAAATTTGCGGCTTTTATCACAGGTAACAATCAGGCCATTTTCCGGCAGCGCCAGCGCCATTGCCAGGCTGCTGTATCCTGTAAAGGTGCCTACTTCGGCAATCCTGACTGCTCCAATCAATCGAACCAGCATGGCCATCAACTGTCCCTGGTCCGGTGAGATCTGCATCCTTCCTTCCTGCATCAACTGCGTTTCTTCGCGCAGTTTTTTCAGAACCAGCGGCTCGCGCAATGAATTGCCCAGCAGATAGCCGTAAATTTTCTCGTCAAGATAAGCGTTGCGTGAACTCATAACATATTTCTTTTTTGATTGACAGTATTGTAACAATTTGTCATTCCCGCGAAGCTTGTCCCTGGCTTGATCGGGGAGCGGGAATCCATAAACAAGTAAGCAACTGAAATACTTGCTCCCCAATCAAGTTGAGGACAGGCTCTTGATAAGATCGTGGAATGACAATCGAAGTCCTAATTAAAACTTTTTAAGTTACATCATTGAATGAAGTGCTATTCAGCGATTTTTTTCTGGTGGAACAAGCACCAGCTTGCCGGTGAATTTTTTTGCCAGGAAATCAAGCTGTGCCTGTTTAATCTCTTTCAGAGGATATGTTTTGGCCACAAGGGGTTGAATTTGATTTCCTTCAATGTATCCGATCAGATTCCTGAACACTTCTTTTGGCTGACAGGTGCATCCGTATAAAGTTAAATCCTTTAAATATAATGTGCGCAAATCCAGCTCCACAATCGGACCGGCTATTGCTCCGGACGTTGCGTATCTCCCTCCAGGTTTTATAATATCCAGCAAAGGAGCCCAGTTGGACCCTCCAACCAGATCAATCACCACTTCAACAGCATTGCTGCCCAGTTTAACTGCCAGATCAGTATCCCTGAAAACAATCTGATCAGCGCCGATCTGTTTAACTTCTTCACTTTTTTCCTCGGCGCACTGGGCGATCACTGTTGCTCCACGAAGTTTTGCAAGTTGAATTGCCGCGGAGCCTACTCCCCCGGATGCTCCTGTGATCAGCACAGTTTCCTGGCCGACCTGTGAGCGGTGCAGCAAACCTTCTGCTGTTGAATATGCACATGGGATTGAAGCAAGCTCCGTGTCCGTCCAATCGGAATTGACTGCAAATGTTTCTGATGATCTGACAGCAGTATATTGCGCGAAACCGCCGTTGCATTCTGAGCCGAGTGTCCAGCAGCTGTTTTTTGCGGCAGCATCCGGATTTTCCTGCATTGTGCGCACAAGCACTCTTTCGCCAATCCTGGAGGGGCTGACATCAGCACCGACTGAAATTATTTCGCCGCAAACGTCCGCGCCCTGTATCCTTGGAAAATTCAGTGGATTCCCCGTCCAGCTGCTGTCGTCTGTTTTTGCTTCAGCTAAACCGGCAGCACCGCCCTTGTTTGTATCAGCGGTAACTGATTTTGAGTACCATCCAATCCTGGTATTAATGTCTGTATTGTTGACTCCGGCTCCCTTAACCCGGATTAAAACTTCGTCAGCTTTAGGTGCAGGAACCTCAACATCAGTTTTATACACAAGTTTTTCTAAACCGCCGTGCCCCGTCAACAGCACCGCGTGCATGATCTTTGGAATCTGCTTCATGAATTCAATTTGTCTTATCTATCTTCCAAAAAGAAAACACCTGTATTGTCTGCATACATAACCAAGAATGATTTCCAGTTTAAGGAGAATTCCGCTCAACTGACTTCAACCTGGTAGCTGCCTTTTTCAAATCGGCTGAAATATTGATCCACCAGGGGATGCATGATGGGTTTTGGTGAGGGGTCCGCTTCCAGGTTTTGCTCTGCAACATACGTCATAGTGTAGGACTGATCAACAAGCACATGGTACCACGGTTTGTCCTTAGGAGGCTTGCTCTTGGCCATCTCTTCGTACCATTCTTCTGTTCCCTGGAATGTGGCATCGACATCAACGATCACACCCCGATAATCAAATCGAAGGTGGTGAATAATCTGTCCTACGCTGTATTTGCAGGTTGTATCCATCTTTATCTGTCTTTACTTATCTGTCATTCCCGCGAAAGCGGGAATCCAGGAACAAAAAATGCTTACAAAGACATGTAATTATACCACGAATAATTGCACTTATCTGCCTTAAAACAAATGTAATCCCAAGGTAATTTTATTGTGCAGAAATTAGAGAGTTATAATGATTTTCAGCAGTTTCCCTGCATTCCGGTTCTCTGCTGAGCTATGTCCGGAATGACTAAACGCTGTGCCTCATTTAGTTCGAATCAACTGCTCCAGCGCCGTATAAGGCTGTGCCCCCACAAGCGCTCGGTTTCCAAAAACGAAGGTCGGGACACCACTGACACCAAGTTCGCGTGAACGCTGCCAGTCTTCGTCCACGGCCTCCCTGAAACGTCGTTCAATGATTACTCCTTCAGCTTCTTCACGTGCAAGTCCGGAAGATTCTACAGCATCCAGCAACACCTCCGTAACAGCAAGATTGTTTCCCTTTACAAAATAAGCCTCAAAGAGTTTGCGGTTCAGCAATTCTCCTTCAGTAAAGGCTTCGCCCCATTTTGAGAGTTCCTGTGCCATCCGGCTGTTGAAGGTGTGGGTGCGGTTTCCGTATGGCAGCCCTTCCTCCGCCATCAGTCCGGACATGCGCTGCTTCATTGGTTCAATTTCATTGATGCTCTTCCGGAACAATTTTTCCAGTGTCAATCCTGAATCCGGAGTGTCCGGATGCAGCGGAAAGTGTGTCCAGCGCAGTTTAAGTCCGAATCTTTGCTTTATTCGTTCGACACGCCCGGTGACGAGGTAACACCATGGTCAGACGAAATCACTGAAAATTTCCAGCAAGGGAGTTGTTTGCATAGAGTTAACTGGATGCTTTGTAAGTAGTTATATACATATTATTTCCCCTCACCCACCGCACCTTCGACTCCGCTAAGGTATCGCGGTCCCCCCTCTCCCCGTGGGAGAGGGCCGGGGTGAGGGGCAAGCAGTTTCAACTTTCAAATCAGGTAAGTCCGTGGCAAGTACTTTACAAGCAGCGGTTTTAATCTCAATAATTAAACCAGCCGTTGATATCGTATGAAATGCCTGAGCCGGAAAACCCCTCAACTGCCAGCACAAATCCGGTCAGGATTATACCCAGCGCGGAGCTGATTACGTTCTGGGTTGCGGAGTAACCCATCACCTTGGTTGGTTTGTGGATCAACTCATGAAAATTGATTGATTCATCCACCTGCTGCAGTAAAACCTTGGAATGGTTGATTTGCTTTAACTCCAGGGTCTCCCCCTTATTCTCCGCGTCCATCAGTTCCTTTTCCAGGAAAAACAATTCCTTCTGTACCTGGTCTCGCTGCACTGAACTGACAGCCTGCAGTTTGGTGGCCCTGGAGATGGCATAGACGGAAATAGAAGAAATGGCCACCACGATCAGGATCAGCAGCCAGATTGTGGATACATGGTGCCGCACCTGTGTCCATGCAATTAAGTTCAGGAACAGCACGCAGCAGATCGCGTAGCTCAGCAGAACGGAGGTGTAGCCCTGGATGCGCAGGTAAAAGCCTTCTCCGAATGAACGCAGCGTTTTGCGGCATATCATCCAGGCAAAGACATTGGCCGGCTTTTTCAAATCAATAAACAGGTAAGGATCTCCCCTGTCGTTCTGTTCAGGTTTGTTTTCCGGCACGGTTTTGTCTTTCTGCTTCTTTTTGTCTTTCTCCTCCGGATGCGGTCTGTGGTACAAAAACTCACTCATGAGCAGTCCGGGATATTCGATCAACTTGCCAAGTTTTTTCAGTGTGCTGGTTCTTCTTTTGAAATCATGGGCGCAGACAAACCCGAAAAAAATCAAAGCAGCACTCCCAAAAAATCCCGGTATCCAGCCGATAAAGATAATTGTTTCCATAGCAGTTTCACCAAATACATTCACGCCATAACTTATCCTGAAGATGATGGGCAGCAGCATGATCGCTAATGAAGTCAAAAGCATGATCACCCCGTAAACAGCAGGAATTTTGGTGGTGTAAACCTTGCTCAGGATCTGATGCAGCACAAAACCTCCGGTGACCTCATCCTTTTCATTGGCGGACGTTTCCGCCGTGAACAGTTCATCTGTCTGATGTCTGCGCAGCTGTTCGCTTGTCTTCTGGTCCATTTTGAAAGAGATCCCCTGCAGGGCCACGTTGTTTTCATCCATGGCGCAGGTCAGTTCATCCTCAATCAAGCCAGGAAAGTTTCCGGGATTAGTCCATCCGGATCCCACCAGGCGTCTGTTGGTTTTACCTTCGCTCCAATGGGGTGCAGGGCGGCTGAGCTGCGCATAATCTTCAGGACGGTAGTAGCCGTACTTGATTGAAACAATCAAACCGCGTACAAATGTAAAAAGGTAGGCCAACACGATCTGAAAAGTATCCACGTTCTGTACAAGATGATCAGGAGCAAAAAGCCTCAGCAGCAAGGCGCCGGTGACCAGCCAGATCATTGGATAGAAAAGCACCCACATAAAGATATGCTGGGCACGCGAATTGTGTTTACGTGAACACACCAGCAGGCAGCGGTGATTCATCACATGCCATGCCCTGGTGAACGAGCGTTCGATCAGCAGCACCGCAATGGGCGCCAGCAGCACCGGAGGGAGGCTTTCGTAAATGAAGGTTACCCAGAACTGCTTCCATGAGAATTCAACAGGGGTGTGGTAAGTGTGAAGTTTTTCTTCCTGAACATGTGTCCTGAGTTTAGCCGCATGAAGGCTGCTGGGCATCCTGGACAGCAGCAGCTCGTCCTCTTCCCTGGAGGGGGTTCTTTTGTGGAGATTTGAATTATTTTTATGATGCTTCACCTCCGTAAATGAAGAGACTTCTGCTGCCTGAGCCATGAATTCTATCCGAAATTGTTGTTTGATTTATACTTGTTACAGAATTCTAGTCAGAAACAAAGAACATATACAAATCAATTTTGTCTTCCGTACTTGATGCGTGTTCCATCCAAACGCCCCGTTAATCCGTATTGTCATCCCGGACTTGCTCCTGTATCCAGCCCAACGCAATGTTCAGGAACACGATTTGCGGGGCACCCCTGGATTCCCGCGTTCGCGAGAATGACAACTTTTTAGAGGACCATCAGTATTGACAAATTTGGTTTTTGTTTTCACCTCCGTACTAACCCCTCACCCCGGCCCTCTCCCGCGGGGAGAGGGAGAACCAGTGCGCACACCATTACCCTCTCCCTTGGGTGAGGAGGTACCACTTCGCTGTCTAATACCCTCTCCCTCGGGGAGAGCGGGGACCGCGATACCTGAGTGGAGTCGAAGGTGCGGTGAGTGGGGGCTAATTTTATCTTCTCAGCAGTACCGCTCAATCCCCACAATCTGCTGATCTGAATAACGGTCTCCATGGGCGAAGCCCGGGGGAAGAATCCTGTCAATCTCTGCCCTGTCTTCGTCAGTAAATTCAATCTCACAGGCCCCCGCCCATTCTTTCAGATGCGCCGCGCTGCGTGTGCCTGGAATAGGGATCAGGTGATCTCCCTGGTCAAAAACCCAGGCCAGTGCTGCGGAGGAAGTATTCCAGCCGCGGGAACGCGCAAACTCCCTGAAGACGGAAATCAGCCTGCAGTTGGCGG
>LUQO01000002.1:76566-147219 GCA_001627865.1 SAR324 cluster bacterium REDSEA-S27_B3
GCCCGATGCAGTGAAGAAGGGGCAATTTCCGAAAAACCGAAACCGCCGATTTTACCTTCCTGCTTAAATTTTGCCAGCGTCAATGCAACATCTTCGATCTCAATTGACCAGTCTCGGCGGTGGATATAGTAAAGTTCAACATGATCAACTCCCAAACGCCGCAGCGAGCCCTCCAGCGCCTTGCGCAATGCGGCTTCTGAATTGTCGTTTTCGCCCCGATTGCCGCCGATGATAATTCCTCCCTTGGTGGCAATGCTGAACCTGTAACCGCGGTCTTTCTGGTATTCCCCGATTAATTCTTCGGAAGAACCGCTTCCATATAATTCCGCGGTGTCCAGAAAATTTATGCCGTGATCACGAGCCGCGTCCAGGCAGGCAAAACTCTCGGCTTTATCTTTATCCTCCTTAATTTTTTGATGATACTTATGTTTGATCATTTCTGATAATTCTGTTTCCACTCATCGTAGGTCATGCCATAGACCAACTCCTTGGCGGAATCAACTGAAACGTCCTCTCCGCGCTCCTGCGCTTCAGCAGAAAACCATTTTGCAAGGCAGTTGCGGCAGAATCCGGAAAGGTTCATCAGGTCAAGGTTCTGCACATCCTTGCGTGAGTCAAGATGGCTGAGCAGTCTCCTGAAAACTGCTGCTTCAATTTCGGTGCGTGTCTCTGTGTTCATAATTCTCCCTGGTTAGTCTGTTATGTTTTGAGTTTCTCCTGCCTGCAAAACATGATTATACAGAAATCCTGTTCCTAGTGGGAATATTTTTTTTACTCAACATCAGCTTGTGTCTGGACGTAACCAGAGCCCTCACCCCGGCCCTCTCCCCGGGGAGAGGGTGAAACGTGCTTGGATCTCACTCAGTAACCCTCTCCGACAGGGAGAGGGGAGGACCGAGATGCCTGAGTGAAAACGAAAGTGCGGTGGGTGAGGGGAGTTGGCGGGGTGGTAGCGGGTCAGTCCAGCTTTTTCCGGACGCTTTCGATCTTGTCCGCCATGGTCTGCTCACGGTCCACACGGGTGCCAACCTTGAGGCTTGTGCTGATGCGCGGTGCCCCCATGGCGTGGACCACCTCGTGACAGCGCTTCACAGCGGCGAACACGGCATCCCACTCGCCCTCGATGTTGGTGCCGTAGGCGTGCATCTGGTAACTCAGTCCGGCCTCCTCCAACACCTGCTGACAGGCCGCCACGTATTCACTCACAGAAACCCCCACGCCCATTGGCACCACGCACAAATCAATGATAACCTTCATTAATCTTCCTGTAGTTTAAAAAAATTTTTCGGGCCTAACTCACTTCAGCCCCGCCAGTGCCAACCCTTTTTTGAAGCGCATGACAGCGCCCGGATAGGTCTGCTCCATATGTTCTTGGCTGAAGTTCGGGTTCCACTCAAGCCCCTTGGCCAGTGCCGCCTCCGCCTCTTCCTGCTTGCCGAGCAGGGCACTGATGGCGGCAAGGCCCGCAAAGGCATAAAAGCCCGAATTCGGATGGCTGGCCGCTTTTTTGGCCCATTCCAAGGCTTCCTCATCCTGCTCCAACAGGTTTGCCAGCACTGCGGACTTGATGTTCTCAAAGGCCCAGAGAAGTGGGTCGTTGGGGCTGAGCCGGATCGCGTTGTTGATCAGCTCAAGGGCTGCCTCGCCATCGCCATTCGCCATCGTATAGGCTTGTGCCAGCCCGTGATAGGCATGGGCGTAGCTCGGATTGAGGGCGATGGCGCGCTTGAGATTCTGTTCGGATTTTTCCGGCTGACGGGAAAACGCGGCCGCCCGTCCCAGCGCGTAGTGGGCGAAGGGGTCCTGGTCGTCCAGCAACACGGCCCGCTCGGCGTGGGTCACTGCCTTCTCGATGCAACCCTTGGGGTCGTCAGTGAAGTTGGAAATCACCATGATCAGGTTGCCCACCGAAAGCCCGGCCTGTGCAGAGGCGAACTCCTCGTCCCTCTCGATGGCCTGCTTGTAGATCACGATGGCGGTCTCGACATTTTCCTTGGAAAACTGGTACATGTGCCACTGCGCCTGCTGGAACAGGTCCCATGCGCCCATGTTTCCGGCGGTCTTGCGCCGTGCCCGCTGTCTTTCGGAGCGGGCCAGTTCCGGCTCGATCGAGGCGGCGAGGGTCTCGGTGATTTCGTCCTGCAGAGCGAAGATGTCGTCCAGATTGCGGTCGTAGCGTTCCGTCCAGAGATGCGAGCCGCTGTTTGCGTCGATGAGCTGGGCAGTGATCCGCACCCTTGCTCCAGCCTTGCGCACACTGCCCTCCAGCACATAGTCCACCTTGAGCGCCTCTGCGACCTCGCGCACGTCCACTGCCTTGCCCTTGTACACAAAGGTCGAGTTACGGGCAATCACCGAGAGCCAGCGATAGCGGGAGATCACCGAGATGATGTCCTCCGTGATCCCGTCCACAAAATACTCCTGTTCCGGATCGCCGCTCATGTTGTCAAAGGGCAGCACCGCGATGGCGGGGACTTTCGCTTCGTCATCAGCAGTTTCCGGAGTCGCTGGCGGCGGGGTCGCGGGTTCTGCGGCATCGGGTAACGAGAAGGCCTCCAGTACATTGGAGGCGCTTCCCAGCTCTACCTTAAAGGTATGTACCGGCTCTTCGATGTTCTTCATCTCTTTCTCACCGAGACTTACAAAACTCAGGTCCAGCTTGCGCCGGACTTCTTCATAAAACTTTCCGGAAACACAAATGCCGCCCGGCTCTGCCGCGGATTCAAGCCTGGCTGCAACATTAACACCGTCTCCATAGAGATTGTTTCTCTCCACTATCACGTCACCTAGATTAAGCCCCACCCTGAACTGCATCTGGTCTTCCGGATCGACTTCGTTGTTGCGATCCCTGATGTTTTTCTGGAACTCCACAGCCGTCACTATGGCATCAACAGGACTTCCGAACTCGGCAATTATTGAATCTCCGGCGCTGCCGAAAACTCGTCCGTGGTGTGCCTTGATTGCTTCATCGATCAAACTGCGGCAGGCTTTGAGGTTGCGTAACGTGCGTACTTCGTTCTCACCCATCATCTTGCTGAAGCCCACAACATCCGCGGCAAGTATCGCTGCTAGCTTACTTCTTGGATTAGATTCAGGCATTTTTGTTATATAAGTTGTTTCTTTGGACTCAGATCAAATTGTTAGTACCTGCGACACACTGTGACTTGTTAGCCCTGATTTGCTTGGTATCCTTTAGGGCTTTCAAATAATCTCATTTGTGGATCGGTATGACCTTTTCTTTTTGCAACATTCAATATGGAGTTCTCTTCAACATCTTCATTACCCCACTGATCCCATCCTTTTTTTCGGAAACGAGCGAATAGTTCTAGATAAGGACCGGGTGAACAATTCTCGATGATGTCATATAATTCATCAGGTTTTCTTGAATGCTCTCTTTTTCGAGAATATAGTAAATTTACTTGCGTTCTTCCAGGTTGGAGTGTGCGCATGGAACCTCGTACACCAAATAAAACTAATTCAGTTACGTTTCTGAAATAAAATCCGACCCCACGTCCATCCGGACCACCATCCTTTCTGATTTTATACCAGACTAGATTAGACTTATATGTGAAACCCCAAGATTTCATTACATCTAGTCCTTCTTGCAATAGAGCATTAGGAACCCACAGATAAAGATGGGATGCCGCAGCAGCCAGTCTACTGACTGGAAGCTGCTTTATTTCTTCCAAATCCATCGTCGAATAGCGTAGCAATCGACGATGTTCTGGTGCCATTTTCCCGGTTCTATTCTGAAACTGCCATGGTGGGTCAGCTAAAATAGTGGAGTAAGTAGCATCTACTTTGTTAGTGAGATCTGTTGCTGGATTTGGTTCTGTAATTTTAACAATCTTCGACATACAATTCCTTTCTGATTCCAAATATTAATAATGGACAACCTGCCCCGCCTCCACCTTGAATGCGTGGTAATAGCTTGGACATGTGAGTGATAAGATTTGCCTCTTCCCAATCCTTTGAAAATATCCTGCAACTCATCTGTTCTGGTAATAATCACACCAACTGAGATTGCTCGGAGATCGAATAACAATCTGAAATTATTTAGGTCTCTATCAAAAAATGGATCCTTATTGTTCCATTCGATTTCCAAGGCTATACGATTCTTGAAGCAATCAACAGAATGGGTTGGTGACTCCATTACGTCTTGATCTACTGTGATTTTGGTCTCAAAACTTTTTTCCTCCCAACCTTTCCTATAGAGTTGACCATCTATCCAATCTGAAACTCTGGATTTTCTACCTCCGCCTACTATTATCCAGCTTTTCTGGAGTCTGAAAGATGTAAGAACATCGCAAATGTCCTTATATTCCGAAGGGAAATCATCTCTAAGGATGGCGGTTGCATGCCGCCATTCATGGATTTCGTAATGATTTTGTATAAAATTAGGGAGGTGATCTATCGGCATTTGGATTATTATTGGTGATCTTGTGTTCAGAGGCAAACCTTTTACACTGCCAACGATGCAATTTCAGTTCGATACGCCTTGATATCAAGGAATACCCCCAATAATAAGGACGGTTCCGATTATTTCGAACTGCCGTTCGACTGCGGATTTAACTATTCGGTTTTCTAAATAATCGTTAACTTCCAGATTTTCTAAAAAATCATTTATGTTATTGCAACATTCAATTAAATCTAAGAGATATGCTTTAAGCTCATGTTTCATAAATCAATACTTTTTCAGAATTCAAGGTCTTATTAATAATAGGGTTCTTAATTGCAGCTTCTTCTATAAGATCGACTTTTTTCCCGAATTCTTTCTCAAATGCTTTTTTCGCATTTAAATACTGATCAAGGCTTTCTGTAGTATGAAAAGCAACCAGTAAATCAATGTCACTGATTTCGCTATAGTCCTCACGTACAGATGAACCAACCGCATAAAGTCTTGCAATATCAGTCTCTTGACAAATTGAAGAGAGTCTCTCTTTATTGAACAAAAACGTTGTGCCCTAATTTATCTCATTGTTTTTTGTGTCAAAGCCTGCAGGGCAAAGTGTTATTGAAATATGCTCTTCTTTTAGCAGCCGTTGTACCTAAAACCACCAAGTGCCTATGGTGCCAGTAGCTGCGATACCAATACTCGTTGGCGTTGCAGGACTCATCAAAGTAATCAAGAAACTTGACCCCTGCTCCCACGTCTTCGATAGTGTGGTAATGCTGACTAAAGGGGGCCGGGTGCGGTTCCGGAAAGATTAGCCAGTATGGTTTGAACTCAGGTGGAACATCGTCGTTTCCAGTCTTAATATCCCCGTTCCGGATTGACAATGTTGGTCAGCGCCAGGCCTTTGCGGTAGCGGGTAAGATTTTCTGAAAACATTTCCACGGACTTCAGCTCCCAACCCTGATAGACAGCTGAGCAGTGCGGAGAGATCAGCACATTTTCAAAGTTCCAGAGGGGATTTTCCGGTGGAAGTGGCTCGGTATCAAAAACATCCAGTGCGGCGCCCCGGATACGCTTTTCGTTTAGTGCCTTTATCAATGCAGACTCACGGACAACTCCTCCGCGTGAGACATCAATCAGTACTGCTGAAGGTTTCATCGCTGAGAACGCCTCTGCGCCGACTATGCAGCGTGTGCTGTCCAGCAGCGGCACGCAACAGACAATGAAATCCGCGCAGAACCAAAGTTTCGGCAGCGCCTCCACCGCATGTACTTCATCCACGTTTGGGGTGGGTTCCGGACGGGCGCGAACTCCAATTGTTTTTAACTCCAGTAACTTGCAGAGATTTGCTACCGCCTGACCGGTTTTTCCCAGTCCGATTATCAGCACGGTCTTGCCGTTGAGCGATTCAACCTGCGCTGAAAACCATTGACGCCGGCGTTGAGCCACGCCCAGTTGAGGCAGTCCCAGCGAAAAATGCAGCATTGCTCCCAGCACATACTGCGCCATCATCTCGGCAGCAACTCCGGCAGCATTGGTGACCGTCAGTGCCTCCGGATCCCACGGATTCAAGTGATCTGTACCGGAACCTCCGACTGAAACCCATTTCACTGTTTTGCTTTCCAGCAGTGCCTGACGCGGATAATTCTGAGTTCCATCGAAGCGTATAGTATAGACCACCTCTGCTCCGGATTCCTCAAGCATCTCTGGAAGTTCTCCGTAACTGTCACAGGTAAGGATTGGCAGGTCAGGGTGATTTTTTGAGAACACCTCATGTGATGCTTCAGGGTTGTTGGTGTGCAGAATAACAGTTGGGGATTTCATGTGACCGGAGCATCTTTAGTCAAGGCAGTCTTCCGTCAATCAAATCACATAAATGGGACTCAAACCTCCGGTTCCAAGCCGGCCTTGACGAGTCCTTCGATGATGGGATCCGCCAGCGCGGAGTTGGGAACGAAGATACGTCGGTAGTCGTCACGGGCCTTGAGGTTTGGGCGCAGTTGGAAAGCAGGCACAAGCATGATTTACTTTTGCCTGCATACTTACCAATCAAATCAAGCAACACTGTTTATCACCAGGACCACACATGGGGAACTTCATCTTTCCTGTCTTGGATTCCACTTAACAAACCAACGACATCTCCTGCATTCATACGGCCTACACCTCCGTCAGTGTATGTACATGAAATTACTTTATTTAAATTGCAGTCAATTACAAATTCTGCTGGCTGCATGTAGTCTTTGCTTGCCCCCATGATGTAATACTTGTCTTTCCCTTCTTCATGATCATACCAGTAAGCCCCAATCGATTCTGCTAATTCATGTGTTACCCCATGACACAAGCTAAACGGCATTTCTTTTCCACGACCAGGGAAACACTTGCCTTCTGCCAGAGGCTTTGTGTCTTCAAGGCTGTCCACGCTTGCCGCAACAATTGATGCCCCAAGACTATCAAAAAGAACACTATGCTCTCTATACCCTTCTAACTGAAGGGTGCACTTTGGTCACCATGCCCCCCGGAAAAACAGCAGGATACAGTACTTTGTTTGGATATCATCGGGAATAGAGATGGTATTGTTCTCAATGTCTGTCAGTGAGATTTTTGGAAATTCTGATCCAATTCTTAGTATGTCCATACTCAATTTATGATAATAAGATTAATGTTAATAAATGGCCGTCCAGGCCGCATGAAAGTATATTTTACCCTAACAGCTAAAGTACATTGCCTGAAAAGCAAACAGCTTAATCCGGCAGCGTTTCTCCTGAACCTCCGAGAGGCTCCGGAAGATCCTTGAATTTGGGCAGTCCGTCCTTCACGGAAACGGTCTTGTTCTCGTAATTTACATGAAGCATCGGTTCGAATGAGAAATCCGGCAAAACCGCCGCATAGACATCAACCAGCCCCATTCCGGGATGGTCAGTAAAGAGGTGTCCTCCGCAACTGTTGCAAAACTTACGGTAGCTGTTTTCGGTCTTGTTGAAGGTGCCGATTTGTTCTTCGCCCTTAACCACCTTTACACTTTCAGGCGGCCAGAGTGTGAAAGCATTGATGGGAGAGGCAGACCATGACGCACAGTCCCTGCAATGACAGTAGCCCATTTTGGCCGGATCACCAGTGGTTTCGATTTCAACATTGCCGCAGAAGCAGCTGCCTTTGTATGTGGTTTCACTCATAATATCTCCTTAAAAATGTTGTTGTTACTATTGATTATTGAAAACTAAGTTTATTCCCCTCACCCAACGTATGAGGACTCCTCACCCCGTCTCTCTCTCCAAGTGAGAGGGGGGGACCGCGATACCTGAGCGGAGTCGAAGGTGCGGTAAGTGAGGGCAGTTCAGGCGACCAGTTCCTTCATGGTCTGTTTGACAGCCGCGTCTTGAAAGTGCAGCTTGTCGATTTCCTCACCCAAAACAATGTCCGGATAGGCAGCGGAAAACTTGTTTAGCTCCGCCTCCTTATCCTGGGTCTGGCTGAGGGCGGAGAGGCTGGCGATTTTGGCGGCCCAGGCGATGGGCTGCTTCTTGCCGACCTTCCTGTCGAACTCCAGGCACTGCTCAAAGTCGCCCTTTACATAAGCCCCGAACATCACGTCTCCCAGCCGCTTGTCGGCATTGGACGCGCCCATCCCTACGGGATCCAGTTCATAGGCCTTGATCAGCAGCTCAGTGCCCTCCTCTGCCCGGCCCGTCAGCACAAGCAACTCGCCGTAGCCTGAAACAATCCGGGGATCGTTGGGGTTCATGTCGTAGGCTTTCTTGCCGTAAAACTCAGACTGATCAAAATCCTCGAAAGCTTTATTAACTTCGTGCATCAGGCGATTACACTCAAAATCGTTTTCGTCCAGTTCCAGCGCTTTTTGGATCATGTTTTTGCCTTCTGTAAGAGTTTCATCGAAATCTGCTTCGATGTACCCACCAAATAATCCCTGCCCAATGGAGCAAGCCTTCCACGCATAAGCCTGGGCGTTGTCTGGATCGGCGGCGATGGACTTGTCGAGCATCTCGATGGCAGACAGCACGCCCTCCTTGGAGAACTTGTGGTGGAAGTCACGACCCCGCAGCAGGTATTCGTAGGAGGTCAGGTTGTCTGTGGGCTTACGCTTGGCGCGTTCCAGAGTGGCGATTTCCAGCTTGCCGACGAGCGCGACCATGACCTTGCGGACGATCTCGTCCTGCACCTCGAATACGTCGTCCATCATGCGGTCGTAGCGCTCGCTCCAGATCGAGCTGCCGGTGGCGGGGTCGGTCAGTTCGACGGAAATCCGGATGCGGTTTCCGGAGGAACGGATGCTGCCCGTGGCAATGAAGTCAATGCCGAATTCGGCGGCGATCTTTGAGTTGTCAATCTCCTTGCCCTTGAAGGCAAAGGCGGTGTTGCGGGAGATGATTTCGATGGAGTTGACACGTGAGAACTCCGTGATGATGTCCTCCACGATTCCATCCACCAGAAAATCATTGTCCTCGACGTTGTTGAGGTTGCTGAAGGGCAAGACGATGAGGCGGGGCTTCACGTTGGCCACCGGAGCTGCTTTGGAAGGCGCGTCGGGTGCCGGGGAGGCCTCCTCCTCACCCTCATGCCCAAGCAGCACCTTGAAGGTGTGTACCGGTTCCTCAATGTTCTTCATTTCATGCGCCCCCTTGCTCACAAAACCAAGGTCCAGCTTGCGGCGCACCTCATCGTAGAACTTCCCGGAGACAAGAATACCCCCAGGCTCTGCAGCTGATTCAAGTCTTGCAGCCACGTTTACCCCGTCGCCGTAGAGGTTGTCACCTTCTATGATCACATCCCCCATGTTCAGACCAACCCGGAACTGCATCTGGTCTTCCGGATCGACTTCGTTGTTGCGGTCCCTCAGATTTTTCTGGAATTCCACTGCAGTTACAATGGCGTCCACCGGACTGCCGAACTCGGCAATTATTGAATCCCCTGCGCTTCCGAAGACACGTCCATGGTGCGCCTTAATTGCTTCATCAGTCAAACTGCGGCAGGCCTTGAGGTTGCGCAAAGTACGGTCCTCATTCTCGCCCATCATTTTGCTGAAGCCTACCACATCAGCGGCAAGAATTGCGGCCAGCTTACGTCTTGGTGTTGATTCAGTCATATTGTCCAGCTAAGAAATTACTTTGGTCTTTGAAAAATCCATATATTCAACTTTTGTTATCCTGCAGGCTTGATGTTCTGGTTGACCCGGAACAGATTGGCGGGATCGTACTTCTGCTTGATGGCGACGAGTCGGTCGTAATTGGCTCCGTAGGTCGCCTTCACGCGGTCGTCGCCTTCCTCCATCATGAAGTTCACATACGCCCCGCCTGCCGAGTGCGGATGCAATGCTTCCCAGTACTCCCGCGCCCACGCGGTGATGGCTTCCGTGTTGTTCGGTTCCGAATCCACGCCGACGATGACTGCCGACCACTTGGCCTGACGATGCCCCCACGGGGTTTCCTCCGGGCCCACCTCGTTGGGCTTGCCGTCAATGGGATACAGGTGCATGGTGGATTGCCAGGTCGGCATCTCAAAGCCATGCTTCACATGAGCGGCAATGGCCTCGTCCGGCAGCTCGTTGAAGAAATCCCCCTTCCAGTACCAGTGCATCCCCGGAGGATAGAGGGGGTCAAAGGCCGCTTGCAGGGCGGGGAAGGGCATGGTCCCGATGCCGTACATTGCTGGAGGCCCAAAATCCTTGATGGGCTGAAACACCTCTTCGGCCTGCGATTCCGGTCCTGTGTAGCACCAGACGGCCCCGCACATCTTCTTCAGGTGCAGCTCTTCGGGAAAGGGCGGTCCCGGCGGCACGATCAAGGTTGCAAAGAAGCCGTAGAGGTCTTCCGGTGCCTGTGCCATGAAATCGCGGAACCACCGCATTGCTTCGGTGGCTTGCTCTTGGGGCCAGAGGGTGGGGCCACCGACGACGGTTTGAACCGGATGCAACTGGAACCGGAATTCGGTGACGACCCCAAAGTTGCCGCCGCCGCCCCGGATGGCCCAGAAGAGGTCGGGGTTTTCCTCGGCACTGACCGTCACGAAGCTGCCATCGGCCAGCACCATGTCCGCACCCAGCAGGTTGTCAATCGTGAGGCCGTACTTGCGGGTCAGGTAGCCATGTCCTCCTCCGAGGGTCAGCCCGCCCACTCCGGTGGTGGAAACGATCCCGCTGGGGGCAGCCAATCCAAAGGCATGGGTGGCGTGGTCCACATCACCCCAGGTGCTACCGCCTCCAACCTGTGCGGTACGGGCTTGCGGGTCAACCCGCGTGTACTTGATTGCGGAGAGGTCAATGACCATGCCCTCGTCGCAGGTTCCGAGTCCGGGACCGTTGTGTCCGCCTCCGCGAACCGCGACGAGCATGCCGTTCTCGCGGGCGAAGTTGACGGAGGCCATGACATCACCCACGTCTGCACAGCAGACCACCATGCCCGGACGGCGGTCAATCATCGCGTTGTAAACGGCGCGGGCCTCGTCGTACTCCTCATCCCCCGGCAGGATGAGTTGGCCGCGCAAGCTGGCTTGAAATGCTTCTAGGGTTGCTTGATCAGTCATGGTGCCCTTTCTTGAATAGGGGTTTGGGTTAATAAACTATCCTGCCGAAATTGGCATCGACAAACAATTTTGGTAAAGCGTACAAAAGTAAATTCCTAAAATCAAGACTTAAAAGTCCTGTTAAAAGTATACTTTGAAAATACACTCTCTCATTTCAGGTGACGAGAATCCGGAGGCTCAGGTTAATGTAAAAGAGTTGCGATTCGATCATCGTTACAGGCGTTACTCCTCCGGTTCCCAACCCGCCTTGACCAGCCCCTCGATGATGGGATCCGCCAGCGCGGAATTGGGGACGAAGATTCTGCGATAGTCATCACGGGTCTTGAGGTTGGGACGCAAGGTGAAGTAGCGCTCCAGCGCCGCCTTCGCTTCCGGTCGCTGCAAATGCCCCAGCACAGCCGCCCGGAATCCCAAATGATGACCTACGTCCGGATCCCGTTGCAACGCCTTGTCAATCGCTTTAAGCGCCTCATAGTATTTCCCCTGTCCCAGACAGGCAAAGTAAAGTAACCCAAGAAAGACACTCAAGTCCGGGTCCGCCGGACTGAGTTCCAAGGTTTTGAGTGCGGAGCTTTCCCCTTGCGGGTACTCCCCGGAATGGACCTGAGACAATCCCAGCCAAAAGTGACTCAGGGCAAAACTGGGATTGAACTGCACCGCTCGTTGAGTATAATCGCCAGCATTGCATCCAGGGTTTTGTCCACGTTTTTTGTGATGCGTTGGACCAATTCCCAACCCCCGCAAATTGCGAGGTGGGCATAGGCATCGGAAAGCGTCGAATCCAATTTGATGGCCTGCTCGAAATGCTGCCGGGCCTGCGTGAGTCCGGGGTCTTCGTAATCCGAGCGCGGGCGTTCGTTGTAGCAGCGCAGTCCTTGCAGGTATTCCTCCCACGCACTGAGGTTTTCCGGACGCTTGCGGGAGAGTCGCTTCTGTTCGTGTCCTGTCACGGAGGGTGCAACCCGCCGTGCAATTGCTTCGGACACCTCGTCCTGCACGTCAAAGATGTCTTCCAGCGTGCGGTCCCATTTCTCCGACCAGAGGTGGTGATCTTCATCGGCGTCGATAAGCTGCGCGGTGATGCGCACACGGTTGCCTCCCTTACGCACACTGCCCTCCACGATGTAGCGGGCGCCAAGTTCCTTGGCAACCTGCTTTAAGTTGTGTGACTGCCCCCGGAAGGTGAAGCTGGAGTTGCGGGAGATCACCGGGAAGGTGCGCCAGAGCGAGAGGTTGGTGATGATGTCCTCGGTGATGCCATCCGCGAAGTATTCCTGTTCCGGGTCACCACCCATGTTGGTGAAGGGAAGCACCGCGATGGCAGGGACCCTGGTTTCTGTGGTGGCAGGGGCTGGCACGGCTTGAGGTGTCGTCTCAGCGGACGCCGCTACTGTGAAGGATTGTAGCTCTTCGGAGGTATTTCCAAGCTCGACCTTGTAGGTGGGGACAGGCGTGGCTATGTTCTTCATCTCCTGCGACCCTGTACTCACAAAACTCAGGTCGAGTTTGCGGCAGACCTCGTCGTAAAACTTTCCTGAAATGCTGATACCTCCGGGTTCTGCAGTTGATTCCAGCCTTGCGGCCACGTTTACTCCGTCGCCGTAGAGGTTGTCTCCCTCCACAATCACGTCTCCAAGATTGAGTCCGACACGGAACTGCATCTGGTCTTCCGGAGCCGCGCTCGAGTTTCGGTCCCGCAGGTTCCTCTGGAACTCCACCGCGGCCACAATCGCATCCACCGGACTGCCGAACTCGGCAATGATTGAATCACCGGCACTGCCGAAGACACGACCATGGTGTGCCCTGATTGCTTCATCGGTCAAACTGCGGCTGGATTTGAGGTTGTGCAGAGTGCGGTCTTCGTTTTCGCCCATCATCTTGCTGAAGCCTACCACGTCAGCTGCAAGAATTGCGGCCAGCTTACGTCTTGGTGTTGATTCGGTCATAAGAATTTTTCAATAATAGGTAGATGATTTCGATTTAGTTACTTGAAAAGTTTTCAAACCTGCTTTCGCTTCACCCACCGCACCTTCGACTCCGATCAGGTATCGCGGTCACCCCTCTCCCCAACGGAGAGGGCATGGGTGAGGGGTAGTCAGTGCGAATAAAAAACTTTGCCCACTCGTTGTATATGGTCTATTAAATCCGGGTTGTCAATCTGGTGATAAATGCATACGTCAATCGTATATGGCAAATATAAATCATCCAGCTCAAGGCTGATTCGGTTTAACACTTTTAAATTTAGTTTCACGCCTTTCAGTGTCAAGTCAATATCGGATCCGGATTTGTGATTTCCCTTGGCACGCGAACCGTACAATACTGCCTCCTCAACTTCTTCAAAACTCTCCAATACATGATGGATTTTTTGACATGTTTCCAGAGAAAGTCCGTAAAGTTCTTTTTCTTCAATTCTCATGTACTAGAAACGAGTGACTTCAGTTTGTTGTTTAGTTTTTGAAAAAGAGGGAAATATTGGGTTATTACTGCCTGACTTATTTCTCTGGCCGTTTCCTGATTGTATGTATGAGATGTCCTGTTTCTGCTTTTCAGCATGTCCATCCATCCCTCGCCGTCCTCAATCAGGTTTAATTGAAAAGCTTTTTGAATCGCGTCTCTTGAACCATAGATGCCTGATTGCCCCTGAAATTCCAGAAAATCCTTCAAGGTGTTCCATGCCAGTTCATGAGTGTATTCAAATGCTTTTATCAATCCCAGCTCTTCAAGTTCAGACAATTCTCCTTTGTCTACAAATTTCTGCAGCTGGCTGAGCGCTTTCTGATAATTGGAATAACGCTGTTTCCAGCGGATGTCGTCACTCATATTGTTTTTAAAAGCTTGAGTCTTGTTTCAGTGAATTTTATATTTTTTCCGGCAACAATGATGGCATAAACGGATACCTCCTTTGTAATTTGGGTTGTTCACTCATTGTCTCTTCCTGGTTATTTGTGTTCATTTTGATTCTGTTTTGGCGCTCAACCAAACAAGGTTAAGCCTCAGGTTCCCATCCTGCCTTAACTAGACCTTCAATGATGGGGTCCGCCAACATTGATTTTGGAACAAATATTTTGCGAAAATCATCTTTGGTCTTCAGGTTAGGACGGAGTTTAAGATATTTCTCCAGAGCAGCTTTGGCTTCCGGACCTGCTTCCAGGTGACCCAGAGCAGCTGTCCGCCAGCCCAGCATATGCCCCTGATCCGGATGATACTGCAAAGCCTTGTCCGCAGCCTCAAGAGCTTCCTGATATCTCTCCTGACCAAGATATGAGCAGAACAATGCGCCATAAATTCTTTCCAGTTCGGGATCAACCGGACTCAATTCAATGGCTTTGAGGACAGATTCTTCAGATTCCGTGTACTTGCCTGCATGGGCTTGAATGAGGCCCAACCACCATAAACTTAATGCATAGCTGGGATTGAACTGGACCGCCTTCTCCGCGTTGTTCAAGGCATTGGGAAAGTCGCCGCTGAAAAAGTAATGAGCGGCAAGGCCCACCAATGCCACAGGGTTTTTGGGGTTCAATGTCACTGCTTTGCGTCCATGAATTTTCATCATCTCCAGGGTTGCTTTTGAGTCATCAGTGGTGAAGTGTACTAAATCCCAAAATCCGCAAAGTGAAAGATAGGCATAAGCATCGGAAAGAGTATCATCCAGCGCAATGGCCTTTTCAAAATGGGTACTAGCTTCAGTAAGCCCATGATTATCAAGATCTGAATAATTTCTGTCATTAAAAAATTTCATGCCCTGCAGGTATTCTTCCCAGGCGCTCAGATTTTTAGGCCGTTCTCGGCTCAATCTTTTGAGTTCATGGTCGGTAACTGAAGGCGCCGCCCGCCGGGCGATCGCTTCAGAAACTTCATCCTGCACGTCAAAGATGTCCTCCAGCGTGCGGTCCCACTTCTCTGACCAGAGGTGGTGGTCCTCCTCCGCATCAATCAGCTGCGCGGTGATGCGCACACGGGTTCCGCCCTTGCGGACGCTGCCCTCCACTATATAACGGGCGCCAAGTTCCTTGGCAACCTGCTTTAAGTTGTGCGACTGCCCCCGGAAGGTGAAGCTGGAGTTTCTGGAAATCACCGGGAAGGTGCGCCAGAGGGAGAGATTGGTTATGATGTCCTCGGTGATGCCGTCTGCGAAGTATTCCTGTTCCGGATCACCCCCCATGTTCGTGAATGGAAGCACAGCGATTGCAGGGACTCTGGTCTTGGCTTCAGCAGCTTTCGGTGGAGAGGAGTCGGGGGATTTTGCTGATGAGGCTGAGGGAACTGCATCTGCTTTCTCCCCTTCGTATCCCAGCAAAACCTTGAAGGTATGCACCGGTTCATCGATGTTCTTCATATCCTGTGCTCCTTTGTTCTCGAAGCCGAGGTCCAGCTTTCGGCGCACTTCATCGTAGAACTTCCCGGAGACCAGGATGCCTCCCGGTTCCGCTGCAGATTCAAGCCTTGCGGCCACATTTACGCCTTCACCATAGAGGTTGTCACCCTCAATGATCACATCCCCCATGTTCAGACCAACCCGGAACTGCATCTGGTCTTCCGGATCGACTTCGTTGTTGCGATCCATGATGTTTTTCTGGAACTCCACTGCGGTTACAACGGCGTCCACCGGACTTCCGAACTCGGCAATTATTGAATCCCCGGCGCTGCCGAAGACTCGTCCGTGGTGTGCCTTGATTGCTTCATCGGTCAAACTGCGGCAGGCTTTGAGATTGTGCAAAGTGCGCTCTTCGTTCTCACCCATCTTCCTGCTGAAGCCTACCACATCGGCGGCGAGGATGGCCGCAAGTTTACGTCTTGGTGTTGATTCAGTCATAGTAACCGGCTGAGGGATTTCTTTGGTTATTGATCAAGGTTTATTAAAAGGAACGGCTTCCGATTTCCACTGGATATATTATTTAGCACTATTTGGATAATTGAGCAAGAAAAGTGTTTCTCAAAAAACACCTTTGGGATGCATAGCAGCTGAAACACTTTCTTTATTATTGAACACTGAAATGTTATCCTACTGCGTCGTTGAAAATACTTATTATGATTTTGATTTGAATAAAAAAAGTTAATCAGCCTGTCTGCATACTTTTCTCAAAAAAATACTAATACATGATTCCATCCATTCTCTACAGTACACAGCATGTCCCAACCCGAGGCTGAACTTGTCCCTTTATCAGCGCTGACTGAATCAGAACACCTGTACCGTCTGCTGGTATTGTGTTTCGGCGTGTGGCTCTATGCCGCTGATTCCACGCTTGTGGCCACGGTGATGCCTGTTGCGGTAGAGGACATCGGCGGGCTGCCGTACCTCAGCTGGACCTATACGCTTTACCAGCTTGGCTCAGTTGTGACCGGAGCCATTGCTGGTCTGGTGGTTATGCGTACCGGAATCGTCCGTACCGAAATCGCGGCCGGAATTCTCTATGTACTTGGATGCGCGCTCAGCGGCTATGCCCCGGATATGACTACCATGATCGTGGGACGCATACTTCAGGGCATGGGCGGTGGTGCACTGGTCTCGCTGGCTTTCATCGGCGCGTCCACTTTATTCCCGCAAAAAATGTGGGTGCGTGTCATTGCCGTGATTTCCGGAATCTGGGGTATTTCATCCTTGTGCGGGCCGTTGATCGGGGGATATTTCGTCTCAGGGGGAAACTGGCGGGGTGCCTTCTGGGCTTTTGCGGTACAAGGCCTGGTCACTGTGTTCATCGCCCCTCCGTTGCTTCGCCGCCAGTTACATACCCAAACCGACTCCATTCAGCAAGCAATGCCCTTCGCGCGGCTTGGACTGCTGAGCATCGCGGTGCTGGCGATCTGCCAGGCAGGAGTGGTGACATCCACACAATTTGCAAGCGGACTTTGCGCGGCAGGAATTGTGCTGCTGCTGATTTTTCTCAAGCAGGACGCGGACAGCAAAAACCGCATCTTTCCCAGGGGAATCCTGGACCCTCGGACTGTATCAGGTTCCGGGTTGGTGATGATGTCGGCCCTCTTCATGGCAACCATCTCACTGACCGTCTATGGACCGCTGCTGATGTATATAATCTTCGGGGCAGCACCGCTGGTTGCTGGCTACGTCATTGCTCTTGAATCGCTGGGCTGGACACTGACCGCAATCTTCACCTCCGGAGTAAGGGAGCGTATAGAACCCCGGCTGATTCGGACGGGAGCGGTTTTCGTGAGTGTATCGATGCTCGGCTTGATCTACGCCATGCCATCTGGACCGCTCTGGCTGATAGCCCTGTTTGCCGTCATCATGGGCATGGGCTTCGGTATGTCCTGGAGTTTTGTCTCAAAGCGCATCATCGCCAATGTTCCGGAAAAAGAGCGCACCCAGGCTTCGGCTTCCATACCCACCTTCATGCGTGTGGCGATGGCGATGGGATCTGCGCTGAGCGGAATCATCGCCAACTATTCCGGATTCTCCGAAGCCAGCAGCGTGACGGTGGCGCAGAATGTTGCCTTCTGGTCCTTCGCGGCCTTCGTCCCGCTGATGCTGGTGGGTCTTGTTACTGCCTGGCGAGTCAGCCTGGAGTAAATTTAATACATGCACGCCACTTTAACATCATTAATAATTTATAGAAAATCTCAATAGGAACAGCTAAATCCTGCCCTTCCCCTCACCATAGCCCTCTCCCAGCGGGAGAGGGTGGACCGCGATGCCTGAGCGAAGTCGAAGGTGTGGTGTGTGAGGGGCTAGAAAGCAAGGTGTTCCAAGATTTGGTGATGATTAAATATGAATCAGTTTACTGCAATTGTAATCACAATTTAAGTTTACAATGTAACGCATTAACCCTGGCACAGACAGCAGTAAACAGGATTGTCCGGCTTCTATGAGATTGATCTGAGTTTGCCTCCCTCTCAGCCTCCCGGTTTCGCAGAGCGTTTTGAGCCGATCTGCGAGGATGTTGTTGGAAATTCCTTCTTCAGAGTTGTTCAGGAGCGCAAGGTAGGTGCGCTGTCCAAGAAAGAGGATATTCCGCAGGATCAAGATGCTCCAGCAGTCCCCCAGCGACACCAAGGCCGAACAGTTCAGATGCGGACTCGTTTTGTAGTTGTAATTTCATCCAGAACCCATCGACATACGCCTGCTTGCTGGAAAGCGTGTCCTCCCAGTCGGCGGACTACAACACTTTCAGGGGAGTGTCCGCAGGCGCTCCTTCCAGAAACTGCAAGTGTTCGCGGGTGATTTCCTGCCAGTCGTTCGTGGTCAATGTGTAAGGCCTCTTGGCAGTGGCTGGTTCGATGCGGAAAAGCATCAGGGCGAGGATTGCGAGGATGAGCCGGCTGTTCATTGAGATTGTCTTGTGGCGGTACAATAGTGATTCCAAATCATTAACAAACATTTTGCTTTCATGACCCCCACCCAACGTACCTTTGACTTCGCTCAGGCATTGCCATCCCCCTTCTCCCTTGGGGAGAAGGCCTGAACGAGGGGGAGAGAAATAAGTCTTCTTTCAGTAAAAGATGAGGCTTAGCAAAAACGGTCTTATAAATCAGACTGTTGCAGCAGTTTCTTTTCAGCTTCTTGTTGACTATCCGCACATGATTCATGGATAGTATCCCACTGGCTGTCGTATTCAACAACACAGAACAGAATGTTTCTGCCTTTATTCAGCCTGTACTTTACTACCTGAACAACACGTGTGAGATTCTGGTAGGGCTTGATTCCGGGACGTTCTTCGATGCTGCTGTGAATTTCTGTAACCTTCCAGCCCTGCCGCTTTAACTCTATTACTTCCGTATGCAAGGGGGGTGTATTGGCCAAGGTCGGATTTATTCCGGCCCATCCTGAAAACATAAAGTACAAGGCTGTCACCAGTAAAAGTTTTTTCATATTTACCACTTTTCTTTGGATGTGCGAAGATCTAGTTCAAATGTCCAGGACTGGGGAGACTGATTGTAAAGGAATACGTAGCCGTCAACGATTCCGTCTATATTGATCAGTCGGCCGTCATCAAGTTTTTGGTCAAAATCAGCAATTCTGCTCCTTATTTTTTCACCGGCAATAGAACCGTCAACTATAACATGTCCTACATGGATTCCCTGCGGGCCGTATTCCTTGGACATTGCCTGGGCAAGAGTACGCAGTCCGGACTTGGCGGAATTGAAGGCGCCAAAATTCGGACGACCCCGCAATGAGGCGCTAGCGCCGGTGAAAAGCAGTGTTCCGCTTCCGGAAGGTGACATGCGGCGGAGTGCCTCACGTCCAAACAGGAAACCGCCGAAGCAGCATGTTTCCCAGCTTTTCCTGAAGAATTCTGCGTCCATGTCAATGATTTGACCTGGAAAATTGTTTCCGGCATTGTAGATTGCCAGGCCCGGGTCACTGCCGGCTTTATTGAATAACTCGATCACCTGTTCTTCATCGGCGGTGTCAGCACAAACCGCGGTGGCTTTTCCGCCTGCCTTGGAAATTTCATCTGCACGTTCCTCAATTCTGTCAAGGCTACGTCCGGCGATGAAAACATGCAGCCCTTCTGAGGCAAATCGTTTTGCCAGCTGAGCCCCTAAACCTAGTTCCGCACCGACGCCAATGATTACTGCTTTTTTCACTTATTTATCCTTGTTAAACATAAAAAGATGTCATTCTCGAGTAAGCGGGAATCCAGTAAATGTTTCGGTGGTAACTTTGTCATTCCCGCGCAGGCGGGAATCCAGTGTATTGCCTGCGGTTGTGATAATGGTTCCGCACCTCTGTTTAATATAGCAGTCATTCCCCCTGGATCCCGGAGCAAGTCCGGGATGACTAATGTGTCTTATACAGTATTTCCTTTATTCCCTTTAATGACTCTCTTAAAAGCCTGTCATTTTCGCTAGCTCTTTTCAGCAGGTTTTAATCTAAGGATTTTCCCCCTGTCGGTAGAGAGATAAAGCCAGCCTTCAGGGCTTTCGACTACTGCACGGATTCGTTCCCTCAGCTTTTCCAGCAGGCGCTCCTCGGCAACAGCATTTCCTTCCGGATCAATTTCCACGCGGTTCAGGTGTCTCAATTTCAAGGCACCGGCAAATAAATTCCCTTTCCAGGCAGGAAAGGCTTTTCCGGAATAGACAATCAAACTTCCGGGAGCAATAGAGGGCGTGTAGTATTTCACCGGCTGTTCCATGCCTTCCTTTTCCGTGCCTTCGCCAACCTGAGCGGGGGAATAATACTCCTTGCCGTAGGAGATTACCGGCCATCCGTAATTAAGTCCGGGCTGGATGAGATTGATTTCGTCACCGCCTCGAGGTCCGTGTTCAATCGACCAGAGCCGCAGCCGCAGCCGGTCATAGAAAAGTCCCTGCGTATTGCGATGTCCATAACTCCAAATTTCCGGAAGCGTGCCGGACTGATTCACAAACGGATTATCTTCCGGTACACTGCCGTCAATTCTTAAACGCAGAATTGATCCGGAATGTGTGCTCAGGTCCTGGGCGCTGGGACGCATGCCCCGATCTCCAACTGAAAAAAAGAGATGACCCTCTCCATCAAATGTGATGCGGCTGCCAAAATGCCTGTCCGAATCGCTTGCGGACTGTGTTAACAGCAGATCCTCCAAATCGATAAGCTGATCTCCCCGCAGTTTTGCACGCGCCAGTGTGGTGGCAGCATTTGCTGAGCCTGTTCCGCTCTGTTTCTTGCTGTAGGTAAAGTAAAGCCAGTCTCCGGGCTTATATCCAGGACTGACCGCCACGTCCAGCAGGCCGCCCTGTCCGGATGCACGCACTTTCGGCGCGCCGGTGATGCGCACAACTTTTCCGCTGGATGGAGCAAGAATCCCAATCCTGCCGTTTCGTTCGGTAAATAGAATTTCATCCGGAGCAATAAAAACCATTCCCCATGGAATTCGGAGACGCTCGGCGACTTTTTCAACCTGGAATTTCATGCCCTTGCTTTCGCCCTGTAGGATTGTTTTGGCCGACGCGGACTGTGTCATCAAGCAAAAAGAGATGATCAGAACCGGTATTATTGTTTGATGCAGAAAAAATTTCTTTTGCATTACGGAGTGGGGGCTGAAAGGGGCATTAAGGTTTTTCTTTTGGAATGCGTCCCAAAAGATAAAACTCGTCATTTGGTCTCATGCTTGTCAGGTTGGCCATTCTGTTTGATAAAGCAAACAAGGCTGAAATTGCCCCGATGTCCCAGATATCATCATCAGAAAAACCGTGGCTTCGCATTTCGTCAATATCATCGCCGCTGATTTCATGTGAGCGCATGGCGACTTTGACGGCGAAATCAAGCATGTATTTCTGCTTTGGAGTAATGTCTGCCTTGCGGTAATTCGTTGCGATCTGGTCTGCCAGCTGCGGGTTTTTTTCCCGTATCCGCAATATTGCTCCGTGTGCCACAACACAGTAAATGCATTGATTGTGGGCTGAAGTCGCAACCACAATCATCTCTCTTTCTCCTTTGCTGAGACCGCCTTCTTTTTCCATCAAGGCGTCATGATAGTCGAAAAATGCCCGGAATTCATCCGGACGATTGGCGAGCGCCAGGAAAACATTCGGAACAAATCCGGACTTCTCCTGAACAGCCAGTATTCTATCCCTGACGTCTTCCGGCAGATCCTTCAGCTCAGGAACAGGGAAGCGGCTGATTGGTTTTTCTGACATGCAAGGAGCCTTTCAATTTGTGGTTTGTAAATTATATCAATGTATTAAATTACCTTGATATTCAGCAAGTTACTTTATCTGAGCAGAGTAATTTCTGAGCGAATTCTATTGTTGGTTTTGCTCTTAAAAAGCTATAATACTAAATGGAATTAATCTGCTGGATGTTATATATTATCCACATATCTTGTCAAGAAATTTTTTAGGCAGCAATGTGTCGGAAGGCAGCGTAAAGGGATTTTGGAACTACTATGAAATTAAGTAAATTTGGGATTGCATAAACAGTGCTTCATATCCAAGGTCAGCTTAACGTCCCAGATATTGCCACTGACTTAACCGACTGCAGAGCAACAGTATTAAGCAATTACCCTGGATTCCGGGTCTTCACTACGCTTTGCCCGGAATGACATCTATGAGCAGACTGTTGTCAATATAAAAAACTCTAAAAACAGAAGCACAGGGTTTCGATTTAAAAAGAGAGTCAGGCAGATGAAGCCGCCAACCATTGGCTGAAGTCATAGCTGCCGAATGAAAAAATGAACCTGATCGGAGACATCCAGGGTAATTACCATACTCTGAGGGCTTTGCTGAAACAGATGCCGGATGATGAGCCTGTTTCTGTGGGTGATATGATTGACCGCGGACCGCGTTCCCGGGAGGTGCTTGAGTTTTTCCGGCTAAACGGAAAAGCGCTGCTGGGGAATCATGAGCACATGATGCTGGATTTTTTTAAGGGCAGCGGAATTTATATGCCCAATATCTGGCTTCTGAACAGCGGCGATGCCACACTTTATTCTCTGGGACTTGAACGCACAGGTTCCCTGCCTGAAATCCTGATGGATTACCTTGAATCTCTGCCTCTGCTTTTCCGGGAGGAGGGACTGATTGTGACACATGCACCGATTCACAGGCGCTGGAGTCTGGAGGACATTGAGACTTCAGATCATCTTGAACGAAGCCCGCTTGAAGAGAGTATAATCTGGAATCGGGAAGATCCTGTTCCGCGGGAAGGAATTTTCCAGGTTTTTGGTCACAACGGATACCGTTACGTTAAGCCGCATTTTTTTGATACACGTTTCATGATCCGTCCTGAGTCTTCATACGCGGTCTGTATTGATACAGTCCGTGGTCAGCTGCTGAGCGGTATGCACTGGCCCTCGCGTACAATCTATACTCAGGAATATATTGATTAAATGAGAGGAGTTTTTTTCAAACTCGAATGAACTGTCCGCATAAAGGTAAATAGACTAATGATTAGCCAGGGAAAAAACACTAAACTGACAACAGCAATAATGACAGCAACCCACACAAAAAAATTCCTCATAATCAGATTGCTTTGCTTTTCAGCTCTGGCTTTCTTCATGTTTGTGTTGAATTCGGCACTTGCTGAAAAATGGGAGGAAAAGCGAAGACGGATGATTGAGGTGGATCTTAAGCCACGGGGGATAACAAGTACGGAAGTGCTGAAGGCGATGATGGATGTGCCAAGATACGAGTTCGTGCCTGAGAGCATTCGCGGTTTGGCATATGCCGACCGACCGCTGCCGATCGGTGAAGGGCAGACTATCAGTCAACCTTATGTGGTTGCATGGATGTCGGAGATGCTGGAGCTTGAGAAGGGAATGAAGGTACTTGAAATCGGCACAGGATCAGGCTATCAGGCTGCGATCCTGGCCGAACTGGGGGCACATACCTTTTCCATGGAAATCAGACCGAACCTGGCTCGCGATGTTAAAATCCGTTTGAGATTGCTGGGATATAGAGTGCAAGTTCGGCAAGGAGACGGTTATTACGGCTGGAAGGAACATGCTCCCTTTGACCGTGTCATCATAACTGCCGCGGCAAACCATGTACCGCGTCCGCTGCTGGATCAACTGAAGCCCGGTGGGAAACTGATTCTGCCGCTTGGCAATGTACGCTATTACCAGAATATGACCCTTATAGAAAAAAACTCTGAGGGTGAAACTCGTGCTTCGCAGCATGGTCAGGTGCGCTTCGTTCCAATGGTCGGCAGGGCCCAGGAATAAACCGCGGTTCTGTTATTTTCTCCGTAATTCAATGATCAGCCATGCTCCGCCATAAAGCAGTGATGCCAGCAGAAATAGTACTGACTGTCCCAGAATCTGCGCAATCAACAGTGCTCCAACAGCGCCTGTAACCGAAGCACAGGCATTGCTGCACCAGCACAGCGCCACCCTTACCCTTCGCTCTTCATTTCCTGTGGTGCTTGCCGCGAAGTATTTCAGTCCCGCGGGGAATGGTATTCCCATCAGCAATCCGGACGCGCTTACCACAAACCAGGCCAGCAGCAGCCTCAGGATCAATCCTTTTCCGGAGAGCAGCCCCAGCATGTCAGGAAGTATCCAGTAACAGCTGAACAACACAGACATCAGCAGCAGCATGAAAAACCGAATTTCCAGTCTCGTACAGCTGCGGCTCAGAAATGAACCAAGTCCGCTGGCAGTCAGCAGTCCGCCCAGTACCAGCGCGAATGAATACAGAGGATGCCCCAGAAACAGAGTCAGTTTTTCCAGCAGTGCAATTTCCGCCAGCATAAAAGCCAGGCCGATTCCGCCAAAATAAAGCAGCATTGAAAACGGGTTTGCTGTCCTCCTGAAATGCGGCAAAATCGGCACCCCAATCAGCAATAGTGAACAAAGACTAACTCCAGCGAACAGCAGCGGAACCAGCAGTCCGGCTTCAGCCAGACCTTCCCATTTACCGCCAAGACTCTGATGGATTTCATCTAACCTGGACCAGTCAAGGAAAAGTTCAAAATAGGGTCTGTCATCGGAAACCGGCTCAAGATCAAAAGGGGTCTGCTGGTGAAAAGCCTCAGCATCGAAAAGCAGCTGTTGTACTCCCCGTGCATATACCGGTTCCGGAAGCGGTATGCCTTGATTCATTTCCCTGTCAGGCATGCCCGGATAATAAACCGCTGCATAACCTCTGTCACGGCAAAATTCAATGAAGCGGTGGCGGTCTTCAGGAGACCACGATTCACGTGAAACCAGAATCATCATCGTACTGAGAGTCCGGAAAACGCCAAGACGTTGTTCCGGATGCAATCCCAAACCGCGGGTAGCATCAATCACGGTGGATAGCAGGCGCATTTCGGCTCGTGGCGGCGGAAGCAGGAAACGGTGCACTGCCAGCCAGCCTCCGGGCGACAGGCGGGACATCAGTGACTGTACCCCTTCAACGCTCATCAGCAGATCGGTTTTCAGCGGGGACATGCCTGTGCTTCCAACCGGCGCGGAATTTTCGACAGTAACTAGAATCCTGTCAAAATTGTGCTGCTGCTGTTGACAAGGTTCCTGACATGTTTCTGCAAGCAGGGCGCGTGCTCCGATTGAACGCACATTGATTTGCGGGAATTGGCTGCTGTTCCTCAGCGTTTCCGCCAGCAGCGTGTAAGGAGTCTGAATCATGACTGATGCAGCCCCGACCTCAACCGCGGCCAGTGCCTGCTGTCCGCCGATTGTTTTCATGATCAGCACATTTTCCGGAGGAAGCTGTTCAAAATAAAGTATCCACTCCGGAAGGAATCGCAGGTATTCTCCCAATGATTCGGGAACCAGAGGTGCCATTCCCGTGAGACGGTCCCCATCCAGTGTAAGTCCCAGCTGTTCCGGAAGTGTTCCCCCATATGACAGACTCAATCCGGGAGCAAAGCGGGCCAGCGGAGTTTTCAGGGTGTCTATCCGTACTGAGGCATCGCGTTGTGTTTCCAAAATCCTGCTTTCAGGATGACGTAATGCCAGTGGAAGTTCCTTGTAGTCGCTGATTCTGATTTCAAGTTTTTCCAGCCCAAACCAGCCTAGTAGCAACGCCAGTGAAATCATGTGTGCGGCAGCAATTTGTTTTTTCCCGGAGGTCAGGCAGAGGCTGCTTCCTGCGGCAAGTAAGGCGGATACGCCCAGCACTTCTGTTTCTGTAAGATGCGGAACAAAAATGAAAAACAGCAGGATGCCAAAGGAAGCGCCGACCAGATCAAAAGCGTAAAGAAAATGCGCGTGATCGGTGTATTGTTCCAGCAACAAGTTGAGTGTCAGCCCGGCAAGAAAAAAGGGCACAGCCAGCAGCAGGAAATTCAGCAGCAGCCAGCCTCCATGCCATGGATCAAGCGACATCAGCGCTGGGTCAAAGGGAAGGTGACTGCTGAGCAGGAAAAGCGGTATCAGCAGCAGAGAAAAACTGAGCGCCGGAAGGAATACGGGGATGTGTCCGGACCAGATCAGACGAAACGCTCCAGCTGCACCATAGCCAAGCAGGGCACAGCTGATGATCAGAAAAGCATAATGATGCCACAACTCAATTGCCAGCAGACGAGCAAGGCTGATTTCGTACATCAGGGAGGCAGCGGAAATCAGAAACATCCCTGAAGGAATGCGTGCTTTCATATTATATGATGGATTTGAAAAAACATGAAATTCCCGCGAAAGTCTGAATGACAACCGAGGTCGACATTTTTTCTTTTTAAGCGGTAATCAAATATTGGCCGGAATCTAAAGCTTTCAGGCTAATTTGTCAAACCATAAGAAGGCCGGAAAACAGGCATGTATTGAGAGGAGCAGGAATGATCCTTGGCTTTAAAAGTTAAATTTGGGAATCCGGATTTTCTGTTTTGGTGCGGCTGCGCAGTGCTGTCTGAAGAGAAAGATAGCCGGTGAGGATACCGTCTTCGTAATTGAAAAGCGTATCTGCTACAAGATCCGGAAAATCCTGTGGATTGCGGATGTCTTCCGGAGTCGCGTCCGGAACAATTTCACGTGCGACTTTGAGAACTTTTGCCTGCTGATGCGCAATCATTTCCTGAAGCAGCTCTTCAATTGAATCTCTGTTTTCCGGCATTGCGGTGGTTTGAGTTTTGTTAACCCTCCATTCTCTCCCTGGTCATCAGTCTCAATTTGGCCCGCAGTTTGAGGATTATCTTTGTACGGATTTGTGAAACCCTGGATTCAATTACTCCCAGAACTTCCCCAATTTCCTTTAAGTTCAGGTCTTCTTCATAATAAAGTTTTAGAATGAGCTGTTCCCGTTCATCAAGCTGAGAAACTGCATCAGCAAGCTTGTTCTTCATCTGCTGCATTGAAAGCAGGTCAAAGGGATCTTTTTCTCCAGGCTTGGCCAGGATTTCCAGCAAACTGACGCTTTCTTCCTGATTTGATTGTGCTTTGAATTCTTCAATGGAGATCAAAGGAGTAGGACTGGCCTTGAGAATGAACTGGTGATATTCATCAAGGTTCATATCCATCTGTTCCGCCATTTCATGATCATTTGGCTCACGCCCGAGTTCAAAAGTCATGCTGCGCCATGCCTCACTCCATTCGTTGGTGGCGGCACGAACCGAACGAGGTACCCAGTCCATGGAGCGCAGCTCATCAAGAATGGCACCCTTGATGCGGAATTCCGCGTATGTTTTGAACTGCACATCTCGTTTGGGATCAAACTTATCAACTGCGTCCAGCAGTCCGATACAGCCGACGTGTTCAAGCTCCTGCTGGTCAACTCCCGGAGGAAGACGCGCGGCCATTCTGGTTACTACACGTTTTACCAGGTGCGCATGTTTTTCCAGCTGATCTTCCCTGCTTTGCCGGGTCTGTTCAGTGTAAGGATTTTGTGTGGCAGGCATTGTTACCACTCATTTCTCATGTTCCGGAAATGTTCAGCAGTAAATCCACCAAACGTTCCTTTGAGGCGACTTCAATATCCTCAGGGATTTTCTGTCCTACAGACAAATATGAGAGAGGTTTTTTGAAACGGATTGCATGGTTGAAAAGTGAGCCATAAGCCGCACTTTCATCCAGTTTTGTAAAAATGATACTGTCAATCGGCATACAGCCAAATTTCCTTGTGACTTCATTCATGTCACTGTCTTTACTTGTAGCGCTGAGAACAAGATAATTATGTATTCGCCCCCGTTCGTCAAAGAATTCGCGCATTTCCAGCAGCTGCTTATCATTGCGTTGGGAACATCCGTCTGTGTCGATAATTATTGAGTCATAATCTTCATAGCTGCTGATGGCATTGTTCATTTCAGCTTTATCGGAAACAACACTGAATGGAGCTTTGAGCATTTTGGCATATGATCGAATTTGCCTGGCGGCGGAGCTGTGGTTTGTGGCAACAGAAATAAGAGCTACTTTGCGCTTGTATTTCCTCATTTGCTCTGAAGCAATCTTTGCCACAGTGGTGGTCTTGCCCACTCCGGTCGGTCCCATCAGTGCCACAATTCTTTGCTTGGTTTTCAAGCTTTCCAGGCCTCTTGTAATTTTTATTATTTTCATCAGCATCCGTGCGATGAAAATTTTTACATAAGCATAATTATCGGCGTCCTCCTCCGACATGTTTCGCTGTGCCTCCAGCGCAAGACGCCGTGCGAATTTTTCTTCCAATCCGCTGAATTTCATTTGCTGGTAAAGCAGCAGCAGATTTTCCGGAAGATCCGGTTCAGAGAGAGCACCAGAGTTGGATGCCAGTATATGCAGCATGTGCCGCATTTCTCCCAGTTCATGTTTCAACTGACCCACCATGTGGCTGTTTAAACCGTCAGACTGATTACTCAAATCACCCAAAGTTACCCGTATCCCCTGAAGTTCTTTTTGAATCGGAAGCATCATTTTGCGTGTTTCATCCGTTATTGAAAGGGCCGGTTTATTTTGTGGAGTCAGGAAGGTGTTAGCCATTGTTGTGTCAGAAATTTCTGAATCACCACGGTATGCCCCGACCGCTTTTGTTTCAGGCGTCTTTGCCGGGACGGCTGCTTTTTTACCTTCACTTGCAGCAGCAGTTACTTCCAGCATGGTTTTGCCGAACATTCCGAAAGCTCCTTTTCCTTCCTTAACCTGGCGTGTGGAAACAATTAGGGCGTCAGGTCCCAGATCCCGTTTGATAAATGCGAGTGCTTCTTTGATATTTTTTACGCGATAGCGTTTCAGGTTCATAAGAGTCAGGATTTAAAAACAGATTTTCATTTTTAACTTTTCAGCAAATGATCGTAATGCTTGAGAGATCATGGATTTTCTAACCACTCAGTTCCACAACGCCAAGGGCTTCAATCCTCACATCATGTGCCACTTCATTATGGGAAAGTACAACCAGATTTGGAATAAAACGTTCTACCAGTTTTTTAACATGCGGGCGTATCAGCGGTGAACAAAGCAAAAGCGGCTGGTAGTTATTTACAGTAAAAAGTTCCATCATACCGTCGATTCCATTTATGATCGCCTGTGCCATGTTAGGATTCAAGCCAAGATAAGCACCCTGCCCGGAATCCTGAATCGCGCTGGCAATTTGATTTTCTAAATCCTGGTTCATGGTGATCAAAGGGAGCAAACCATCCGGAGTTTGATATTGCCGGGTAATCTGCCGGGACAGCCCCTGCCGTACATGTTCTGTAATCAATTCCGGATCTTTGGTGATCGGCGCCACATCTGCCAGAGTTTCCAGCACTGTATGAAGATCACGGATAGATACAAGTTCCCTGAGCAAATTCTGCAGTACTTTTTGTACGACGCCTAATGATAGCAGTGATGGAATTAATTCTTCAACAACTTTTGGTTCAGTTTCAGCATGAGTATCAATCAGTTTCTGTGTTTCCTGACGGCCGATGAATTCGTAAGCATGATTTTTGAGGATTTCTGTCAGATGTGTGGCCAGAACAGTTGGAAGGTCAACAACAGTGTATCCGGCAAATTGCGCACGCTCTTCGTCTTCTTCTGATATCCAGATTGCCGGCAATCCAAATGCAGGCTCCACTGTATCCACTCCCGGAATTTCTTCATCCACATCACCGGTTTTCATGGCAAGGTGATGTCCTATCATCAGTTCATTTCTGGCAATTTCAATGCCTTTGATTGTAATTGAATATTCTCCGGGAGAGAGTTCGAGGTTATCTTTAATATGCAGCGGAGGCACAATATAACCATAATCAAGAGCAATTTGTCTGCGTATTGCTTTAATACGTTTCAGCAGTTCTCCATCCTGCTCTTCATCAACAAGCGGTATCATGCCGTAACCAAGCTCCAAGCCAAGTATATCGATTGGAAGCAGAGATTCAATATCTTCCGGCTCATCACTTAACTCTTTCTGCAGACGCGCCTGCTCTTCCTGGTGTTCCTCTTCGGCAATTTGTATGTTTGAACGTTTACTGACCTGCGCCAGGGCAAAAGTTAAAACCGCCAGAAGCATGAACGGCGCAATAGGCAGTCCGGGAATTAATGAGAATGTAAGCAGCACCGCGGACACAACATACAGCGCCTGAACATTGCTGAAAATCTGAGTCTGCAGATCAACGGAAATTTTATTTTCACCAGAGGCTTTGGTGACCGCGATACCTGCGGAAATAGAAATAATCAGTGCGGGGATTTGGGAAACAAGTCCGTCACCAATAGTTAAAGTCGCATAGGAATCAAAGGCATCTCCGGTGGTCATATCAAACTGCGTGACTCCGACCAGTAAACCACCTAAAATATTGATTGAGGTAATTATCAGGCCCGCGATGGCGTCACCACGTACAAACTTGCTTGCACCGTCAAGAGCACCGAAATAATCTGATTCACGCTGAATTGTTGAACGACGGTTGCGTGCTTCGTCTTCATCGATCAGTCCTGCATTTAAATCCGCGTCAATTGCCATCTGTTTTCCAGGCATTGCATCCAATGTAAAACGTGCGGCCACCTCCGCGATACGTCCTGTACCTCTGGTGATGACCACAAAATTGATGATAACCAGAATCAGGAAAATGATTATCCCCACAATCTGATTCCCGCCTACTACAAATTCTCCAAAGGAATTTATAATAGCACCGGCGGCGCCAGTACCTTGATGACCTTCAAGCAGAATCAATCGCGTGGAAGCAACATTAACCGAAAGCCGGAAAATTGTGGCAATCAGCAATACGGAAGGAAATGAAGAAAACTCAAGAGAACTTTTTGTAAATAATGCAACAAAAAGGATAAGCACGCCTACAGTGATGCTTAATGCAAGCAGCAGATCCAAAATCAGAATCGGCAGAGGCACCACCATAATCAGCAGCATTGACATCACACCTGCCGCGAGAACGACATCAGACTGTTTGACTACATTATTTAGAGGTATGCTTGCTGCGGCCACTGGTCATCCATTACCAAGGGGATCAAAATAATTTTTGTGTCTCTGAAGCGAAACACTCCCGACTGCCTGTTGCAAGTTGCGCTCCAAAAGCACAGATTAAAATAATTATAGTTTACTCGGAAGGAAAGGAAATTCAGGAGCAGTAGCTGCTGTAATTTTAACTCTTTCTGAGGCGGTAAACGAAGGCCAGAATTTCCGCGATTGCTTTGTAGAATCGTTCCGGAATAGATTCACCGATCTCTACATTCGCATACAAATTGCGGGCTAATTCCGGACGTTCAAGAATTGGAACATTATTCTCCCGTGCAACTGTCCGCATGCGAAGTGCCATGTGATCAGCGCCTTTTGCGGTAACTTCAGGCGCCTCCATCACGTCACGGTCATAAAGAATGGCCACGGAAAAGTGGGTTGGGTTAACAATCAGCGCGTCTGCTTTTGGAACTTCCTGCATCATCCTGGCGTTGGACATTTCACGCTGTATCTGGCGTATTCTTGCTTTAAGCTGCGGGTCGCCTTCTGTCTGTTTTGTCTCTTCCTTTACTTCCTGTTTGGTCATCATCAGCTGCTTTTCGTGATGCCAGCGTTGGTAAAGATAATCGAAAATTGCAATTGCAACCAAAGCCAGTACTATCTTTCCCGCGACTTCAGCAACAACTGTGAAGTTGTATTCAAGAATGGCTTCAGGCGTTGCCACGGAAAGTCCGTTAAGTTCGGTGATTTTGTCCATATAGGTTATATAACCAACAAATCCTACAATGATCAGTTTTCCCATGCTCTTCAGAAAATCGGCCAGCGACTGTGTGGAAAAAAGCCGTTTTAAACCGGTCAATGGACTGATTTTATTAAATTTGGGAGCAATTGCTTTTAATGTGATGCGGACACCAACCTGTATTATGGAAGCCAAAATTCCAACCAGCACAATGATTGCCGCAAAGGGCGCGAAGGCAGGAAATAATGCGGAGAATATTTTTCCGGACAGATCATACAGTCCGCCGATTGATAATTCATCGGCTTGTGACATCTCCCGGAAAATTTGAGTTGTCAGTTCACGGAACGCGTCAATTATCAACGGACTGGTAGCAATAAATGTCAGCAGGATTCCCGCAAGCAAAGCAGCGGAAGGCAGCTCTCTGCTGAAAGCAACCTGACCCTCTTCACGGGACTCTCTGCGTTTTTTCTCCGTTGGAGCTTCGGTTTTTTCCTGACCCTGTTGTTCTGCCATTCAGCTTTAAAGATTAACTGTTATGTTCAGCGTTCAAAAAATGTGTAAGTCTGCCGGATAATCCGGAATGATACTGTGCTGCTGGTATTGTCAGTTAAAATGCTAACCTCCCAGCAATTTAAGAGCATCGAATATTTGTGTGTCGAGCTTCTCAAACATCTGGTACACAGCCTGTGCAAAAAACGGCAATCCGAAAAGCAGGAACAAAATTCCAAGCATTATAGTCAATGGAAAACCAACCACAAAAACCTGTATTTGCGGCACCGAACGTGCTAAAAGCCCGACAACGGCGTTAGCAAGAAAGAGTGCGACAATCAAAGGCGCGCCAATCTGCAGGCCGATAACAAATACACTTGCGGAAAGTTCTGTCAGTTTTTCAACCAAAGGCTGGCTCATATCCGCCTCGCCTGGAGGAAGAACTGAATAGCTTCTCACCATGGCCTGCAGAAAAATCAGATGTCCGTCCATTGCCAGAAAAATCAGTGTCGCGGTTGTGCTTTGTAATCTGCCCACAAGAGAAATCTGTTCCTGGGATTGAGGGTCAAAAACATTTGCCATGCCAAGTCCCATTTGAAAACCGATCACAGTTCCGGCAAACTCGACTGCACCAAATAAAAAACGACCTATAATTCCCAACACTGCTCCAATCAGCAGTTCACTGGCAATGAGTAAGATGTAATGGTCAGGACGGTCAGGGAAGACTGTGATAGGTGGAATGAAGGGATATAGAATCAACGCCAGCGTTAGGCTCATCACCACCTTGATCTGGGGAGGGGTATTTGAACTGCCGAAAACTGGCGCGGTAGCGATTATTCCACTGACACGCACCAATACCAGTATAAAAGCCAGCAGCTGGCTGGTGTCATAATTCAGCAGATCGGCCATGCTTTTCCGAAATTATATGCCGTTTTATCCGGCACTGATATTTATGCAATTGTTACGTAATAATAAACAGTAACCGACGCGGGTGTTCAAAATGCGCGGGCAGACTGCGGGGCAGCAACTACTGACAGACGGGCTTGTTTTAAGGAAAAAATTATTCTTCGCTTAAAACCTGACTGGAGTAGTCTGCACGGGTAAACGCATTTTGCGCGAGTCGGCTGCGTTCAATATTTGACTGGCAATTGATGCACATTCGGGCCAGAGGAACAGCAAGAAGTCGCTTCTTGGATATGTCTTCTCCACATTCCTCACAGTAACCGAAGTCGTCTGACTCAATGCGCTTGAGGGCGATCTCAATTCCTTCAAGTCGTACCTGTTCACGATCCTGAAGTAATAAATCCAACTCCCGTTCCTGTTCTTCAACAGAAGAATCTATGGCATCGCCAATATCTTTATTCTTTAAATTATTCTCTGTTTTTTCCCGGATGTCGGAGAGAAGTTTCGCCTTTTCTTCCAAGAGCAGACGTTTTATTTCTTCCATTGCATCATATTTAATGAGGATTTACGTATAAAGGTAAGCTCCCTTGTGTTAATATACAGTCAAATTTAAGCAAATTCCCATTGCAAAATCAAATCCAATTAAAATTTTTTTTACTGATAAAATAAAATTTTTTTTTTAGGCAGAAAAAACATGGCAGAAATGATTTGATTGTGTCATTTCTGAAAGGAATTTTTTTGATGTTTTCATGGACTTAAAAGAGTGTGTTTTATGCAATGAAATCGATTTTGCCGTAAATTTTTTGGCAGACTGAAACATCTCTGATTAAATAAATTAATATGCAATCAACAGAAGATTAAATGAAAAGACCTGAATATATTTGTAATATTTGCGGCAAGTCCATGTCACGGTTTCACACTTACAAAATGACGTGTCATCGTTGCGGAGAAGTTGTCTGCCGGCAGTGTATGGTTGATCCACCAAGAGCAAAAACTCATTGGACGATTTGCCGTAAATGTGAAGGAGCATACAATTGATGTGGAGGACAAATAAGAGCAGCATGCAGATAATTATTTTCATACTGCTGCTGACAGGACTACTGGTTCAGGCGGAGTCAATTTTTGCGAAGGAGAGTTTTCGCAGTGAATTACTGTCCGGAAGCAAGTCTTCATTTAAGCACTGGAATCTAAAACATTCCGAGATTACCGGACACAGTCATTACAGTCATCTGGAAGTAACTAAAGACGGAAAGACGTTTATTGTAGAAAAAAATGAAAACACTAAACCGGATGGGGAAGTATTCACGCGAAAGACACTCTGGTTTGATGCAGATTCAGGTGTGCCAAAATGGTATGAGGAAGAGGATTTGCGAAAGGATTTCCGGATAATCAATACCTACTCCGGAAAGGTAATGAATACAAAACTGGAAAAATCAGGAGATGTTCTGGAGTTTGAAACAGACTTAAGTAAAGAAGAGGCGGTGCCTTTTGAAGTTATTATTTACTTTCTGAGGAAACACCTGGATCGCATTCTTCAGACAGAGGATTATTCGTTTACACTTTTTCTGCCGCTGCTGGCGCTGGAACTTGAAGAAAAGGGTCTTCCGCGTTCCATGAGCATGATCCTGATGATGGTTGAGCCAAAGGAAAAATTCAGTATTGATACTCCGCTTGGTAAAATGAAAGCACGAAAAATCCTGATTTTACCTAAATCAGGATTCCTGCGTGCGATTCTTCCAAGGGAGAAAACTCATTTTGAATTTACATTTTCTGAAGATGCCCCACATCACCTGCTGCAATTTGAAGCTGGAGAAACAAGACACCTGCTGACGAAGCTGATTCTTCCGGAATAATTTTTCAGTTCATATTAAGCGTCCCTGATTTTATCTGCTCAACAGCAGTTTTTCCCGGAAGCATCTTTACTTTAATCAGTATATTCTGCCTCCAGTGAACCTCCTGCGTCTATAAGGTGCTGCATTTTGCGTTTCCAGACAATTCCCTCGCTGGCCCAGCGTATGACCACACGCACAAATTCCCTGCCAAAACCAAGTTTTCGTCCTATTTCCAAAAGGTAGTCAATTTCGTTTGCGCCGAGAATATTGTCCACCGAAATAACCGTGGCCAGGTCAATGAAGATCTTCACCTCCAATTCCCTGGTTGCGCCAGGCAGTCGGTCTAATTGAGGAAGCTTTTGGTCTTTCACGGCTTGCATCATGTTTTTCACATCTGTCTGTGTAGGCAAAAAAGAGAGGGCGCGTTCGAGATACTCTACTTCCTCAGGGGCAATTGAACCATCTGCCGTAATTGCTCCGCAGATGGCGTTTGCAAGCCATTGTTTCTGTTCTTCGGAAAGCAACTCAGGCTGCAATCCGGATGTTAACTGTAGTACCATTTATAACCTTTACTATGATTAAATAAGCAGAGTTAATCACAACTCTTACCAAACTTTTACCCCAGATTTTCTCAAAGTGCAAGAATTTGAAATTTACACTGCTTAATTTTTGTGTCCTTTGAGCAATCAATCGTTCACATTGTATTGTTTACAATTTGCTGAAATCTTCACAGAATAATCTTCCACAGACTTGACAAGATTTCTCTTGGATTGACGATCTGCGCAGGCTGGTTTATAATGTAGCCCATTCAAATCTGGAATATAAGCGGTTTATTCTGTAAAAAAAATACAAATCAACAATTTGCACTGTATGCTTCACCTGCTGAAAACCGGGCTCAGTTATTTGTTCCTGACAAAAATTACATGAGCACCTTGTCAGTTTGCGTTCTTGATATCAGTGTTCTGCTTTATACACCGGAAGCACTTTATGACTTTCCTGATAAAGAGATTGTGCTCCCTGTTGGTCTCCTTGAGGAACTGGATGCTGTAAAACTGGAGTTGGGAGAAAAAGGACGTTCGGCTCAAATTGTCACCCAAATCTTGGATGAATGCCGGCAATATGGTAATCTTGCGGAAGGTGTCTGCCTGCCGAATGGCGGCAAATTAAGGATTGAGCTTGCAAGCCCGGAGTCCGGTTCTTTGCCGTATAACCTTGATTTACAAAGTATTTCAAACCGCGTTCTTGCTGTTGCCTGGACATTAAGCCAAAAAAACAAAAATGTTGTTTTTGTTTCACAGGATGAAAATTCAAGAACCAAAGCAGGCTTACTAAATGTTCAGACTGTTTTTTACCAGGGAAACAGGCTCGATGATTCAATCCTTTATTCAGGGATGCATCATTTTGAGGTTGACAAGAAAAAATTACGCAAACTGTCTAACCAGGAATCTATTTCAACAGATGAGATATTTTCTGAGCAGCAGCAACAGGAGGAAATAAATCCAAATGAAGGTCTGCTGCTGAGCAGTCCTGAAGCTCTGGATGAAGAAGTTTTAGCTACATTTAATTCGGAAAAGAATTGTTTTGAACAGGTTTCAAAGGAACAGGGGGTTTGGGGAATCAGGGCAAGAAATCCTGAGCAGCGTCTTGCACTTGCATTGCTGCAGAATCCGGAGATTTCGGTTGTCACACTGAGTGGAAAATCCGGCACAGGCAAAACTTTGCTGGCTCTTGCTGTGGGCTTGCAGCAAATGATGGTAGAAAATATGTATTCACGTATGCTGGCTTCACGACCTATTTTTCCCATGGGTCGTGACCTGGGTTATCTCCCGGGAGATACTCAGGAAAAACTGGCGCCATGGATGCAGCCGATTTTCGATAATCTGGAGTTGCTGATCAATAATCCTGCTTCAAAAAGCTTTTCAAAACGTGACAGTTATCATGAGCTGATGAACAGGGGAATGTTGATTGTGGAACCGTTGACTTACATCCGAGGACGAACGATTCCGAATCAGTACATGATTGTTGATGAAGCACAGAACCTCACTCCACATGAAATGAAAACCATAGTGACACGTGCGGGTGAAGGAACCAAAATCGTCTTAACAGGTGATCCGAATCAAATTGACAATCCGGATGTAAACCTCTCTTCAAATGGACTTAGCACGCTGGTGGAAAGTTTCAAGCAGTCAGCGCTGGCAGGGCATGTGCGCCTAACCAGTTGTGAGCGCTCACCACTGGCGGAACTGGCGGCAACTTTGCTGTAGAGCAGGAGTAAATAAGAACTGAGTGTTAACTGTAAAAACTTTGAACGATCAAATTTGAGCAAACTAAATGTCTTTAGAATGGAATATAAAACCACCTCCGCCCTCTGAGTTTGCTGATCGGGAGGTCCGTTTAACCGGTTCACATTTGTCCGGAAAACGTGTTGCGTTACTGATTACAGGCAGCATCGCAGCCTACCGAATGCCTGATTTGGTACGTGATTACCGCAGGGAAGGCGCAGACGTAGTTGTTTACGCAACTAATGAGGGGCTGCGTTATGTTTCCAAAGATGCTCTTGAGTGGTGCTCACAGAATCCTGTCATTGACCACTTTACATTTGATGCAGAACATTTAAGCGACTCCACTCCATTTGATGTATTTGTTATCGCTCCGGCATCCTACAACATATTGAATAAGGCAGCGCTTGGAATTGCTGACTGTGTTGTTTCCTCGGCCATTGCGGCGGCACTTGGAAGAATGGAGCGACTGGGTATTCCGATTTTGTTTGCTCCGGCAATGCACGGTTCGATGCATAACAAAATCCTGACCCGTTCCATGCAGACATTGCAGGACATGGGTGTCGACCTGATTCCGCCCATACAAACTCATGGCAAAAATAATTTAGCATCTTTGGAGATGATAGTGGCTGCCACAATCAGGTCGCTTAGTAAATCCTCACTTTATGGTAAATCTGTGCTTATCACAGGTGGTCCTACTCCTGTTCCGTTGGACAATATACGAAGCATCACCACATATTTTACCGGAACACTTTCCATACAGATTGCAAGGGAAGCGTGGCTGCGCGGGGCATCAGTTGAATTGATTCTGGGTAAGGGAAGCCGGTCTGCTCCGGATTTTATTAATACTAAAATTGCTGCAACATTTGAAGATTATGCAAATATTTTGAAAGAGTCACTTCAGCAACAGTCTTTCGACTGGGGAATTTTTACTGCAGCGGTTGCGGACTTTCAGCCTGTTTCAGTTTTTCAAGGGAAATTATCAAGCAAGATAAAACAGTTGGATTTAAAACTGATGCCGACACCAAAGTTGATTGAAGAAGTACGACAGAATTTTCCTGATTTGAGTATGGTCACTTTCAAGTATGAAGAAAATGTATCTCATGAAGAGCTGATGAGCATTGCAAAAAAACCATTCTCAAATAAAATCTGTCCCCAGATTGTTGTGGCAAACCGCGCTGAAGAATTTAAACCTGATGGAACCCAGGTAGCATGGGTAATCCAGCCTGAAAATGAGCCGGAAAAACATGTAGGAAAGGAAGACATCGCGAACGCCATTCTCAGCCGCATCGAACAGTCCTGCTGATAAATCAATAGTCCGCTTTCGTTTTCTTTTTTGTTTCAGAGATGTAGGCTTGCTGCAATTACCGGCTGTAAAACAGCAGGCGAGATTTTCGTTCAGTTTGATATACCTGCGCCAATCATTTAATTTCCAAAACACAATTCAAAGTAAACAACTAAATGCTTGACAGCAGGGTAAACACAATTTTGCATCCGGCAATGAATAGCCTGGTGAATTATATTCCCCGCCAAATTTCCGCGAACACAATCACGCTTTTTGGATTCGTAATTGGCTTGATGGCAGTTCCTTTACTCTGGTTTAAGTTGTACTCCGCCGCGTTGGCAGTGATATTGATCAACCGTTTTTTGGACGGACTTGATGGTGCAGTTGCTCGCAAAAACGGAATCACAGATTTAGGCGGATACCTGGACATAACCTGTGATTTTATTTTTTATTCCGGGGTTATTCTGGGATTCGCACTGGCTTATCCGGAGCAAAATGGTTTAGCCGCAGCGTTTTTGATTTTTTCTTTCATTGGCACAGGATGCAGCTTCCTGGCCTTTGCCGCTGCAGCAGAAAAACACGGTATTTCTTCTGATGCACATGGAAAAAAGGGATTCTATTATCTTGGAGGATTGATAGAGGGAACAGAAACAATTCTGTTTTATGTCATCATTTGTTTGTTTCCGGAGTATTTCCCGATACTGGCAGTGATATTCGGAATCACCTGCTGGCTCACAGTTTGCGGTCGTTTCGGTACAGCGTTTTCTTTGCTGCGTTAAAAAAACCTGCAATAGAGTGATTTCAGGAATTATTTGCTATGTCTTCACAAATAATTTCCTCGGCACATTGGCCAACGGTTCCGCTTCTGTTTCCGTGATGACGATGCTTTCAGTGATTTCAATCCCCCAGTCATCAAACCAGAGAGCGGGCATGAAGTGAAAAGTCATGTTCGGTTCAAGCACTGTCTTGTCTCCGGGACGAAAGCTGACGGTACGTTCCCCCCAGTCCGGAGGATAGCTCAAACCGATGGCATATCCGCAGCGGCTTGTTTTTTCAAAACCGTGTCTGGCAATGGTTTCGCGCCAGGCCGCCTCAATATCTTCAGCAAAGTTCCCGGGTTTGGCAGCCTCTAATCCTGCATCAATTCCTTCCAGCACAGCTTTTTCAACTTCAAGGTACTTTTTTGGAGGCGACCCCAGATAGACCGTGCGGCAAAGCGGGCAGTGGTAGCGCTGGTAACACCCAGCAATTTCAAAGAATGTCCCGGAATTGTCCGGTATTGGCTGATCATCCCAGGTCAGGTGAGGAGCTGATGCGTCTGCGTCGGTGGGTGTCATCGGTACAATCGCCGGATAGTCTCCACCCGCGCCTGCAACACCGGAAATGGCCGAGTGATATATTTCTGCCACTAGATGATTTTTACGCATTCCCGGTTCAATTACTTCCAATATGCGGTCGTACATATTTTCCACAATCCGGGCAGCATTGCGCATGTACTCAAGCTCACGCGGCGACTTAACGGTGCGCTGCCAGTTGACCAGTCCGGTGGCGTCAGTGAAACTGGATTCAGGAAGATTTTTCTGCAGCGATTCCAGGCAGGCGGCAGAAAAATAATAGTTGTCTTTTTCCACTCCGATGGTTTTTTTGGTCCAGCCATTTTCGTTGAAAATTCCACTCAAATAATCCATCGGATGCTTGAGTGGATTTTGCACATAATCATCCGGATAGCCGATGATATTATCATGCTGCATGAACACTGTGCGCTTTGCACCATTGGCGTCCATACCACGTCCGTACCACAGTGGTTCGTCCTCCAACGCAAGCACTACGCACTGATGTACATAAAATGACCAGCCGTCATAGCCTGTCAGCCAGGCCATGTTCGAAGGATCACTGACAATGAGTAATTCAATGTTTTTATCATCCATTGACTGGCGAACTTTGTTTATTCGAACCAGATATTCTTCTTTTTCAAATGCGGGCATGTTTTCCTTTGTAAATAGCTCTCAGCAAATAGTTGTCAGTTATTGGCTTTTTGTTCTAAGTTTTTTGATGAATGAGGATAGCATTTTCTTGATTTGTGTCATCACTCAATATTATTCCCTAAACCCAATCCAACAGCCTTCTCAAAAGCATACACTGCTATCGCGGTATCCTGTACTCCAGTGCCTGTTAGGTCGCAGATCGTAATGTCGTTCTCATCCTGACGGCCCTTAATATTTCCGGAGATTACGCTGCCGAGTTCGGCAACTGTTTCCGGAGCCATTCCCGCGACTTTGGCATGGTGCAGTTCACCCAATGATTCGGACTGGCTTACGCTGTCGCATACGAAGCAGTCCGCCTTTTGAAGCAGTTCCGGTGCTAGTTCGTTTTTCTCTGCCTGATCGGAACCCATGGCAGTGATGTGTGTTCCCGGTCGCACCCAGTCTACTTCCACCAACGGCATGTGGCTTGGAGTAGTCGTGACAATCAAATCGGAAGTTTCGACTAAAGTTCGCCGCTCGGTTTGCGCCGATACCGGAACACCAAGCGCGACTTCCATTTCGTTCCGGTACTTTTCCGTTTCTTCCGGAACAGGCGACCAGACCTGCAAACTCTCAAACTTTCGTACTAATTTCAGAGCTTGTGCCTGCAAACGTGCCTGCGCTCCGGCACCAATTATTCCGACTGTTTTGATTTCAGGATTTGCCAGATTTTCGGCAGCCAAAGCTCCGGCAAGTGCAGTGCGGATTTCAGTGAGATAGCCCTTGTCCAGCAGCAGTGCCTCAATCAGCCCGGTTTGCGAACTGAACAAAATCATCAGCCCGTTGAGGCTTGGCAGGCCCAGTTTTGGATTGTCAAAAAAGCCCGGACTGACCTTGATAGCGAACTTCGAAACCCCCTTAATGTAAGCTGTTTTGACGTCAACCTCACCGTTGTATTCGGCTATTGCCATGCTCAGCACAGGCGGCATCGACACATGTCCTGCTGAAAGTGCAACAAAGCCTTCGCGAATCACCGAGAGCGCGTCGGTATCCAGTTTGACAATCTGCTCCAGCTCTGCGCGTGTAAGGATTTTCATGCGGATTCAAGTACCTTTCGCAGTGTATCCGTGGCAATGTTGTTACCGCTGTAAACAAGGGCTGCATTCTGGCCGCGCACCTCCAGCTTTTTTGCCAGCAAGGCTGCCACCCCGACTGCAGCACCACCTTCGAGCACAAATTTCTGGGTTTCAAAAACGTAGCTCATTGCCTGAGCGATTTCTTTTTCGCTGACCAGCAGGGTTTGGTCCACAAGCTCACGCACTAACTCAAAGGTGTAGCGGTTGTCCAGGCCGATGCCCCCGCCGAGGCTGTCCGCCAGACTTTCTTCTTCCTCGACGGCAACCGGTTTTCCGGCTTCAAGACTGAGTACCATCGCAGGACCGTTTTCCATGGTGACCCCTATTACACGGATGTCTTTTGATACGGCCTTGAGCGCAACCGCAATGCCTCCGATCAGTCCTCCTCCGGAGAGCGGCACTACCACGCAGTCAAGTTCCGGAAAGTCCTCCAGCAGTTCCAGACCGATCGTGCCCTGTCCGGCAATTACGTCCGGATGATCAAATGGTGAAATCGGCACCAATTCTTCTACAGCTGTAAGCCGGTTGGCTTCAATTTCCGCTTCGTCCTGGGAACTGCCGACGACTCGTACATCAGCACCCAGCGATTTGATGGCATCTACCTTGTTCTTCGGTACCAGTTCTGAGAGGCAGATCACCGCCCGGACACCCTGTTCCCGCGCCGCGTAAGCCACACCTCGTCCGTGATTTCCTGTGGAAACGGCCACAACTCCGTGTTTCCGTTGCTCTTCGCTTAGCCGCAAAATCGCGTTGGTTGCACCGCGCAATTTGAAGGCTCCTGTGGGCTGCAGGGTTTCCAGCTTGCACCAGATTTCTGCGTCACAGCGTTCAGAAAGTGCGTGTGCCCGCACCAGCGGCGTACGTGTAACATACGGTGCAATTCGTTTTTTAGCCTGGTAGATTTGCTGCAGGGAAATGTCCATCATTGCTGAATGTAATGATTATACAAAATTCTCAAAGAAGCAGATAAATTAACTTCTTTCAGCAGATAACAAATCACATTTTCGCTGGACTGGATAATTTCAGCATCAGGAATTTTTATGCTTTGCGGGGCAGGTTTATCGAAAACTACTGAGACAGTCGCCCAGCCAGGATTCTTCTTCACCGTGCCAAAACTGTTACGCAGCTCCTCCAGTCTGCTTTCCAGATAAACATCGTTTTTGAGCAGGAATCTGAGATTATCAATCCTAATTAATTCCGGAACAATTTTTTGCGCGTCAGTTTTGTCTTCAAATTCGGTGAGAGCTAATTCGTCGCGATGTGCCAATGTGACCTGGTCAGACTGTTCATCAGGTGAGTTGTGTAAAATAGCAGTTCCGCTGGAATCACTGAAAGTGTTTCTGGCAACAATCTTTGTTTTTGTTTTCAGCGATGCTTTAACTGCTCTAGGATTAAGCACCTTGCTGCCCTGATCCGCCATGCTTAGAATTTGTGTGGCGCTTACGGAATCCATAAAAACAGCTTCCGGAATTTGGCGGGGGTCACAATTGGCAATTCCGTCAACATCAGAATAAATTTCAACCACCTCAGCATTCAGGGCTGATCCCAGCGCTACGGCACTTGTATCACTGCCGCCTCGGCCAAGTGTGCGCACATCTCCTTTTGATGTTGCTCCCTGGAAACCGGCCACCACCGCGGTTTTACCCTCACTCAATGCTTTGCTAACACGGGAGGGATTTATGTCCAGAATTTCGGCGTTTCCGGGATTGTCGTCTGTGAGTATGCCTGCCTGTCTGCCTGTGAAGGCTGCTGCGGGAAGTCCGTTCATTGTGAGCAAATGTGAAAAAAAAGCCGCGCTAAATCTCTCACCAATACTCATTACAGAGTCCAGCTCTGCTGGATTAACCGGTTCGCCTGCATCTTTCAGCAGGGAAATCAATGTGTCTGTGGCGTAAGGATCACCTTTGCGTCCCATAGCTGATACAACCGCGACCACCTGCTTCCCGGACTCAACATTCCTGCGGATGTGCTTGATCACATGCCGGCGGGACTCTTCAGTCTGTACACTGGTACCTCCGAATTTCATCACGATTATTGAGTCATCGGAGCCTCTTCCTGTCATAAATCTGGATTAACTGGTTGATGTTGAAAATTATTCAACTCTGACTAAATCACGATTGATAAGCTCGCGTGCAATCTGAACAGTATTCAAGGCGGCGCCTTTTCGCAGGTTGTCGGAGACACACCACATGTTGATTGCGTTTTCTGTAGAAAAGTCACGACGTATCCGTCCCACGTACACAGCGTCTTTTCCGGCGGTTTTTACTGCAAGCGGATAAATGTTTTTGTCAGGTTCGTCTTCCAGCACAATTCCGGGAGACTCCGCCATCAGTTTTTTTATCTGATCTACTTCAAATGGCTTTTCTGTTTCAATATTCAGGCTTTCACTGTGTCCTGTTGCCACAGGAACTCTGACAGTGGTGGAGGTGATTCTGATATTGGGATCAAGTATTTTTGCGGTTTCATTAATCATTTTCATTTCCTCTCCGCTGTAGCCGTTTTCCTGAAAGGTATCAATATGAGGCAGCACATTGAAAGCAATCTGATGAGGATAAACGGAACTCTGCATTTTTTCGCCTTTGGTACAGGCAAGAGTCTGTTTCAGCAGTTCATCAACACCACCCTGTCCGGAACCGCTTACTGCCTGATAGGTACTGACAACGACCCGTTTGACGCGGAACTTATCATGAATCGGCTTGAGCGCCACCAGCATCTGTATTGTGGAACAATTTGGATTGGCAATGATGCCCTGATGATCAGCCAGCGCATCAGCGTTCACTTCCGGAACAACCAGGGGATGTTCCGGAGCCATTCTGAAAGCTGATGAATTATCGATAACAACACAGCCTCTTTTTACTGCTTCCGGAGACAACTGCAGGGAGGCCTCAGCACCGGCGCTCATAATGGCGATGTCAAGTCCGGAGAATGCTTCCGGCTTTGACTCAACAACAGTGTGTTCCTGATCACGCCAGCTTACTTTTTTCCCGGCATTCCCTGCCACATCCATCAGTACCAGCTTCTCGATTGGCAAATCACTTTTCTCCAGGATGCCTCGCATTTCGGTGCCGACGTTACCCAAAGCGCCTACCACAGCAAAAGCATATGTTTTCATCATCGCCTTAATAGTATTTTGATTGAAAGGGTGTTCAATTTGACTGAGTAAACTGATTCAAATTTTCAGCAAATAAGGTTTTAGATGTTCAACCACGCCATGAAAATTCCTTAGTCAACTGATCCGCAACCGAATTCAGAGCCGCAGTGGTGCGCCGCACAATTTCGTCCACTTCAGTTTTGGTAATAGTCAGCGGTGGAGCAAAGCCGAGGATATCGCCATGCGGCAATGCGCGGGCAATCAGCTTCTGCTCCAGACATGCCGCCGAGACTTTTGCTCCGATTTTCCAGTCTGCGTCAAATCGAGTCTTTTTCGATTTGTCTGCCACAAATTCCAGCGCGCACAGCAGCCCGGCTCCACGTACTTCACCCACCAGCGGATGATTGTCAAATGCATGGTGAAACTGGGACTGCAGATATGCTCCGGATTCACGGGCGTTTTCAGTAAGATTTTCCCGTTCCAGGATGTCAAGATTTGCCAGACCGGCTGCTGCTCCCAAAGGATGTCCTGAATATGTCCAGCCATGACCAATTGGTCCAAGTTCTTCAGAGCCCTGTTCAATTACATTCCATACACGCTCACCCACAATCACTCCGGACAGCGGTGCATAGGCGCTGGTCAATCCCTTTGCAATTGTAATTAAATCCGGACGAATGCCGTAAAGATGTGAGCCGAAAGGCGCTCCCAGGCGTCCGAAACCGCAGATAACCTCATCCGCAATCAGCAGAATTTCATATTTATTAAGCACTTTTTGTATTGCATCCCAATATCCTTCCGGCGGCGGAATGATACCCCCTGTTCCCATTACGGGCTCACCTATGAATGCTCCAATGGTTTCCGCACCTTCGGCAAGAATCATTTTTTCCAGCTCATCGGCACAATAACCCGAGAATTCAGTTTCGCTCATACCAGCTTCCGCGTTCCAGTAGTGATGAGGTGTGATGGTATGAAGAATGGTTTCCATGGGCAGGTCGAAAGCTTTGTGATATAACGGAAGGCCGGTCAGACTGCCGGAACCGATACCGGAACCGTGATAACCGCGCTGGCGAGAGATTATCTTTTTCTTTTGCTTGTAGCCAAGAATGTTATGGAAGTAGCGCACCAGCTTGATCTGCGTTTCGTTGGCATCAGAACCGGAGAGTCCGTAATAAACCTTGCTCATTCCGTCGGGCGCCCAGTCGATTACCCTCTTTGACAATTCGATGACTGCTTGATTGGAGTGACCGACATAAGTGTGGTAATAAGCCAGTTTCAAAGCCTGCTGATAAATTGCCTCAGCAATTTCACTGCGGCCATAACCAACGTTTACACAGTAGAGTCCGGCGAAGCCATCCAGTAGTTCAGTACCATGCTGATTTTTAATATATATTCCGCTGCCGCTTTCAATGATGTTAACGGGCGTATTTCCGTGAGCATGGTCACTTGCATGTGTGGATGGATGAAAGAGCGTATTACGGTCAATGTTCTGAAGCTGCTCAATTGTTTGATTTGCTGTCATTTATTTCTATATGCTTTGATTATAAAATTAAAAAAGGTCTATCTGGTCTGAAGATTTTTCAAGTCTCAGAAAATGAAGCTGAATTCCTGTATTTTTTTGTGATCACAACTGCATTATTTGAAACGACCGGTTTCACCAGTTGTGTCGTGCTGATCACTTGCTTCAATGTTTTTTCTTCAAGGAATATTTAGCTCGGATCAAGTCTATTAAAACTTCAGGCAAGGGGCAAGTGAGTTATGATTACAGCACATACCCAGTCAGAAAAACTAAATCAACAAAGCGGTTTTTTATCAGTAATGATTTGTTTATAATTAATCCATCAGAGTTTAGGTTATACTTATTAAACTGACTCGGAACATGAGTTGCATACAAAGTTGTATTTTTATCTAGTTGCACTCAGTGTTTGAAATTCACTCTGGTTTGCATATCCTACGATCCAGCAGGTTCAAGTGTTTAATTGTCGGCATTATAATTGGAAACAGGCTGCATGCATCATCATTTCAATTTTATTATTTTTTGGGTGTGCCGATGATAATAAGGATTCAAGTTCTTCTTCAAGTAGTACCACTTACAGTATCGGCGGAACTGTAACCGGCCTCTCTGGTGTTTTCGTCATTCAAAATAATGGTGCGGATGATACTGTTATTGAGCAAACTGGAGCAGATGATGTCAGTTTTGCTTTCCAGACCCGTATCAGTTCCGGAAATGCATATAGTGTTACGGTAAAACTGCAACCAAACACGCAGACCTGCACCGTCTCTAATGGTTCTGGTACAACTTCAAATAAAAACGTTTCAAATATAACAATTTCCTGTACGAGCAGTAGTTACAGCGTCACTGGGACTGTAAGCGGTTTAACTGGTACTGTTGTTCTACAAAATAACGGTGCAGATGATCTTACTGCTTCAAACGGCAGTTTCAGTTTTCCAACCAAAGTCAGCAAGGGAAACGCGTACAACGTAACTGTAAAAACTCAGCCTACTCCTTTCACATGTTCGGCAGCAAACAATCGCGGAATTGCAAGTGACAATATGAGCAGTGTTTCCATTGTCTGTGCAGTCCGGACATATTTTTTAAGTGGCACAGCAAGTGGATTGGGATCAACGAATTTAAGCCTGCAATTCGATAATGAAACAAAAACACTCACAGACAATGGTACGTTCAGTTTCAGTACTCCTGTAGCAGAAGGTGGGGGCTACAGTATTTACATTTCTTCTCAACCTGATAATCGGACTTGTTCTGTTGTCAATGGTACACGCAGCAATGTTTCACAGGATTATACTGATCTTAAAGCGGTTTGCTGGGAATACATTGACAATGTAACAAGTGGTGGAATTAACGATAATGTCAGTCAAAATGGCAGCAGTCCGCAGCTTATCGAATTTGAATCAAATCTTTATAGTACCTGGGTGGAGCCTTCCAGCTCTGACAACAAAACCAGAATTAGAGTCGCAAAATATAACGATAACTCAAGTAGTTGGAGTTTTGTGGACTCTTCCGGGATTAACAACAAAAGTTTTGATTCTACAAGAACCTCTCAGGATGCTTCCCAACCTGTTTTATTTGTGGAAGAAAAGACTACTCAGTCTTTGTTCATGGCATGGGTTGAGGAGCTTGCGGGGACAAGTTACGTATCAATTGCTAGATACGTAAATAGTTCCTGGAACTCTTTTGGTTCCATTAACAAAAATAATCAGACACTTTCATCTCCTCATGGAGCATACCACAGTTATGACAGCAGCTCATACGTTACATGGAGTGAGTTAGATTATGTAAGTATAAGCCAAATCCGTGTAGCTAAAGTAACAGGAGCTTTCTGGGATGGAAACGGAATCACGGGTATCAATGATAATACCAGCCGCCATGCTACTCAGCCAAAATTAGCTTCTTTGAATTCTAACCTGTACGCAATTTGGAGGGAGAACGGAAGTGATAATCTTACAGGTCAGATTCGAGTTAAAACCAGCAGTGCAAGTTCCACCAGTTGGATATCAGTTGAAGGAAATGAAGTGTCTGGAATAAATAAAAATTCTTCTTACAATGCTGAATTTCCGGAACTGATAGTTTTCAATTCAAAACTATATGCATACTGGCAGGAGTCGAACAGCGAGAACGTAACACAAATCAGAGTAGCAGTATTCAATGGTAATCTTACTTCACCCTCATGGAGCTTTGTTGATGGTGGTGATAGTACAAAAGGCCTCAACTTGATTGTTGATTCAGATGGAAATGAAAATGCTACAGCTCCGAGGATGACTGTTTTTAATTCAAATCTTTACCTGACATGGCTCCAGGAACACGGACTCAGCAAACAAATTCGGGTAGCAAAGTATAATGGAAATGACGATTCTTCGGAATGGGTTTTAGTGGATCGTTATGATGAATTCGGTATCAGTCGCTTTGGCTTAAATTACAACATCTTAAATGTTGCTGCAACTCCCATATTGAAAGCAAGTAACTCAAAACTATTTGCTTCCTGGAGTGAGCCTGACAGCAGTGGAATAACTCAAATCAGAGTAGTAAAGAATCCTTTTTAAATTGTTAGTTAAATTATTAAACATTTTTTTGTCAAATAACAAAATCTGATAATGCTTAGCAATAATAAGCAAACAGCCAAGTTAGCAATATTATTAGCTCTTTTTGTCACTTTGACAGGATGTGCAGCAACTGAGGATAGCGGCAGCGGCAGCGGCAGCAGTTTGCCTGTGCTAAAGGTTAGCGTTTCGGGTCTTCTGCAGGGGAAAAATGTGGTTCTGAGCAGTGGACAGAGCACGGCAAATAATGTTTTTACAGAAAAAGAAGCACTCGGAATTACCACAGATGGAACTTATTCTTTTGGTTCTTTTGCCGGCGGCACTTCGTACAATATCACCGTTCGTCAGCAACCAGTCAATCAAACCTGTACGGTGACAGACGGAGAAGGAACACTCACTGCGAGTACAACAGTGGTGGTTACATGCAGTTCTTCAGCATCATATACCATTTCCGGTACTGTTGTAGGAATGCTTTCAGGGTTAAGTGTAACACTGCAGAACAATTCCGGAGATGATCTTACTGTCAGTGACAACACCAGTTTCAGCTTCTCAACAAAAGTGGCTTCAGGAGGTACATATCTGGTGACCGTCAAGACACAACCAACCGGTCAGACATGTACACCAAACCTCAACAGTGGTGTGGTTTCCGACAATGTGAGCGATGTAAGCATAATATGCTCATACACAGTTTATACTGTTTCAGGGAGTGTCAGCGGACTTACAGGAACGCTTGTGCTGCAAAACAACTACGGAGGTGATCAAACACTTACCAGCGACGGCAGTTTTTCATTTCAAGTTGCTTCCAATGCCAAATATAATGTGAGTGTCAAAACCCAGCCCAACGGAAAATGTGTGGTCAGCAACGGCTCCGGAACGGCAAGTGCGGATGTGGATAATGTATCAGTCGGATGCTGGGTTCTTGTAGATGGAGGTGGTAGCTCTACCGGAGTTAATAAAAACTCAACTTACCGTGCTGACAATGTGAGTCTGCATTCATTTCCAACTGGAAATAATCTCTCTGAAACTGCATTCGGGAACAATACCTTCGTGGTTGTGGGTTCTTCACCAACTGGAAATAATCTCTCTGGCATAACCTTCGGAAGCAATACATTCGTGGCAGCAGGAGTTACAGGAAAAATCGTAAGATCAACCGACAATGGAACCTCCTGGAATAGTGCGACTTCTCCCACTGCAAATAATCTCAATAGAGTCGAATTCGGAAATAATACATTTGTGGCAGTAGGAGATTCAGGAAACATCGTAAGGTCAACTGATACTGGTGCATCTTTTGATAATGTTACTTCTCCCACTGCAAACAGTCTCTCAGGAGTAAGCTTTGGAAACAGCACCTTTGTTGCAGTGGGTTCTTCAGGCAGTATAGTGAAATCAACTGACAATGGTGTATCCTGGGATAATGCAACTTCTCCAACTGGAAATAATCTCTTAGAAGCAGCGTTCGGAAACAATACCTTTGTTGCAGTGGGTTCTTCCGGCAACATTGTGAGATCCACTGACAATGGTGTATCCTGGGATAATGCAACTTCTCCAATTACAAATGATCTCTCAGGAGTAAGCTTTGGAAACAACACCTTCGTTGCAGTGGGTTCTTCCGGCAACATTGTGAGATCTACTGACAACGGATCTTCTTTTAGTACTGTGACTTCTCCAACTTCTAGTAATCTCTCTGGGCTAAGCTTTGGAAACAATACCTTTGTTGCAGTGGGTTCTTCCGGCAACATTGTGAGATCTGCCGATAATGGCACATCCTGGGTAAATACAACCAACAATAGCATTTCAAAGCTGTATGTGAGTTGGAGCGAAGTGTCACAAGTCGGCAGCATCAGCCAAATCAGGGTCAAGAATTACGATAACACCTCTTGGAGCACAATTGATGGAGATGGCAACAACGGTATTAATTTGATCAAATCACGCAATGCAAGTCATCCATCACTGGCAGACAACGGTACGCATCTTTTTGCCGTTTGGAGCGAAGACAACGGTGCAGGTAAGGGATTGATCCGTTCTGCAGTATTCGATAACACTACCACCTCCTGGGATTTTCAAATCAGTAATTTTCAGCCTCTTAACAATTCAACAAGTTATTCAGCTAATAATCCTCAATTGCTTCATAATAATTCATCACTTTATGCAATTTGGAGTGAAAACAATGGAACCGCAAATCAGGTTCGGGTTAAGCAGTTTGACAACAGCAGCAGTTGGAATTTGGTAGATAATATTGGTTCCAGCACCACTGGTATTAATAAAGACACGAGCAAGAATGCACTAAATCCCAAAATGCATAATTTCAACTCTGAAATTTATGCTGCATGGAGCGAATCAGACGGTACTGCATCACAAATCCGTGTGGCAAAATTTGATAACAGCACCAGCTGGAGTTTTGTGGACGGCAACAGCAGCACCGGAATTAACAAGGCAACAGGTAAAAACGCAACCGAACCGGCAATGGCAGTACTTAATAATAAACTCTACATTGCCTGGAGTGAAACTAATGCAGACAACAGGACACAAATTCGAGTCAAGTCATACGATGGAAGCAGTTGGAGTTTTGTGGATGGAGATAATGCAACGAAGGGAATTAACAAGGATTACACGCAAAATGCTTCATTTCCGCACTTAGTGAAAGTTACTGACGAAAACATTGTTAGATCTACGGACAATGGAATTTCCTGGAATAATGAAACTTCCAACAGTTCAAGCTCCAAACTTTATGCGGTTTGGTTAGAAGAAAACGGTAACACTCAGGTACGTGTTGCAGAATTCGATGGGACATCAACGTGGAGTTTTAAGGATGGAGACGGTTATGACGGCTTGAACATCAACACAGCCAAAATTACCGGTAAACCGAGTACCGCAGCCTACCTCAACAAACTAATTGTTGCCTGGTCTGAAATCAATAATCTGGGAGTGTCACAGATTCGTGTTGCCAGATCTCCTTTTTAAGTGAAAACAAACAATAATTGAAAATGTTGTTTTCAGTAACTTGTTTGTGATATCTCTTTTTAACAGGCCATTGTTATTATAAATAAAGGAAAAATAAACATGCTGAAGATGAAGCAGGCTGCTGAACAGGTTTTGTTTCTGGCAGAAAAAAAGAGACTTAAAGATACAGATGTTGTAGTTGAGCACAATGAATCGCTTGATCTGGAAATTCAGGAAGGCAAAGTGGAAAAAGTAGAGCAGTCCACCAGCCTTGGACTGGGAGTGAGGGTGCTTGATGAAGGACGAACCGGGCTTGCCTCCACAGAAAGGCTGACTCCGGAATCAATCGGCCTTGCGTTTGAAAATGCCTGTGAAAATGCAAAACTTCAGGATCCCACAGAAGTGGTGATGCTGGACGCACCACCTGTAATTCCGGACACTGCCTCACTTGAGCTTTACAATCCGGAACTTGATCAGCTGAATTCGGAGCAGCTGACCGAACTTGGATTGTCAATAGAAGACACAGTAAAATCAGCAGACAAACGCGTAGTTTCAATTCCGTATCTTGGGGTTTCACGAGGAAGAAGTGAATCACTATTGCTTTCCAGCAGAGGCGTATTCTGTACTCAACAGTCGAATGAAGTTGCCGCATGGTGTGGACCTCTCCTGCAGGAAGGAGAATCAAGGAAGTCCGGAATGAAAATTATACATCGGCGTGAATGGGATCCGAACGCCGGGAAACGAGTTGGCGAAGAAGCAGTGGAAAGAGCGGTGGAACTGCTGAATGCCTCACCGATTCAAAGTGGATCGATACCAGTGGTATTGGATGAATACACCGCCCCGAGTTTTCTGGCAATGTACTTCAGGGCTTTTTCAGCAGAAGCGGCACAGAAAGGCATGTCGCGCCTGAAAGGAAAACTGGGACAAAAAATTGCCGTTCCTGAGTTGTCTCTGCTGGATGATCCGCATCGTCCCGGCGGGAATCGTTCCTGTTTTCTGGACTCTGAAGGATTTTTAACAAAACCGTTTCATCTGATAGAAAACGGTGTTTTCAGCAATTTTTTGTATCACGTCGAGTCCGCACGCAAGGAAAACAAGACCTCAACCGGACATGCCTCACGCGGATATTCCGGGGGAATCGGTACACGTTCTCACAACCTGATTTGGCCTACTGGTGAACACACTCTGGAACAGCTTTGCGGGCTGGAGAAAAAATGTTTGCTGGTAACAGAGCTGGAAGGTCAGGCCGGATGCAATCCGGTCAGTGGAGATATTTCGATTGGAGTGCAGGGCTTTCTGATGAAAAACGGACGGAGAGTTCAACCAGTGGACAGTGTTACTGTTGCCGGAAATTTTTTTGATGTGTTAAACAACATCCGAGGATGCGGAAATGTGTATCAGCCTGAACTAACCCATTTATACATTCCGGCCCTGCTGATTGAGGGGCTGACTGTTTCCGGATGAGTTGATGAAAATCCGGACTTTTGTGTCGCTGGAACTTCCTCATACGGTCAGGAAAAAATTGTCCGAACATACAGAATTCATATCCGGACATGACAAACTCCAGCAGATTCGCTGGTTGTCGAAGGAAAACTACCACCTGACTTTGGCTTTTCTGGGGAATGTTGATTACGTGATGGTCAGCAGTCTGCAATATGCGCTGGAACATAAACTCTGTACCACAAAAGCAGTTCCATTTAAATTTTCGGAAATCACTCCATTTCCTTTTTCACGATCTCCAAAAATCGCCGCAGCCTTACTTGAACGCACGGATGAATTGATTCAGCTGCAACTTAATGTGGCTGATTGCGTACGCAAGATTGGAATTTCAATTGAGAGACGACGCTTTACACCGCATGTGACTCTTGGACGCTTGAAATCCGGTAGTCGAAAAAGTTTAGCATTTCAGCCGCGGCAAATTAATTTAGAGGGAGTTTCAAAGAAGGTGGTTATCTTCCAAAGTGAACTTAATCCGCAGGGAGCTGTTTACACAGCATTGGGAGAGATTTCTTTGGGGTGATTTCCGGAGGAGTTCCCATGAAAAAGTCGAGGGTGTTTTTTTATGTCACAGCGGATTCTTCAGAATGCTTTTTTCTCTGATTCTGCACAAACTCAATAAAAAAGGCCAGGAAGATTCCCAAGAAAAGGCCTACTACTGAGCCAAGCGAGACAATCAATCTGCGGTTGGGTTTGATCCTGTGTTTTGGCGGAAAAGCGGCCTGATCGATTTTTACTGAACGCAGTCCATTTTCATTGATATGTATGGAGTTCAGCAGCAATAAAAAAGGCCAGGAAGATTCCAGAGAAAAGGCCGACTACCGCGCCAAGCGAGACAATCAATCTGCGGTTGGGTTTGATCCTGTGTTTTGGCGGAAAAGCGGCCTGATCGATATTCACGGCGCTCAGTCCTTCTTCCTCTATTTGTATGGAATTCAACAAGGCCAGCTCCTCCTGTAAATCACGTAACCCATCAATGAAAGGATCGTCTGATCTAATTGATCGAAGACGGTTAAGGTTTTCCTGCAAATCACGTAAACCAGGAATAAAAGGGTCGTCATCAGTTCGAGATTTAAGATTATCTAGTTCCGCATCAAGTGCATCATACCCAATGAAGAAAAGTGGTGTTGTTGCTGTGGCTATATCTACGTTCATTTGAGCAATAGGAGAAGAGTCAGTTTTTACTCCATTTTGTGTTGTCGACTTAACTATCCCGGAAATTGGTTCAACCAATTTCGTTTGCTGAGTAAACCCTGTCATGATTCCCAGTGATTTTGCAGTCTTAGCTGCCTCTTCATAGCTTTTAATCAGATCATCCTTTCGCTGTTTTGCCATTTGTCTTTTTGATGCGATAGAATATTCAATTTCCTCTATCTTATCCTCCCTTCGCTGTTTTGCCATTTGTCTTTTTGATGCGATAGAGTATTCAAGTTCATCAATCTGATCTTCCCGTCTCTTTTTGGCTATTTGCCTTTTAGATGCAATTGAGTATTCAAGTTCATCAATCTGATCTTCCCTCCGCAGCTTTACCATTTGACGCTTGGAACTAATTGTATATTCGATGTCCCTGATCCGGTTTGCAATAGTATTGCGTGTATTTGCCACCAGACGACTGATGGTTTCTGTGTCAAAGAAGTTAATTAAATCATTCACCCATTCAGCGGCAATTTCAGCATCATGCAGCTCTATGGACAATGAGGTGCTTCCATTTACTGTCCCAAGCTCAAACAATTCGGCGAAGCCCGCGTAGATGTCTTCATCTCTTGTTTCCGGAGTTCGTTCCGGAGCAAGCAGTTCCATCAGATTATTTTCCAGAATAAATTTCTTTTGCAGAGTACGTGAACTAAGATTTTTTTTGAACTCATCAAAAACTCCTGCTGGGGTTATTACGGAAATACCTTCCGCTCCAGGAATGTTCAATGCCTGTATATCTTTCACAGTTGGCGGTAGCATAAATGCTTCGACTTTGTAAACAGGAGGTTGCAGCAGCGCATACACTATGGAGCCTAAAGCTGCCACAACTGTCACAGCGATAACCAGCCATTTCCTGTTCCATAGAGTAAGCCAAAGTTCATATAAGTCTATGGTGTCATCTTCAAACTGCTGGGGATAAGGTGCGGGATAGGGGACAGTTTGAGCAGTTTGCGGATGCTCCTGTCCGGAAGAATTTTTGGAGTCTGTTTGTGCCATTGCAATTTTTTAAAGAAGGTCGAAATTGAAAAGAGCGGCTGTTCCCGCAGCAATTTCTGGAAGAGTTAAGATTTTATTTTCATAAGACTAATTTAAATGAAAACAGCTGGAAAACAGCAATCAAGTAATTAAGTACAGGGGGAAATTCTAGCTGAATTTTTTCTGGGAGGCAATTGAATTCTGAATTTCCGGAATTGTTACATACTCAAGATAGCGCAGAATTTGACCAAGCAGCAGCGGGAATCTCTGCTGCATCAGCAAAGCAATTTCCAGCTGTTGTTCTGTAATAGAACCGCTTCGTAGCAACATGCCGCCCAATTTACGCTTTGAAGATGTTACGGAAGATAAGTGGTTTTTCAGTTTTGACATCGGTTTGAGAATGGCAGTCTTCCATACTGAAGTTTGCTTGAGGAGTATCTCAATGACCTGTGATCTGTTTGTCGCATCAATACGCTCCAGTGCTTTGATTGCTGCCGCGGAGGTTTCTATGGAGGTATTCATCACAAAAGGAAACAAATACCGATTTACCTTTTTAATACCGCATTGGCCTAGAGCCTGTATCACATCAGTCTGTTTCGAGGGATCAGAGTTCTGCAGCAGATGCAGCAGATAATTAACCCCACCGTTATCTTTCTTTGCAGCAATTGCTTCCAGTGCAACCTGACGCACATATTGATTTTCTGAGAGTTCAACACAGTTAATCAATTCTTCAAGTGACAGATAGGTGGTCTGACGGTTGACTTTGATTTTTTCATCATTTTCCTGTGGAACAGTTATTTTTTCCCACCATGGCCTGGAAGGTTGTGTTTGCTGCTGTTTCTTTTTATTAAAAACCGAAGTAAATTTTTGTCTTAAATTTGAGGCCCTGCCGGCAGTTTTTTTGCCCACATGTGAAGTTTGAAAGGCATTCATTTTCTGCAACAGCTGATATGCTTCTGTCACCTGTCGGAATTTTTTTGCACTCCCATTTCCTGAAGCCTTGTCAGGATGGTAGCGCATTACAGACTGGCGGTATGCCTGTTTCAGCTGCTGAGGAGTCACTCCGGGCTCCACACCAAGTTCATAATAAGGATTTAGTGTTTGTTGTTCCATGACTTATGTTACGAATAATTTGCAAAAAACCTTATACTGTACTTTTTGCAAAACACAGTCCAATTTGATTTTGGCTTATTCTGAAAGAGTCAGGAAACAGAAAATTTTACTTCCGGATGGAGCTTCAAAAACTTCCGTGTTGTTTCTTCATGATCAACAGCAAGCGCTTGCGGATTTTCTCCTTTTGAAACCCTGAGGAGATTGTCCAGCGCGTTGCTGATAGTGCGGATATAGCACTCCCTGTCCGGAGCACTGTGTGGAGTCAGTACAACATTATCAAGCTTGCAAAGGGGAGAATTTTCATGGAGTGGCTCCTCCTCAAAAACATCAAGTCCTGCGCCGGAAATTTTTCCTGAAGTCAAAGCCTCATAAATCGCTTCTTCATCTTGAATATCACCGCGTGAGGCATTGATCAGCAATGAGTCTGCTTTCATTTTGCTGAGGGATTTTTGATTTATGATTTGGCTAGTGTAACTGGTTTTCGGCACATGGTAACTGAGAATGTCGGATTGCTGCAGCAAATCCTCCGGAAATACATATTCCAGCCCCATTTCATTTTCAGCTTCAGTTTGTCGCACGACATCAAAGTAGATGATTTTTACACCAAAAGCAGATGCCCGTTGTGCAAGAGCTTTCCCGGTGTTTCCAAGACCAAAAATTCCTAGAATTTTCCCGGAAAGACCACGGTTTTGGTATTTTAAACAAGTCCATGGACCTTGTGTTACAGATTTGTGATGGAAGAGCAGCTGACGGTAGAGCGCCAGAATCAGCATCAATACATGCTCAGCCACAGATTCTGCGTTTGCGCCGTTGTTGTTGGCAACATACACGTTGTGCTGTTTTGCTTTTGCCAGATCAATATGTTCAAATCCGGCGCTTAATGTTTGAATTATCTGCAGCTTGCGCGCACATTCATATTGAGAATCGTTGAGATTTATCTTCTGCCCGATAACAGCGTCGGCCTCAGCAAGCTGTCTATTCAGGTTTTCATCAGGACTTGAAAAATCAACCAGCCTCATGGAAAAAGAGTCCGGCGCCTCGGCCTTTAGTGTTTCAAACAGCCATTCGTACTCAGTGTTAACAAGAATATTGAACATCAGGAATTTCTAAAATGTATATCCGATGCCGATGCCGTATTCTGTTGATTGCAAAGCAACATTCTTACGCTCGCCGTCACGCAAAACCGTAAGCTCATCAAAAGTCAACTCCCTGCGCTGATAAAACAGCAGAACATCCATGTTGCCGTAAATAATGCCTGATCCAAAAAAATAACCCATTCCGCTTATGGAATCTGCTTCACTTGATTCCGGATTACCTTTTACATCGCCCTGTCCACTTACAGGAAACCTGGTGGAGGCCTCAAACAGCAGAGATATTGTTCTGGTGAGTTCAAATCCGGAATAAGCTGCACCTAATTGCAGCAAGTGTGCGCGGAACACTCCTGTATATGCTTCAGTTGATGAGTCGGGATCTTTGATCCTGGCATTGAAATATGAATATCCAAAATCCAGCTGAGTGCTTTTGGATACAGGCATCACGAAGGCCAGTACAACTTCAGATGTGCTGAGTTTTGAATTCTCAAATCCATCGGTGACGCTGCTCATGCTGACAGGAAATAGAAAACGCAATTTAGCTTTCACCGCCCACGCCTGTGTTGCGAAGCACAACAGGCAAACAGTGAGCAATAATTTTTTAGACACAACGGTCATGAATTCTCATCATAATTTCATTTTGTTTAAAAATGGTTTACGCGACAGCATCGATTTTGCAAATTACTGACTGGTCTTGAGAATTTTCTCAAATTTCCTAAAATGTTTTTCCCAGCCATAATTATTTCCAGCAGAGATCCATAATGAAAAACAGCGCCGAAACAGATCATCGTCCCTGGGGCTTCTACACAGTTCTTGCTGATGAACCGGACCACAAAGTCAAACGAATCGTAGTTTATCCCGGCAAGCGTCTCAGTCTGCAAAAACATCAAAAGAGGTCAGAGCACTGGTATGTTGTGTCCGGTGAAGGAATCGTAACACTTGATGGACAACGACTCAACAAAAAAGGGGGTGAGTCAGTTAATATTCCATGCGGATCAACACACCGCATTGAAAATACCGGCACTTCCGATTTATGTTTCATTGAGGTGCAGACCGGTGATTATTTCGGAGAGGATGATATTGAGCGTCTGGAAGATGATTACGGAAGGAGCTGAGGAAATTCATTAAAGCTACAGCCTGTAATACAACTCATTCCTTTGATGGCTCAGATTTAGTTTTGTGCTAAATAATTGTTAGCAGCAACACTCTAATCCAGACAGGTGATATGCGGCAGTTCACGGTATTTTTCCGCGTAATCAAGTCCGTACCCAACCACAAAACGATCCTCAATTTCGAAGCCGATATATTTAACTTCCACCTGAACCTTATCCGGAATCTTTTTGTTCAGCAGGGCACAGATTTCCAGTGAATTCGGTTTTTGCAACTGAAGATCCTCACTGATATGTTTCAATGTCAGTCCGGTATCAAAGATATCTTCAACTACAAGAACATCCTTTCCGCTCAAATCAAGATTATGCATCAGGATTACTTCGCCGCTGCTTACACGTTGATCTTTGTAGCTGGAAGCATGCATAAAGCAGATATGACAGGGAATGCTTAGATGACGCACAAGGTCAGCCAGAAACATGAAGGCGCCGTTAAGCACACCCACCAGATGCAATTCCCGCCCCTGATAATCAGCGGATATCTCATGTCCTAACTGTTCCACTCGGCTGTAGATTTCCTCTCGGGAAATCAGAACCTCTTTTGAGAAAATATCTATTTTTTCCTCATTGGCGGAACTCGTATTCATGCTTATTCTGCCTGCAGCTTTAAATTTATGTAATCAGATAAAATCGCCATACTTTCGTTTATGTAATGATCGCGATTAATTCCCTTTTTATTTTCCACTTGAGTCGTTTCAGCAGTTACGTCTTCCGCCTCTTTCTCTGTCGCACTTACAAGTTCCTGTTCACGTTGGGTCTTGCGTCTGATATCATCCTCCTGCATTTTGAGGATTGAAGTATATCCAAGCGGTTTCACATTTGTCAGATATTCCTGAGTATCCTCATCAATTTTTTGGAAATAATCAGAATTAGCAATACGCTCTTCGGAAAGCTGTTTGAGGGGGGAAATTACTTTTTTCAAATTTCCTTTCACCCGATACGTCACAGGATCAATTGCACGCCAGGGCAGTGCATGGTCCAAAGTGGATTCCCCGATTTCCCTCACATTATTCAGTGAAGGTAAAATCAGGCTGCTTTCAACTCCTCGGTTTTGCGTGGACCATCCGGAAACACGGTAAAACTGCGCGATAGTTACTTTTAACGCACCATAACCTTCCGGAAGCTGAAAGATATTCTGCACCGTACCTTTTCCGAATGTTGTGGTGTCGCCGACTAAAATCGCGCGCTGATAATCATGCATGGCGCCCGCCAGGATTTCGGAGGCAGAAGCACTGTAACGATTCAGCATTATAATCAACGGTCCGTTATATACTTGTCGTTCGCGGCTGCGGTGCACCGTTATTCTTCGTCCCCCGGACTGCCTGACAATCACCACCGGATTGTGACCGATGAAAAGTCCTGCCATGTTGATTGCTTCATCAAGCCCGCCGCCGCCGTTGCTGCGTAAATCAAGGATCACTCCATCAACATCATTCATTACAAATCTTTTAAGATGCTCTTTTACATCTCTGGAGGAACTTTTGTAATTATTCGGATTTTTCCTGCGGTCATTGAAATCAATATAAAACGAAGGCAGTTTTATCACTCCGTATCGGTATGTTTCTTTATCACTTTGGTTTCGCGGAGTAACAGCATGTTCAAAAATTTCTGCTCTTGCCTCTCCGTCCTTGAGCACAATTTTGTCGCGTACTATGAAATATTTCAGCGTATCAAAGCCTTTTTCTGTTTTTCGCAGAATTTGCAGTCCGACCTTGGTTCCTCGTTTTCCACGTATCAGCTGCACCACGTCATTCAGGCGCATATCAATCACGCTCTCAAAAGCCTGTTCTCCCTGGGCAACCGCAATAATCCGGTCCTCGGCATTCAATTTTCCATGCCTTGAGGCGGCACCTCCGGGAACAATTGAATTTACAACCGTGTATCCGTCTTCCCAGCGCAATACCGCGCCAATCCCCTCAAGCGAGAGTTTGATTGAGATGTCAAAATTTTTCAGATCCTGAACAGCCAGATAGGAGGAATGCGGATCATAAGCTGCCGCCATTGAATTAAGAAAGAGGGAGATGATATCATCATTTTCATACTGTGAATAATCCTTCCACAATCCTCGCACGCGTTTCATCAAGCGTTCTTTTCCTTCTTTTATGCTGGTATCCGCAAGTTTAAGTGTAAGCAAATCAAACTTGATTTTGGTACGCCATATCTTCCGGGCTGCATCTGATGATTCCGGATACGGCAGTTTCTCACGATCAAGTGTCCATTTTGCGTCACGGCTGAAATCAAAGTCCTCACTGAGAAATTCCTCCATCATTATCAGGCGTTCGGACAAACGTGTTTTAAAGCGTTCAAAAATATCCAATGCCAGCTTCACATTCCCACTGAGAAGCAGATCGTCTATGCGTGTTTCGTACTTGCGAAATTCATCCACGTCAGAATCAAGAAAATAATAGTGAGCCGGATCGAGCCGGTTCATGTAGAGCGAAAATATTCTGGATGACATTTCATCGTTCAGAGGCTGCTGGGCGTAATGCATGCTGACAAACTGTTCAACGATACTCTTGACGACTGAACCGCTGAGTTTCTGTTTCTCTTCTTTGGCTGTTAAAAAGGCAGGGAAAAGGAAAAAAAGGAGAGCAAAGCTGAGCAGAAGATGCCTGGTAAACTTCATCTATAATTTATCTTTTTGACATTCAGGATTTCAAATGGAGTACATTTATTTCATGAATTCCAAGAAATATCAATCAATTTGCCGATTATCTTTCAGATTTCAACACTTGCTTAAGAAATATAGCACTTGGCCAAACGAGTGTTATTTGTGGTGGATGAAACAAGTGCAGGTGGTAAAAACTGGCAAACTTATTTTAAGGCAGTATAAGATGTTATTGTTGGATTCCTTTGAAGGACTTTGAAACAAGTCCGGAATTGTCTGAAGCATTAAAATTTAATCACGGAAACCGATCATAAATTAACGATACTAAAACGAAGAAAAAATTCACAGCGCTGCTTTACTGAAATCTAACAATCTACAGACAGGATTATAACCATGGAAGGAATGACACTATTTATTTTTCATGTGATAGTGGTTGGGATCGTTATGGCGGTCACGGCTTTTATTGCCTATAATGCCGGAAAAAATAAAGGAAGGTTTTTATCAGAGGAACAGGATAAAAGATGACTCTCAGCATCGACCACATTGTTTTAACAGTTAATGACATCGATAAAACAATAAAGTTTTATCGTGACGTGTTAGGGATGACTTTGAAGGAGTTTCAACCTGCAGATGGAGGTGAAACAAGAAAGTCACTTATTTTCGGCAGTCAGAAAATCAACCTTCATTATGCGGACTCCCCTTATGTTCCCCATGCAAAAAATCCTTTGTCCGGAACCGCGGATATTTGCTTCCTGAGTACAACCCCGTTAAAAGAATGGCATTTAAAATTTACAGAAAACAGCATTCAAATAGAAGACGGTCCTATACAAAAAACAGGCGCGACAGGAGCAATCATTTCTTTATATGTCAGGGATCCGGATAAAAATTTGATAGAAATTTCAAATTTGATAGAAACTTAGAAAGTCAATATGACGACCTCGTCGGAAGGAAGGAGTATTTAGTGGTCAAGGAACATACTCATTCTCTAATGGGATGAAGTACGTAGGAAAATTTAGGAATGCAAAATATAATGGTCAAGGAACTCTTACTTTACCAGATGGAAGAAAAGTAATAGGTGAGTTCAGAGAAGACAATCCTTGGAACGTCACAGGATACGACAAAACCGGAAAAATCATTGCAAAGTGGGTAAATGGAAAGAAACAGTAATAAATATCTAAAAAAACTAATCAATTATCTCATTTGATGGCTACCTTTTATTCTTCACTGTCAGACAATCAACACCAGCATTATTAAAAATTGGAAATCAGATAAAATGCAGGTACTCCTCTATGTTTCCCAAAACAAAAACTGCGATTCAAATTTATCAGGGGAAGTGGTATATTATTTCTGTTGGAAGAAATGAAATGCATGATCGAGTAAATAATTTATGAAGAAAAAATTTCTCGTATTCACCATCTTCTATCTGATATGCAGCACTCAGTTGTTTGCTGAAATCGTTGAGGTAAATAACAGTAGAATTAAAATGCTCCTTAAAGACGGAGTCCCCTTAATTGATATCAGGACTGAAGGTGAGTGGCATCAGACAGGTGTGATTAACAACAGTCACCTGCTGACATTTTTTGATAAAGACGGCAATTATGATTTTAAAAAATGGATGTTTGAACTTGGAAAGACAGCAAATGAAAATGGACCGGTTATTATTATCTGCCGAACCGGCAGGAGAAGCCGTATTGTATCAAACATGATGATCCAGGAAAAACACGATTACCTGATTTATCATGCAACCAATGGAATTAAATCCTGGATTGAATCCGGGAATAATACGTTTAAACCGGATTAGAGAATTAATGTTAAAGCCCATGATAGCCGGAGCATCACTTTGTCCTGGATGGGCTTACGATTCAGTGCTGCGGTTAGATTTGAGGAGCAGATTGACGCCTTCATCAAGAGCGTTGATGGCCTGAATTTTTAACTCAGCTTTTGAGGCACTGCTGATCGGGTGACTGATGACAATAAAAGGATAATTTTCTGCCCCCAGTGCACGCGATATCATCTCCGCCGCACTGGCAAATTGTGAAGTCATTATTCCAAATGAAGGGACGCCCAGCTGCTCTGACTTAATCGAATCATGCAGACTGCATGATGAACAGCTTCCTCAATCTCCCACTCCGGCAATTACGGCGTCCCATTTTTTCACCTCCTTCATAATTTCTGTTTCAGCAGGAGCGCTGTAGTTCTTTTTTACCATTCGAACCACTTTGCTTACTGCATGGTTTTTAATCAGCAGTTCCTCCAGTGCATTGAAAAAATGGAAAGTGCCTTTCTTGCCGTTTGAGATGATGCCGACCTTTGCGCCATTGAGGTTTTTTAGTCCTTTGGCAGCAATGAAAGGTTTGGATTCAGTTTCATGAGTCGGATCCAAAACTTGTATTGTCATGTTTTGCAGAAGTAAAAGTATAGTATTTATTCAGGTCCGCAATCCAGGCAAAGCCCAAGCGGTTGAGTGACAGCTTTGCTCTTGGTTCCAAACCATGGAGGAATGACGGCGCCGAAACCTCCTGCAGGTCCGCCGGCGGCCACTACAAGTAAATGATTTTCATCAGTCAATGCATTATATTCTTTTTCGCCTTTATTTCCAACAATTGCACTCTTACCGCAATCACTCCATTCTTTTCTCTTGATTCTCGCGTGTTCAAAAACATATCCGCGTATATCCTGCTTTGACCAATGTGCTTCTTCAAAGTGGACGCGGAGCTGTGGAGGAATAACGATGGCGTAATTGCCGGGCCAGATTGAGTAATGTCTCATGCATGCTTTAATTTCGGCAACAAAGGTATCAAGTATTTCTTCCGGACTTGTTGTCCACTCATTCATAATTTGCCGGGCAGAACCTGCTGCCATTACAGTTATTGCAGACACTCCGCTGGGAATCTGCCTTTCTTCTGCGAGAGATAACCAGTTTGTATTTTCTTCATCTTCAGCGATGCAGAAACTGAATTTTCCCGGGTGGCCAAGAGTAGATCGGTCTGCATCTCCAGGCCTCACATCCAGTAAATTGCATAGAGTTAATCGAATCGCCCTGCCTATTACTGTAGTAGCACGGTCGCTTGATCCAAGAGCATTAAAACTACCCTTCATTCCAAGTTGCTGCCTGACGGGGCCGTTTATTATTACAAGCACAGCGCATCCTCCAGTACTTGCTGTAGCGCCATGAAGAAGAAATGGTTCTTTCAGCATTGCGGAAAATGCCTCACAAACCAAGGGGAAATGTTCCGGGAGACAACCGGCCATCACAGCATTTATTGCAAGTTTTTCCGCAGTTATTGCCCTGTTTCTTACAGGCTCAATGCCAATCAGGTGTTCCGGATCAATTCCGGACCATTCCAGCAAATCTTTGACTACTTCCGGAGTTGGAGGCACAACAGGAAGTCCGTCCGTCCAGTTTTGTGAATGGAAATATTCCTGTACTGCTGCAAAATTTTCCAGCTGGTGAGACCTTGATTTGAGCATCTTAGATTTCAGATTAAAGAATTTACGAAGCTGAGCAACAATCCTGATGATAAAGAGAATACAACAGCAGTCAGTAAATTGGGACCAAAAGCAAGCTGACGTGTTTCCACCTGAAACAGGTTTGAGCAGGTTAAAATCGACAGCGAAGCCACCGAGCTCATTGTTCCTGCCGCCCACCCTATCAGGTGTGCCTGCATCAGCAGCGCGGGATGAATTTCGGCTTGTAATGTTGTCAGCAGGGACAACGCGATTGTGCTTGAGATCACAGGATGAATTCCCATGAAAGAGAATAACGTTATGATCAGGGGGGTAATTGCCAGCAGAGACCACGTGGGAAACAATGCTGAGTCAAGCAATAGGTTATATTCATTTATAGTACCGGAACGGCTGATCAGGTAACCCACCAGCATTGCGATGCTGATAACCGTGATGTCGTCTGAAGAATTAAGCAGCCATGATTTGGTATTGGAATAAACCTCGATAATATTGTTAAGGTTAAAAACAAGATAAACGGCTATCAGCACAGGCATCACCAGCACCACCGCAGACAAAGCTGTAAAATCAAAATAAAGCGAAACGGATAATACAGAAAACATGATCAATGTCAGTATCGGGAATACCGGACTGAGGCATGCCAGGGAATATTTAATTTTGTTAAATGTTGACCCAAAAGCAAAAACCGGCAGTGAAACAAGATTAAATATTATCCCCACCAGAATTCCGCAACCCATTGCAATCCAGGAATTTGTCTTGTCAATAAATGCCTGACCCACCGCAAACGCCACAAAAAAAGGAGACCAGGTGGCGGAAGTATTCATGCCGCGCAAACATGCTTCAGCGATGGTCTTGCGGTAATTCTTATCACTGTCTTCCGGAAGCGCCGCGGAAAGAATGGAAAATGTTCCGGTGTTAATTACACTGCCGAAAAAATGTGAAGCAATCTGGAAGCCTGAAGTAGAGATGTTTGTGGGAAGATTTCTTAATAAATTCTGGGAATTTCTGATTCGGTCCATTTTTAATGAGGCAGACCGGACCAGCGTCATGGTTGGCAGCAATGCCGCAAAAACAAGTGTAAAGCGTCCTGCGGACAAAAAGTCATCAAAATTTGGAAATCGATCAAGCAGGATAATTGCCACAACAAGCAGAATTATAATGATCGAAATGCTTTCCTTTTTGAGACGGCTGAATGTTAAGCCAAAAAACAGCAGCAAACTCAACACACCTGCATTTGCCAGAGTAATTGCCGATTGACCGAAGATCACATTAATTATTGCTGTGAACCATGCAATGCAAAGCAGATACAAGCGGATTTTGTCAATGTTCATTGAAATTGAAAATGGATTTGACGGGGCTGTCTGAGGAGTTTAAAACAGGAGTCAGCCCTTTTTTCAGGACGGCAAAAAGGTTATGGAAATATGGTCCTATGCCGCCATTCAGCAATGACGGCATGATCTGTATAAAGGAAATCAGTTGAGTTCAACTGGAAGATCGAAATTATTTCAGTCAAGGCGTGAATTTACCAAAGCACGTTTGATGAAGTTTCCTCCGCCTTCAACTTTCTGCTCATTTTTTTCAATGATTACCCGTCCGCGGCTGAGAACCGTTTCCGTGAAGCCCTGCACTTCAAAACCTTCATAGGCTGAAAAGTCCACTCGCATATGATGCGTACATGGATTATCAACACTGATTGTTTCCTTGCGCTCCGGATCAAAAATCACAATGTCCGCGTCGGTGCCTACTGCGATTGTGCCTTTTTTAGGAAACAGCCCGAAAGCCTTGGCCGCGGCAGTGGAAGTGACTTCAACAAATCGGTTCAGGTCCATCCTGCCCTTAACAACACCACCGTTGTAAATCAGGCTCATGCGGTTTTCAACTCCAGGCGCGCCGTTGGGAATTTTGGTAAATGTTTCCAGGCCAAGTTCTTTCTGCTCCTTGAAACAGAAAGGACAGTGATCGGTGGCGATGGTTTCAAGGTCACGGAACTTCAGTCCCTGCCAGAGTTCATCCTGATTCCATTTTTCTCTCAGGGCAGGAGTCATTACCCATTTCGCGCCTTCAAATCCTTCCTTTTCGTAGTAGCTCTTGTCCAGGAACAGATACTGCGGACAGGTTTCAGCCAGCACATTCACCCCGCGCATCCTTGCTCTTTTTACTTCTTCCAATGCGTCAGAGCATGAGAGATGCACAATATACAATGGAACATTGGCCACTTCGGCAATGGCAATCGAACGGTAAACTCCTTCTGCTTCCATCCTTGTAGGACGAGTCAGTCCATGCCATTTTGGTTCAGTATGACCATCGGCAACAGCTTCCTTGATGATTTCATCAATCACAATCCCGTTTTCCGCATGCATACAGATTCGTGTACCGTTTTCTCCAGCCTGCCTGAATGCCCGGTAAAGTGTGCCGTCATCCACATACAGAACTCCGGGATAAGCCATGAACAGTTTATAGGAAGTTACTCCTTCATCGGCCAGTGTGCGCATTTCACCCAGCCTTGAATCAGGCATGTCCGTAATGATCATGTGGAAGCCATAATCAATCAGAGGCTTTTTTCCAACTGCTGCCTTGGCGTGCCATGTGTCCAGTCCCTGAAGGGTTGATTCTCCCTTGGTCTGGATTGCAAAATCAATCACGCAGGTTGTCCCTCCGAACGCCGCTGCTCTTGGTCCGGACTCAAAATCATCAGCGCTCATTGTTCCGCCGAAAGGCATATCAAAATGTGTATGAGGATCAATCCCTCCAGGGATCACGTATTTGCCTTTGGCGTCTATCACCTTGTCCGCTTCCATCTTCAGCGATTTCCCTATTAAAGAAATTTTCTCATCTTCAATGAAGATGTCTGCATGATAATCATCTGTTGCAGTAATAACTCTACCGTTTTGAATCAATATGCTCATCTGGTCTCCTTTATATCTCTTTCGCTCTTTCGGTTGGCGTTAGTGTCGCTATCAAGTCAAATGACTAGTAAACTGAAATTCTGGATACAGTCTAACAGTAACCAAACTGAAACCAATTTTCAAACAATTTCAAACCTACGCGTAACATAGCATATTCTTGTAAAACAAATCAAATGATGTTATAAATTTATGCTCCGTTTAAGACCATCTTTTAAATATTGAACGTAGAGGTGTGACTCTAAATCGATTTCCTATACATTGCTTTGTCCTGGATCCCGGAGCAAGTCCGGGATGACTATTTAAGCAGAAACAGGTGGAAGGAATCCAGGGCAGTTGTTTCATATTTCGCCCTCACCCTGACCCTCTCCCCCGGGAGAGGGGGGACCGTGATACCTGAGCGAAGTCGAAGGCAAGGTGGTTTAGGGGAAAAATAAGTATATGGATCACGGAGCAAGTCCGGGATGACAATACGGAACACATAAAGAATGAATGTCATGCTTATTCTCCTGGAATCCTTCAGGGCTACAGATATGGACAGTTTTGGAAGTGAATTGGGACTGACACCTAATTTTGGAAAATGGAAACAGAAAGGAATATTTTTCAATAATTTTTATGCAAACGGTTTCCAGACCCGTCACGCGGAAATTGCAGCTTATTGTTCTGTAATGCCGAATTATGGAGAGTCTGTGTTCAGCCACTATAATAGGAACCATTTCCTTTGCCTACCTGAGATCCTAAGAAGGAAAGGATATTCCACTTCATGGATTAACGGCGCAGATGCAGCCTATGACAACCAGTTGACCATGTTTCGCAAAATTGGGTTTCAAAAAATTATTGATCGCTTTGATTTCCCATCTGATACAGAAACCCTGGGTTGGGGATTTTCTGATGAGGCTCTATTTGAAAAGTGGATTAAACTTTTGGATCAGGAAAAAGAACCTTTTTTCTCTTCAGCACTGACCACCACCAATCATCACCCCTTTGATGTCCCTGAAAAATTTCAACGTTATGAAAACCGTTCTGTGCAAAATAAATATTATGAGGCCGTCAATTATGTTGATTCAATGCTTAATCAATTCTTAATTGCAGCATCCAAAACCAAATGGTTTAAAAACACTTTGATATTTATTACCTCAGATACATCAAATTATCAGAATCCTCAAAAACCTTTCAGCGACTTTGAAGATTTTGTAAAAACCAGATCGAAAATCCCTTTGCTTATCATAGGGGGAAACATCAAAAAGCCATACCAGGAGAAGCGTTATTTCAGCTAAATCGACCTTGCTCCAACAATAATGGATATTTTAGGCTTCCCCTACACGAATTCATGGATGGGTAATAGTATGATGAAAAGTAGCAATGATTCTTTGGCCTACACCAATCGTCCTGGGAATTACTGGGCCGTAATGAGCCTGCAAGGACGGTATTACAGTGAGGCAGATCAAAATGATCATTTCTTTGGTTTCAATAATAATCAAAATATAAAACTCGAATATAAGCAAATAGGAAAAGACTGGATTGATACTGTAAAATGGTTACTGCAGGAAAATAAAATCTGGTATGAAGAATAATCAGCTCTTAAAAACATCTGAAGGATTTATAACTAATTTGGTGAATAAAGTATTTTGAAGTAACACTTAAAATAGATTTATAATGTTGATTTTATTAGGATATATTTTTCTTTAATAAACTAATTTAATTATTTATTTTAATGGAGTATTTAGATGGCCAATAAAAAAATACAGACTGAAAAAAGTAGGTCAAAGCTTGTAAAGATTCCTGCACGTCGAGGTGTTGCTGTACATATTTGTAAAGGAGAGAAAGTTAAAATTATTAACACGCATGGCAACCAGGTTGTCGACTTTTGGGCGTTCAACTCAGAACATTCCGGAGAATTTATGTCAATGGAACACTGCCGGGTAGGATTAGGACGCTACCGGCCAAAGCCAGGCGACGTGCTGATCACTAATCAGCGTCGCAAAATACTGAAGTTTCTTGAAGATACCTCTCCCGGTGTTCATGACACCATGATGGCTGCCTGTGACCGATACCGCTACGAACAACTGGGGTGTACTGATTATCATGACAACTGTACTGACAACCTTTGGAAGGCTCTTGCGGCTGTTTGCTTTAAACCCACAGAAACACCGTGTCCGTTTAATCTCTGGCAGAACACCCCGGTCGATGCAAACGGAGAGATTGAACAAATGCCTACAGTATCAAAAAGAGGTGATTTTGTATTATTTAAGGTTCTTATGAATGCCGTGCTTAGTTTCTCTGCATGTCCTCAGGATATTGTTCAGATAAACAGCGGCAGACCAACAGATGCACACTACCAGATCATTGATTGAGGATCTAATTATAAAAACTGTATAGCGAAGAGCATAATTGTTAAATTTCCTTTTTGGCCTTGATTATATCCAATCAAATAAAAGCTTTGAGATTCAGATTATAGAAATAGAGTCCATCAGTATCAGCGGATATGCTGTCAGAAGATAAGGGGGGATAATACTGCCCCCTCAAAGATACAATATGTGTTAGGTTTTATTAAAACTGATAATGGTGGATTTGGACTCTGAATCAATGGCTTTACATTGACCGAAAAGTCAATGCCAGTTGACGCAGAACGACAGCAACACCCGCAAGTGCATCCCAACCTGATGTATGGCCGATTTGGTTAATTGCATCAATTCCAAGTTCAAGCTGTGTCTTATTTCCCTCGAGCAGCATGTTAAGTACTTGGTGCAGTGACTGACTAACTTCACCAAGGGCAGTGGCCTTCAGGTGTGCACGGCTTACCGGACCCGTGCTATCAAGCAAGGACTCTACCTGGGTATAGAGCTGCTTCTGAACTGTTTTTTTCCCGCAAACATTCAGCGCGATCAGCATGCCTCCCAGAAAATCATCACCAGACGGTGTGAGACCAGGCCCCAGCCCAAGCAGCGTGGACACCGCATCTTTGTCTGGTGTTATCGGCATTTGAAATTCAAAATATTCCTTAAGCCAATTCTTTAAAATCCCAATAGAGTGTTCTGCAGCCCGGCTTTCTTCTGACGCAGGAAATCTGTCAGGACATTTAAAAAGAAATCGGCCAAGTCCTTCAGCAGGGACCTTTGCCTGTGCGAGATTTTCCAGTTCACTTAGTCCGAACATCAGCGATTTTTTTGTCCATGCAGGTTTCTTCTTAGGATGCCATGATCGTACTCCTTTAGTAGAGATAATAGGAGAATCGTCAATGCTGATGCCGACAGGAGAGAATTTCACCAGTCTGCCAATGCTGAAACTATTAATCCACTCCCTTCCATAGTTACCCTTAGCACTGACTGTCA
>LUQO01000020.1 GCA_001627865.1 SAR324 cluster bacterium REDSEA-S27_B3
GATATCAATCACCTGTTGGTAACGCTCTGCTATCATCTCAGATACTTCAGATTTGTTAATCCTTCCATGCGCAAACTGCTCCCAAGGTTCCCAGAAAATACTACGGCCGACGGCGAATCCGCAACTGTGCGCAGTCGAACGCGCGACACGGAACCAGGTTTGGAACTGTTCAATCGGTGCGTTATTGCCCAGAATGATCACCCCCACATCCGGATCATATTGATCCAGAATTCCGGTCAGCTTGAGCCAAATTTCTTCGCTGTCAAGCGCGGTTATTTTCCACCAGTACGGGTGAATTCCAGCTTTATATACTTCAGTTATCGCTTCGATTAAAGCCGTATCATCCGTCATGGAATCATCCTCTTTCGCGTAATCATCCGGAATGATCAGTTCAACCATCAGTTTTCGCTTGAGTGCGTTGCAAACCTCACTCAGTTTCCGGAGTTGCGTCAGTTGCACATCCCGCACCGGACGTTCCGGTTTTTCTTGCGGATTCATCTTTGGATGAAACTGCCAAAGCACTTTCACAAACCAGGTGCCTGGACGCTCCAGCAAATGTTGATACAGTGAGCTGTCACACAACCAGCTTAGCGGGAAAACTCCTGCTGCTTCAATCGGAACACCTACAGTGTAATCAAAATCAGAAGAATTATTGAGGATTGTCCTTCCATAGTTTGGATCAATTAATATCGCCAGTTTTTTGTCTTTGTTGGCTTCGTTCACAATTTTGAACCCTTCGTGAACCAGTTTCTTGAATGTGAAGATCATCTCCAGCGGCAAATTATTTTCGCGGCAGCTTTCCTCAAATTGAGTACGATGATCGAATGCCAGTATCAGCATCTCTTCTTTTTGCGGCTGTCCCAATTCTGTCCGTAAATGCATTTGGTTCATTTTCGGATGATGAGCAAAATCCGGCAGCGGACCTTCCGCCGGAACGTCGTCAAAGTTCCGGATGAAATATTCAACTTCCGCGAAAGAAGGAGCGGCAGGCGAACAACCATGCCGCGTGACCACCAGCGCCCCGCAGGCATTTCCGTAAAGCGCGCAGGTTTCCAGAGTTTCATTGCGCAGCCATCCACGAAGAAATCCACTCATAAACGCGTCCCCGGCACCAAGAACATTCAACACTTCTATCTGGAATGAACGCGCGGAAACAGGTACTTCTGAATCTGCGGAAAAAACAAGACAGCCTTCGGCGCCACGCTTTTGAACTACTGTCGCAGATGATTGACCCCGAATGACGGACAAACTATTTTCAAGTGTTTGTTCTCCACCGGCGATCATGATTTCTTCTTCTGTTCCGACAATTAAATCCAGATCTGAAAGAAAAGTTTGAATTTCCCTGGTGACAACAGCAGAAGCAACAAAACGGGTTTCTCCGTCTCCCGCTTTAGTCAATCCCCAAAGCACAGGACGGTAATCAATATCCAGTATCACGGCACATCCGCATGCTTTTGCAACTTTTACCGCCTGCCTTGTAGCCTCACGCATCGAAGGTGTGGACAATCCCGTACCGGTAATCAACAAGGCTTTTGCTGTCCGGAAGATATCCGGATTTGCGTCTTCGGGCAGAATCTGCATGTCAGCACAGTTTTCGCGATAGAAAATCAAAGGAAACCGATCCGGAGGATTGACACCAAGCACTACCAGCGCAGTTAGATGTTCCGGTGTGCTTCTCAAAAGAGTCGTATCAACTCCTTCTTTTTCCAAAGTTTCCCGCAAAAATAATCCCATTTCATCTGTTCCAACATAGGAAAACATGGCTGATTTCAAACCAAGTCGAGCCGTGCCCACTGCCGTATTCCCTGCACAACCTCCCAGATATTTGCGAAAACTTTGAGTGTCCTTAAGATGGCTGTATACCTGTTCCGCATACAAATCTACAGCTACTCGACCCATACAAATGACATCGAGAGGTCGGGTATCTTCAAAAATGGTGGCTGTATGGGACATCTTTTTATCCGGATCAAACAGAAGCAACTTTGACCGGTTTCCCACTAATTAACGACTCCTGAGCAGCAAGGGCAATCAACACCGGAGCAAGACCGTCTTTTCCGGAAACAGGTGTTGGCTTGTCTTCAAGAACAGCATCCACGAATGCTTGCAATTCAGAAGCAAATGCTGTCTGGTAACGTTCAAGGAAAAAATAAAGCGGTTTGTCCTGCATAGTTCCTGAATTATTGAGAAAAATTGTGGAGGTAGGCCTGTTGTTGTCCGCCAATGCGGTGCCTTTTGAACCAAAGACTTCCACTCGCTGATCATATCCGTAAACAGCCTTGCGGCTGTTTTCAATAATTCCCAGAGCCCCATTGGCAAACTTCAGTGAAATAACAGCGGTGTCAATGTCACCAGCCTTGCCAATGTCAGGGTCGACAAGCACTGCTCCATATGCGTGAACTTCTGTGACTTCGCTTCCACTGAGAAAACGCACCATGTCAAAATCGTGGATCGTCATGTCCAGAAACAAACCTCCCGATGAGGCCACATACTCTGGAGGAGGCGGAGCAGGATCACGGGAAGTCACCCGAATTACTTGAGGATCACCCAGCGCTCCCGAAGATACTTTTTCACGCACTTTGGCAAAGCTGGGATCGAAACGCCTGTTGAAGCCAACCTGTATTTTGACCTCCGCCTTTTCAACCTCTGAAAGTGAATTTCGAATTACTTCCGGATCAAGCGCGATGGGTTTTTCACAAAAAATATGCTTTTTGACCTGTGCACATTCAATGATCTGTTGAGCATGCTGCGGAGATGGAGAACAGATCAGGACAGCGTCGATTTCTGAATCTTCAAGCAATATCCGGTGATCTTTTCCAGTAACAGGAATTCCTTTGGACAAAGCCCATTTTTCATCAAGAAATGGATCAGTAACTGCTTTAAGTTTTGTCCCTTTAACTCGTGTCATCAGATTTTCCGCATGGAGTTTACCTATCCGTCCAGCCCCGATGATCCCCACTGTTAAAGGCTTCATTTCAACCTCATTTGAAATAAATTCTTTTGATGAATGTTCGAGTCAGTTGATTAATCAGAAGTTCCAACTATTTCCTGGTCATAATCAATCAAGGAGCCGCACATCACACCACCTCGGTCACTGAGCATCAGTGCAACCAACTCCGCAACCTCATCAGGCTTGGCAAGTTTACCCAATGGTTGTTTACTTTCCGCATCTTCCAGCCAGTTGTCCTGAACACCATGAAACTTGCGCTGAATCATGTCTTCAGCAGGAGTATCCATCCAGCCAACCATGATTCCATTGATCCTGATTTTGTGCCAGCGCTGACTGTAGGCAGCATTTTTAGTTAAAGTAGCCAATGCCCCTTTTGAGGTGGAATACGGAGTCAAAAAAGGCTGACCTCCATGAGCGGATTTTGTAATAATATTCACGATAGATCCGCCCCATCCCTGTTTCTGCATTACTTTAACTGCTTCCTGCATTGTCAGAAATGGTGCCCGAACGTTTATTGCCATATGCTGGTCCCAGAGTTTGACAGTTGTATTCTCCAATGTACCACGTGTTGTTATGCCCGCAGAATTTACTAATCCATCCAGTCTTCCAAAGTGTTTGTATGACTGACTGACAAGATTACTACACTCTTCCGGATTTTCCAGTTCTGCGCGCACAAAAATTGTTGGAGTCCCTTGTTGAGTCAGTTCTTCCGCCAGCGCTTCCCCACGCTCTGAGTTGCGTCCGCTTATTGTGATTCCTGAAGCTTTTTCTGCTGTCAGTTTTCGTGCAATTGCTTCACCCAGTCCCTGAGTACTTCCCGTAATTACAGCTGTTTTACCTTTATATAATGCTTCTCCCATGGGTTTATTCTTTGTTAGTTAATAACTGCTCATATGATCTTACTGAAATTTTTCAGGGAATTCTGCGCTTAACTGCTTCATCCAGTTTCAGACAAAACTTCTCAACCGGCCATTTTTTATTTAAAGCTCTTTCCATCAAGGATTGCGCAGTCTCTGGAACAGAACCTTCCGTGGGAGAATCTGTATCAAGGTTCGTGGGAAAAGAATAGCTGTCTGTAACCGATGCCCCTATGGTACGGACTTCGTTTTCACCCAGCTGATTCCTTTTTTTCTTTTCAAACAGAACAGGGTAGATCAATTTAGTCATTTTTACTCGGTCAACAGATTCCATTGCTTTTCCGAAAGCACTGGAAATCTGCAGCAGATTGGCAATGCGGTCAGTCTTTTCTGTATTTGTTCCACCAGCATGGAACAAGGCCGGACTTAAAAAAACAGCGTCACCTTTTTTCATGGAAATCTGTACCGAGTTTTTCTCAAAATACTTTATAAATTTAGTATCCCGCCATGCCATATAGCCTAGAGGATACTGCTGTGAAAACGGCAGGAACATAGTAGGCCCTGATTCAATCTTCATTTCAGTGTGAGCAACTGCGCCCTGCAGAGTTAGAAACTGCGAGAGAATCTGAGCTGTGACTGGAAATTCAGAAACAACCTCATTTTCCTGGAAGCCGAGATGGTAATCACGGTGAGGCTGCTGCGCCTTTCCGCCAGGCTTGACAATGTTGACCTGTGCAGTCATTTGAAAGAATGGACCAAGCCATGCTTCAGAAACAAAACAAAGAACAGGATTGTCATAGTATGCAGCAAAGGCTTCCGCGTCTCTCTCGCACAATTTCTGCAGTGCGTTCCAAATCCTCTCGTTTTCTCCGGGTTTGGCGAAATGATCCCCATGATGTTCGGCTGATTTTTTTTCCTGCGTAATAATATCCAGAAAAACTTCTGTTGCGCGGTCAACCGCTTTAAGATCAGGAAATGCCTGACGAACGGCAAAAAGTCCCGGACCATCCTTCAAACAATGGTGCAGCTCTGTTTTTAATTTAGTTGCTTGAGGTGTGCCGATTACAGAGCGGATTTTTTCACCATCATAAATTACTACATTCTTTTGAATGTCGGAGGAAAAAGTGTAGTCCTGCTGATTTACGCTGTTTGAACAAAGCGCGACAAATTCCACGAAGTCAAGGTCATCTGTGTTGTAAAAGTGTCGTTGCATCAAATGTCATAAATTCGAAAAAGCAGGTTTACTCCTCCATCACCATGTTGATGTATTTGATATTAAGATAATCATGAATACCCTGGGATCCTCCTTCTCTTCCAAAACCACTTTGCTTTACACCTCCATACGGCGTTTCGGCAGATGCCAGGGAAAATGTGTTAACGGCAACCATACCCGCTTCTAGAGCATCCGCAGTCTCATGAGCCAAGCGTTGCGAACGGGTAAAAATGTAGCTGGTGAGTCCATATTCCACATTGTTGGCGCGTTCAATCACTTCATCAAAATTTTGGAATGTGGTAATCGGGACCAGGGGGCCGAAGGGCTCTTCGTTCATTACCGGGGCATGGTCTGGAACTCTGTCAAAAACTGTGGGTTCATAAAAATATCCCCGTTCAAATTCTTCCGGACGTTTTCCGCCTAATCTCAGGCGTGCTCCGGATTCCAAAGTGTCAGATACCATCCGCTCAACTTCCTCCCTACGTTTTTCAGTGGCAAGCGGGCCTATATCAACGCCCTTGTTCATGCCATCACCCAATTTAAATTTCTTCGTGGTTTCAATAAATTTTTCAGAGAATGCATCAACACTATTTTCGTGTATAAAGTATCGCGAAGGTGAAGCACAAACCTGACCGCAGTGCTTGAACTTAACTATTGCCGCCTGTTCCGCGACAGTCTCAGTATCAGCATCCTCGTAAACAATAACCGGGGCATGCCCTCCAAGTTCCATTGAAGTTCTTTTGAGAGTTTCTGCGGAAGCCTTTAAGAGAAGTTTGCCCACACGAGTTGATCCAGTAAGTGAAATTTTGCGTACCCTTTGATCACTCATTAATACCGGTGAAACATTATCAGGATACCCATTAATCAGATTTATAACTCCCGATGGAAAACCAACTTTATGAAGACATTGAATTAATGACATGGCAGACCCTGGTGCCTCTTCTGCGGGACGTAAAATTACTGAGCATCCTGCAGCAATTGCAGGAGCAATTTTTCTTGCTGCAAGAACCACGGGAAAATTCCATGAAGTGAGGGCTGCAACCACACCAACTGGTTCATGTTGAATCATTACTTTAGCATTAGGCTGGCGACTCTCCATAATTTGTCCGTTAATTCTTTTTGTCTCTTCGGCATACCACTCAAACTGCTCTATAGCCATACCAATTTCACCTGCAGATTGATCCAGCGGTTTTCCAAGTTCCATTGTCAGCCAGCGTGCCATTTCGTTAGTTTTTTCACGCATCATCTCTGCAGCTTTTTTAAGCAGACGTGAACGCTCCCACGCACCAACCTTCCGCCATCGCTCAGTTCCTGAAACGGCTGATTCAATTGACTGCACGGTATCTGCTGCACTTGCACCAGGAGCTTCCCCGAGCACTTCTTCAGTTACAGGACTGATTACAGGAATGCTCTTACCGGATGCAGTCTGCCAGTTCCCGTTCCAGTAAAGTCCGAATGATGAATACATTAAAATTTGTTAAAAAAGTATTTCAGATAATCTCTTCTATGCTGATCTTACAATTTTGCTGTGCACTTAACAAAGCAGCATCCAGGATGCGTTGAACTTCAGCCCCGTCTTCAAATGTAGGCCTGCATGAAGTACTGGATGCCACAGCTTCAATGAATTCTCCGGTCATACGACCTCTTTTTCGAAAGGTTTCTTTATACATTTGCTGGATGGATTTTTTTGATTTTCCCTCCTGCATCAGTTCGGAAAAATCGATTTCAGTAAATTTTTCATCTTCAGATTTTGCTCCCAGCAGCTTATAGGTCTGTTCCCAGTCAGTCCATCCTCGTAATGTTCCCCCAGAACCATGTAAATCAAAATAGTGTGATTGACCCCATAGACTTGGTTCATGTGCCATTGTAGTAGCTTGAACAACACCCTTGGCACCATTAGAAAACGTCAGAACAATGATGCTGAAATCATCTGTCTGTGAATAAGCTTGCCCTGAAGGATCAAGTTCAGGTCTGCTAGTGACCGTGTTCAATTCTGCCCAGACATGAGTGACTGATCCAAAAAACCATACAGCTAAGTAGATAAAATGTGAACCAAGATCTCCCAGTGAACCTGAGCCGGCATGTTTTTGATCAAATCTCCAACTGTATTCAGCTGACCTACCATAACCTGCAAAATAGCGGAAATTCAGATGATAAGGATCACCGAGGAATCCCTCACTCAAAAGGCTTTTAATTTTCTGATTCATGGGAAGAAAGGAGTATGTGAAAGGAACCATTGTTACCGCCTTTTGTCTCTGTGCAACCTCAAGCATTTTCCTTGCTTCCGTGTAATTAAGGGCAAGAGGTTTTTCGCAGAGCACATGCAGTCCTTTTTCCAGAGCTGCCAGTGCTAGCGGGAAGTGAGTGTCATTGGGAGTGCTGATTATAACAGCATCCAACGACTCTTGATTAAGCATTTCTTCCCAGTTGGTGTACACTGCGGGTATATTCCAGTTTGATGCTAACTGCCTGGCACGTTCTTCGTTACGGCCGCAGCAGGCAGAAACAACGGCCTTTTTGGAACCGTCAAGGGAAGGCAGATACATGGCATCCGCCCACCAGCTTGTTCCAAGTATACCTACACGAATTTGTCCCATTATTTACTTTTATATTTTTAGAAAATCACTCCCTAACCAATTCTCAATAAATATCTGGTTCTGAAGTTTCACCCGGAATTCCCTGCAAAAAATCAAAATCACAACCCTGATGTGCCTGATTAACATGATCAATGTAGATCCTTGCATAACCCCGGCCTGCTTTTAATTCGGGAGGCTTCCATTGATTGCGTCTTGTTTCCAGCTCTGATTCCGGAACCAGTAAATCCAGCCTGCGCTTTTCAACATCAAGCTCAATCTGGTCACCGTCCCTTACCAGCCCCAGCGGGCCGCCCAAAGCTGCTTCAGGTGAAACATGAAGAACACATGCCCCATAACTAGTACCGCTCATGCGTGCATCGGAAATACGAACCACATCCTTTATTCCCTGGTCGAGCAATTTTTTCGGAACTGGCAGCTGACCCCATTCGGGCATTCCCGGACCACCTACAGGACCCGCATTTTGAAGTACCAGTACAGAATCGGCTGTAACCTCCAGTTCGTCTGAATCTACTCGTGCTTTAAGATCCCTAATATCTTTGAAAACCACTGCGGCCCCACGGTGTTTCAAGAGCCTTTTTTCAGCAGCTGTTGGCTTTATTACCGCACCGTCAGGAGCCAGGCTCCCGCGTAATACTGCTGTACCGCCATTACTGCTGACAGGATTTTCCATCGGACGGATTACATCTTCATTAAAGACTTCAGCCCCTTCAAGATTTTCTCCTAATGTTTTCCCGTTAACAGTTAAGGTGTCCAGATTTAAATTCTTTTCCATCTGTTTCATCAGGGATTTTAAACCTCCTGCGAAATAAAAATCTTCCATCACGTATGCGCCGGAAGGCTTTACATTTGCCAATAGCGGAATGCCCTGGGAAATCCTGTCAAATTTCTCCAAATCCAATGAAATTCCTGCACGATTTGCCAACGCAGTAAGATGAATTATGCCGTTCGTAGAGCCGCCTATGGCCATAAGAACTTTGATTGAGTTTTCAAATGCCTGATCAGTAAGGATGTCGGTTGGCTTGATGTCCTGCCATACAAGCTCTACGGCTCGCCGTCCGCTAAGTGATGCCATTCGGTTGTGATTTGAATCCACTGCCGGAATTGAAGACGCTCCCGGAAGCGAGATCCCCAGTGCGTCCGAAATAGACATCATGGTTACAGCAGTACCCATACTCATGCATGTCCCTGGAGATCGTGCGATACCGTCCTCAATTTCTAACCAGCTGTTTGTGTCAAGTTTGCCGGAACGTCTTTCATCCCAGTATTTCCAAACATCTGTTCCGCTGCCTAGTGTTTCACCGCGCCAGTGCCCCCTAAGCATTGCTCCACCGGGAACATAGATACATGGTAAATTCATGCTGATTGCTCCCAGTAGGACTCCTGGGGTAGTTTTATCACATCCCCCCATCAAAACTGCACCGTCAATAGGGTAGCTTCGCAAAAGTTCTTCAACTTCCATTGCCAGGAAATTGCGGTACATCATAGCCGTGGGCTTCATCAGTTGCTCCCCAAGAGACATTGCCGGAAGTTCCACCGGGAATCCTCCTGCAGACAAAACTCCACGTTTTATGTCCTGTACTCGTTGTGGGAAGTGGGTGTGACAGGTATTCATTTCGTTCCAGGTATTGATGATTCCGATTACGGGCTTCCCTAGAAATTCTTCACGGTGCAGGCCCATTTGTTTTGTGCGTGACCGATGGCCAAAAGAACGAAGATCATCCGGACCATACCAGCGATAACTCCGAAGAGATTCCGTTTTTTTTGCCGAGGAAGACATGAATATTTATATTAAGATGGGACTAGTCTGATTAATATAATTTAGAGCTGACCCAGCATCCTTTTTTCTTTGCAGACTCAACACATGCTTCAATAAACTTTACACCATGAGCGCCGTCTTCCAATGTGGGGTAAACCAGATTCACCTCATCCTGATTTTTTCCAGAAAGCCTTGCTTTAAGTACTTGTGCAAAATCTGAATAGATATTACTGAAGGCTTCAAAAAATCCTTCAGGATGACCTGCCATTACACGCAGCAATCGTTTTGCTGATTTATGAAGTTCCGGAGAATCAAGCTCCATAATTCTTGGTGTAACTCCCAACGGAGAATAGAGCAGCTGGTTTGGACGTTCCTGATGCCATGAAATACCAGCTTTAGAACCATACACTCTGATTGCTAACCCGTGCCGATGCCCAATCGCCACACCACTGGCCCACAAATATCCTGAGGCTCCTTCTTCAAAACGAAGCAGCACATGGGCATTGTCCTCAAGCACCCTGCCTTTCACAAAATTCTGGAAATCCGCGGCTACATGGTGAACCTGCTGGCCTGTAATGAACGTGGCCAGATGCAAGGCATGAGTACCCACATCTCCCAGTACAAATGTACCTCCCGAAGTTTTAGGGTCATTGCGCCAAGCAGCTCCCTCACTGTGATTTTCAACTGCAGTAGCACAGTTCCCATGAGCAAATTCTGTCTGTACCACCCTAACTTCTCCCAGCTCTCCTGCTTCTACCATGGATCTTGCC
>LUQO01000021.1 GCA_001627865.1 SAR324 cluster bacterium REDSEA-S27_B3
GCGTCAGAGGGCATCCACAGTCCGTGATAGCCGATGTAGCCGTAGTAATCTACTGAATTATTCGAAGCTTTGATCGGGAAGCCGGAATTGATCACCACCCTGCTGCCATTGTCGGTATTTGTACCTTTATAATACATTCCATAGCGCCAGGCAGATTTGAGGTATTTATTACGATCAAGACAGACAGGATCTGCAGTCGTAGTCGTTCCTCCTGTAACGGTTGTTTTTTGCTTGTAAAAATAACCGTCACTGACCGCAACTTTATAGGTTTTTTGAGTACTTGTTGGTCCACTTTGATCCCATTTCGGCATGGTTGTTATGCCGGAACCAGTTCCATCAGTGTTAAAATTGGCAGTGACCGAATAATCATACGTTGTTGATCCACTCTTCTTTGGATTCCAAAACTGTAATGTACTTGTGCTGCCTTTCCTGCGGGTTCTCATGTAACCATTCATAAATTGCGTTCCAGTAGCTGTTTCACCTTGAAGTCCCTTGAAGTTCAGCTTAAAGTGACCAACAGGATAATCATCTGATGGAGGCTGCCAAACTTTCGCTTTGGCATAAATCAAACCATTATCATCCGGCACCCAGAGCTTTACGATCATTGGCTCACCATCAGCCCGTGATGAATTTACTACAAACATTTTATAACTGGGGTTGTTACTTTTCGAGTCACCTGATCTTTCACTGCATTTATTCTCATCAACCTGTGCTTTGTAATTACCCGTATTAACCATCAAGTCTGCACGGGTCTGTCCTATCATGCATAGAATCATGTTGACGGTGTCAAGTGCATCCGCAGACTTTTCATAGACAAAAGTTTGGGTTTTATCAACTTTGTAGTCTGAAGTAGAAGAGAGGTTGTCGGTACTTACCGTTGCGAATGCTGTGCGTGCAGAGGAGTCAGTTTCTTTGGCACTAACCAGACTTATTTTAGAAGAAAGCGTAATTGCGCCAGTGCCGGACGAGGCACTGACACAAAACTGATAATACCGAGCATGGAAATCAAATAAGCATACTTTTTCATAACAAACCCTTTAATTGCAGAATTAACAAATGATTCATTCTAAAACAGCAAGATATAATAGATTACTTTCACAGATTTTAACCATATACTACGGATTATGGTTTAATATAATAGTGATGTCAAGTAAAAATTGTCTATATTTAATGATGTTTTTTATGAGATTAAAGACACTGATCCCATCCCTTCACGAAAAGTCGGATAGCTGAGAGTTATTCCCAGATCAAGTATGCGCTGATTGGAGATGAAACGCTGTGAGTTTCCAGGAACAGCACTGGACGAATCCGGAATTATTGGCAGCATTTCCTCAGACAGATCATCACGATTCCTCACCAGCCATTGTGCCACTTCCCATGATGGTTTAGGTTCATTATCAACCGCGTTTACGCTTCGTGCTGATTCAGGATTACTGACAAGATAGCAGACAATCCGTGCCAGGTCTTTCACGTGAATACGGTGAACAGGAGTTTTGGAGACAGCAACAGGTTTTCCGGATTTGAGACGCATGTCGATACCGCGTCCACATCCGTATATCCCTCCCGGACGGATTACCTGCAGCTTGAAAAAATGAGCAAGAGTTTTTTCCGTAATTAAGCGCAGTTTCCCGGAATTTGTATCCGGCTCAAATTCTGAATCCTCGTACCAGATACCGTTGCGTTTCGGATAAACCCCTGTGCTTGAAATATAAATCATACGCTTTATCATTGGCCGGTTGAGATTCATCCACTCACCCCATTGACACAAGCGTTTTTCTTCGTCATCTTGGTTTTTCAGCAGCGGTGGGATAGTCAATACCAGAGTTTCCGGACCTTCCGGCAAAGCAGTCCAGGAATTTTCGCTGCCCCAGTCAAAATGAAAATTTTTCAGCGGTGTTTCAGGAGGAGGTGTTTTATGCCATGTGCCCCAGCATTCCGGAACACCGGTAAATTCACGCGCAAGGGTTTGTCCCAGGAATCCCAGGCCAAGTATTCCGATTGGAGGTATAGTGTCAGATTTTATCATTATATTATTTCAATAATACCCCTCACCCCAGCCCTCTCCCAGCGGGAGAGGGAGGAATGCCTGCCCTTCACCCCAGCCCTCTCCCAGCGGGAGAGGGAGGAATGCCTGCCCTTCACCCCTGTCCTCTCCCAGTGGGAGAGGGGGTCATGATGCCTGCGTGAAGTCGAAGGTGCAGTGGACGAGGGAATCAATCATCATCAACATTCGTCACCTGCACTGATGCTGTAAGATTGTCGTAACTGGTTTCACCGTTGGATGTTGTGTGTGAACTTCCGGCGACTGTGATGTTGAAGCTTTGATTGGAGTCTGTGATGTTATCATCAACTCCGGTAAGCGTCACAGTCTGGGAAGTATTCCAGTTTGAGGTGGTGAAAGTAAGATTGTCCGGACTGACAGTAGTCTCGCTGATATTGTCGCTGGTAACACTCAGCACAACATCTCCAAACGGACGCGAATCCAGCAGCACCAGCAAGGTTCCGTTATCTCCATCTTCGCCGGTTTGATTGTCGCTGGCAATGATAGTGATTCCGGCGGTGTCGTTATCTGTATTTGTGGCGCTGATTGTTGATGTTGGCAGTGCACTGTAGTTAGAGTCGCTTGTAACAGGGCTGCCGACTGAAATTGTGAAGGAGGTATTTCCATTATCATAATAGTCATCCACCCCGGTAACGGTGACAGTCTGGGCTGTGTTCCAGTTATTCCTGGAGAAAAGCAAGGATGAAGGACTGACCGTTCCTTCAGCAGTATTGCTGCTGCTGATTGAAAGAGCAACATTGGCGGACGGTTCAGTATTAAGACTAAGCGTGAAGCTGTCAGTACTGCCTGTTTCGCTTACCGTAATGCTTGAGCCGTTGATTGCCAGGCTTACGCCGCTTGCAGACTCATCATCAGTATTTGTAACTGAAACATCCGCGGGATCAAAGCCGTCATAAGCAGTACCGGTTCCGCTGATTGTTTTCAGGGCAATTGTGTAACTCTGGTCGCCGTCATAAAATCCATCGTCAACTCCGGCCACAGTGATGGTTTGAGTTGAACTGTAGTTTGAAGTGGTGAAAGTCAGAGATGAGGGACTGGGGACCCCTTCTCCGGGATCATCGCTTTGGAGATTAATTGTCACATCTGAGGTTGTTTTCTGATCAAGTTTTACAGTAAAGGAGGCGCTTGTGCCGTCTTCAGCTGTGGTAAGACTGCTGCTGCTGAGTGTAACACCCGGCGATTCACTGTCAGTATTCTTGAGTTCAACTGTTCCTGATTGCAGATCATTATAATGAGTGCTGCTGCTCACAGTATTGCCTAAATTGATTGAGTAGCTTATATCTCCATCCACCACAGGATCACTTGAGTCATCGACTCCTGTAACGGTAATAGTCTGGTTGGTGCTCCAGTTTGAAGTTGTAAACTCCAGGCTGGATGGACTGACCGTACCCTCGTCAGTGTTGCTGCTGGTAACAGATAGCGTAACATTCGCTTCAGGCTGACTGTTGAGTTTCACCGTGAATGTTGCTGAAGCGCCGCTTTCAGAAGTGTTGCCGCTGATTGTTCCTACTACAACACCGGCAACTTCGTCATCCTTATTTGACAAACTGAGCGCGGAAATTGTTAATGTGCTGTATTTGGGATCGTTTGTGGAAACAGGAAAATCAATCTGGTAGGACTGTGTGCCGTCTGTAACATTATCATCAACGCCGGTGATGGTTAGAGTCTGGTAAGAATTCCAGTTCTGATTTGTGAATGAAAGTGTAGCTGGGGAGACTGTCCCTTCACCGGTATCACTGCTGGTTGGAGTAATCGTTACCGCAGAAAGAGGCATGCTGGTGAGCCGCACTTGCGTTGTAACCGTGCCCCCTTCTTCCGTAGTCATTGTGGAGTCGGAAGTTGAAGATTTTTCTAAACCGGTGTTTCTGGCGGAGCTGTAATCAGAGTCTTCATCTGAAGACTGCTGAACGCCGCAGGCAGTAAAAATCAGCAGCAAACTGACATGTAAACATAACAACCAAATTTTCATTGCACCCTCTTAACCTCAAAGCGCTCACCCCTTTGTTCCGGTGATCATTTACAGAGGATCATCCACTGTCATTCGACCACAACATTCCAGAAGTTACAAGCCGGGACGCTTCACTTAAGTCTAAAGAAACTGTATCTAATATCAAATAGTCCAGTCCTTAAAATGGTATGAAAAGATTTGTTTTATGTTTTTTTGAAAAAAGCAGGACATGCTGTTTCCAGGGGCATTTCAAATGCCAAACCGGGAACTTCAGTGAGTTTTCCAACGGTTGCTTGATGGGTATGTTTTTTGGTGGGAATTGGGCTTACTCCTCAGGCCCGAATGTTAACGCTGCTGTTGTTCTGGTTGATTTGAGTGGATTCCTGAAAACCGACCAGGCCGCCAAAATCCTTGATCATATCCAGTATTCCAAACATCATCTTTTCCTCACCGTTATCTTTCATGGACTCGGAAAAGGAGCGATGCACACTTTCAGTGGATTCCATCAGCGCCGCGAATTCAGGGTTTTTCAGCAGGGCGAAGGCCTTGAGATAGTTTTTTGGGTCCTGCATCATATCGCTGATTTCATCACCCAAATCGTGAATATCATCCAGCGCAAAACTTTTGTATTCCGGAAGTTCCTTAATTTTGTGGATTGACTCCTTGTTCAATTCCCGTATGCGGACGTCCACGGTTTTACCAAACTGTTCAGCTGCTTCTGAGGTCAGCTGCTGTTTTTTGGCAACATGCTCAAAACCTGAAACCACCATCCCGTAAGAGCGACGCAGTGTCATGGTACTGCCATGAGTATCAGCCCTGAGAATATTGTTCAGTTCCGGATTAGGCGGCATGCGTTTCTTGCCTAAGCCGGTGTTTCCCGGAGAACTTGGAGCTTTTTTTGCGACGGAGGTGTTTGCATTATCTTTTGTCCCTTTTTTTGCAACGGGTGCATTAGCTCTTTCCGGATTTTGATTATTTACTGCCGGAGGCATTTTTGATGATACTTTCATGTTGCCTGTTTTGCTGATCGTAAGTGTGGACTGCCCTGTCTGCAATACAAGAATCCAGCCAAATTTGACTGTTTTGACTTGAGACTCCTTGATACAGCACGGCACACTGACATTTTTGTTTGTGCTGTTTAAAAACAAAAATAAACTGCCGGTTCACTTTTGAAAACACTTTTGCAATTATTTTCAGGTTTAACTTTCTGGCTGGCCCTGCTCGGAGTCTGTTTTATTTCAGTTCCGGCACCAAAATTTATTTTGGCGAAAGAAGGTCAGGCACTGACAAAAAAATGGAAAAAAATCTCCCTCAGCAAAATGAACCTCAGAGTAATTGACGGGGACACTTTTGACGCCGATCTCGATCGCAACGGTCTTTTTTCCAATCCTGAAGAGCGAATCCGCCTGCTTTACGTGGATACGCCTGAATTGTCAAAATCCCACAAAGGCAAAGATCCGAAGTACGGTTTGCCTGCCAAAGCGTTCCTGAAATCAGCACTTTCAAAAGGCAAAGCTGTTTTGTGGGTTGATCCTGAGAATCGCAGGGGTGATTTCGGCAGACTGCTTGGAGTTCTGCAAGTCAGGGGATATAACGTAAATCTGGCCCTGATCAAACGGGGGCACAGCTACTTTGATACGCGCTACTCATGGACTGAGGGCTACAAAACTTACGCAATGGCAGAAGCCTCCGCTTTTGAAAAACACCTTGGTATCTGGAGCAACAGAAAATCCCGCAAGCGTTATTTGCTTCGGCTGCGAAAAGAAGGTAAAACTGTTTACTCAACCCGGAATCCGTATTTTGTGGTACAAATACATAAAGCGGAAGTGATAGATTTACTTGAATACGAAGGACGTTTTGTCAGGCTGAGAGGGAAGGTAAAAAAAATTCAGAAGCTGGGAAACGGTGTAAAGCTGTTTTTAATGCAGCATCAGCAGCAGCCACAAGGACTGCCGGTAATCAGCTTTGAAAAACAAAGGCAGTGGCAGGGGCTGGACAAAATACGTAAAGGGGATCTTTTGCAAATTGAGGGGTTTGTGACTTTGAAGAAACAGCCTCAAGGTGAAATTAAACTTCATCGTGCGGTAATGCTGGATTAAAAGATCAAATCTAAGGATACAAGGATGTGATTATTAAAGATTTGAGTTTGCCTGCTGATTATCAGTCTATGCCGAATATAATCATCATCACTGGAGGAGCAATAATTATTTCCATCATCAGCGGCTGTTCCGCCAATCGTCCGGACAATCTTGGACTGAAAAATAATCTGCTCGCGCCTTGTCCCAAAACTCCAAATTGTGTCTCAAGTCAGACAAATGATCTGCGACACCAAATTGCACCAATTACTTATGAAGGTTCGTTGGGACTTGCAAAAGAGAGACTAAATCAGGTGATACTTTCCATGCGCGATACCAAAATCATCACACAGAATCATGAGTATTGGCATGTGGAGTTTACCACGCTACTGCTGCGATTTATTGATGATGTTGAGATTTATTTTGAGGAATCCAAGGCAGTGATACATGTGCGCTCTGCCTCCCGGCTGGGATACTGGGATTTGGGTGTCAACCGCCGACGAGTGGAGAGAATTCGCTCCAGGTTTGAAGAATTGGCGAAAGCAGGCTGACTAACGCATTTTGTTCAGCAGTTCATCAACAGATGTTTTATAATAATCCTGATTTCTTTGCAGGGTGCTGCTGAGCGCGGAGGGAGCGTCCGGTCCTGAGGCATAATTCTGTTGCTGGGCTTTTTCTGTTTTGTTCCAGTTGCATGCGGAAAGTATCATGATTGAAGCTCCCAGAAGCAGGCTCATTCTTAAAATGGTCATGTCAGTTTTTGATAAGTTTAATTGTATTCAAAGCAGTTATGAGCATGCACTATAAAAAACTCTCAATGCTGTCGCAAGTTTTTTGTCAATAATAGTTTCCGGGCATAGTTTGAAAACAGTTGTCATTGTTAATCCTCAGGCAGGAAACCGCAGAACCGCTAAGATCTGGCCAAACATCGAATCAGCTTTGCAGCAAAGCATTGGTTCATTTCAGACAATCCATACAACATGCCGTGGTGATGCCACACAATTGACCCGTCAAATACTTGAGAATGATGCCGCAAGAATAGTTGCAGTTGGAGGAGACGGGCATCTCAATGAGGTGCTCAATGGTTTTATTGAAAATGATTCGCCTGTGAACAGCGAAGCCACCCTGAGTTTTCTGATGACCGGAACAGGCTGTGATTTTCAGCGTTCGCTGGGAATTTCCACAAACTGGCAGACAGCAGCATCAAAACTGAGTGAAGCAAAAGTGCGGCAAATTGACGTGGGTAAAGTCACTTTTACTGCCGCAGACAAAACCAGGCAAATCCGCTATTTTGACAACATTGCCAGTTTTGGATTGAGTGGAGCGGTGGACCGCTGTATTGAAAAATCCAGGCCGCCAGACTTTTTGAAAGGCACACCGTTGTTTTTATGGGCAACAATAAAAACCGTGTTTACTCATCCAAACCAGATAATCACATTTCGTGTTGATGATGGTCCGGAGGAAGAGATAAACACAAGACTCGGTTTACTGGCAAACGGACGTTATTTTGGCGGAGCAATGCTGGCGGCACCTGAGGCTGAACTGGACGACGGTATGCTTGATTTGCTGATGCTGAATGAAATCAGCCTGGTAAAATTTCTCTGGCACCTGCCGAAAATTTACAAGGGAACACATTTAAAGCTTCCGGAAGTTTTACATAAAAAAGTTCGCAAATTCACTGCATCAAGCACAGAGCAGATTTTTCTGGATATTGACGGAGAATCTCCGGGATATCTGGAGGCGACTTTTGAAGTGCTGCCTAATATTTTGAAACTGCAAATCTGAACAGTCCGTTTGATGAATTGGTAAAAAGATCTAATTCAGTTTCATTTTGATCTAAAGAAACTAGCTTTTAGAGTAAACACTCAAGTGATGGTCCGCAGACGATCAAGCAGCAGCTGATGACGTGAATTGAACAGCGCCCTGTAGGCCAATACAACAACCGCGGTTGAGCCTATTGCAGCTGCTGCGGCAATGATAAAAACCACAATTATTTGGTAACGGACGGCTTCTCCTGGACTTACTCCAGCCAAAATCTGACCGGTCATCATGCCGGGCAAACTCACTATACCCATAACCAGCATCGAATTAAGCGTGGGGATCATGCTTGTTCGTAGCGCGTCACGAATCAATCCGTTTGCTGCTTCCCAGGAGGTTGCGCCCAAACTGAGCAGCATTTCCACTTCTTTGCGGCGTACTGACAAGCTGTCCATGAAACGATCAAGTCCAAGTGAAATACCGTTCAGAGTATTTCCCAATACCATACCGAGCAGTGGAAATAGATATTGAGGCGAGTACCATGGATCAATTTGTAAAATTCCTGCAAGCGCGAAAAACATTACAAAAAAGGCCGCGCCGAGGATTGAAACAAAACTGTTCAAATAAATCGTGGCAAATCTTCTGTTCGTTCGTCCAACCGCGGTGATGGAGGCGATTGTGGTCATGAACAGCGCGACTCCAAGAATCCAAAGCGGATTATTCAGTGCGAAAACCCAGTCCAGTAAAAATCCAACCAGCAGCAATTGTGCGGTCATTCTCAATGAAGCAACTATCCACTGTTTTGCCAGCCCAAGCCTGATGATGATTGACAAGCCGATATTGACTGCAATCAAAACTGAGGCAAAAAGCAGCTGCCCATAACTGAGAAAAATGTAGTTACTTTCCATTGACTGAGTCCAGGCTAAAAGTGCTATCGCACATTCTTTTCAACTGCACCGGATTATGACTGACCCAGATCCATGCACGTTGTGTATGTCTGTATGGAGTGTCTGGATGAGTTCCAGCTGATTCTCTTTGCCAATTATCCAGCATATATTCCAAGAGTGTGGTCAGCTCTGAATCCATGGAAGCAGTCGGTTCATCAAGCAGCAAAACCTGTGGGTCCAGCTGCAGAGTCTGGAGGAGCGCCACAAGCTGTGCTTCACCTCCGGAAAGCTCCTTCGCAGGTTGTTTCAGCAATTCCGTGAAACTACCTTCTCCGGAAGCATTATCAGCTGTTTTCGCTGAAGATAACTGCTCAAGCCAAAAGAGAATTTTTTCCTGATCATAGCATTTATTTTGATGAGCTTTCAGCCTGAATACACGCTTGAAACAATCTTCAACGCTTTCGTCAGGAAAGGCAGGCTGCTGCGGGATGTAACCGACTTTTGTGCGGTATTGAGGCATTTCCCAGTCAGTCAGAGATTTGCCGGCAAAACTGATGGAACCATTTTCACCAGACGGTCCCGTTTCCAAAACATCCAATCCGGCCAGTGTTCGCAGCAACAGGCTTTTGCCGCTCCCGGATGATCCTGACAAAGCCAGCCGCTCTCCCGGAGATAACTGGAAGCTGATATTTTTCCAGATCCAACTGCCTGAAACTTTGCGGCTGAGGTTTTCAACTGACAGCACAGCTGCCGATTTTTGGCTTGTTCCCGTGGAAGAAATGTCCTTAGAATGCATCGCTTAAACCTTTTACTTTTACATTTCAGCAGCAGTGTTATGTCTGATAATTATCATCTATTAAAGCGCAAGTACTGGATTTTTGATCTTGATGGAACGCTTACTGTGGCTGTGCATGATTTTAATGCTATCCGAAAAGAGTTGGGAATTCCAGAGGGACAGCCTATAATCAAAACATTAGATTCCCTGCCGGGAGAAGAGTCTCGTGTTCAAAAGAAAAAGTTACAGGACATAGAAGAAAAACTGGCGCAAAACGCCAGCCCCGCGCCGGGAGTCAAAAGATTGCTGGAAACATTGCTTCCCCGGAATTATTATTTGGGTATTCTGACCTTAAATTCACGAGAGAACGCATGGATTACTCTTGAGGCACTTGATCTGGCAAAATACTTCAGCAAGGAATCCGTTATTGGACGCTGGTGCGCGGAACCGAAGCCGTCTCCAAAAGGCATAAACAAGCTGCTGAATTACTGGAATGTTTCCGCAGGTGACGCATTGATTGTGGGAGACTATCTTTACGATTTGCAAGTTGGTCGTGCGGCGGAAATAGCAACAGTACATGTTGACCCAAGCGCGACTTTTTCATGGCCTGAACTGGCGGACATAAGTGTTTGTTCCCTGAACGAACTGACTGATATCCTGCCTGGATAAGGCTTATGCGACACTCAGTCAGACTTGGTTTTCGAAGTGATTTACAGCTTGGATGTTTTAAGTAAAAATTTTAGAAGATCACGTTTTTGACTCTTGTTCCTGAACTTTCGGCACTGCCCGTTCCGGGCTTTCTTCTTTGCGTCCGGCTATTTGTGAGACAAGAATGCTGATTTCGTACAGAATAATCAATGGTCCGGCCATCAAAGTTTGAGTAAAAACGTCCGGAGGAGTCAGTACAGCCGCGCCTATGAAGATCACGACTAAAGAATATTTTCTGTTTGTACGCAGCCATGTGGCATTCAGGATACCAAATCGAGTTAAAATGAAGGAGATTGTCGGCAGTTCGAATACTAACCCAAACGCGAATAACAGGTGAATAGTGAGCGACAGATAGCTTGCCATGCTCAGGGTGGGCAGAGTAAATTCATTCTCAAATCCTAAAAAGAAATCATAACCTAAGGGAATTACAATAAAATAGCCAAATAGTCCTCCGCCTACAAAAAGAGGATATGAAAGCAAAATAAACGGCCAGACTGCTTTGCGTTCCTTTTTATAAAGCGCCGGTCTCACAAACAGCCAGATTTGTCCAAGCAGGTAAGGGAAGGTTAGAAACAGAGAGGCATAGAGCCCTATTCGCAGATAAGTAAAGAACGGCTCCGTCAACTGGATGAACACAAGTGGGATGTTGCGCGCATCCAAAGGTGCCCTGAATGCCGAAAGAATGGGTTGATCAAGTTCCATCTCTATGGAAAATGCTGCAACGAACACAACCATAATTACAATCAATGCACGGACAAGGCGTCTGCGCAGTTCACCAAGATGTGAAGTTAATGGCATTGGAACATCATCCGAATGCTCTTGATCTTCCTGCTCTTTATTCTGCTCAGCTGCTGTTATTCTCTTTTTAAAATTAAACACAGGCTATAATTTGAATTGAATTGGTTAGCAGTCTGCTGAACACAAACAGCTTCATTACTTAAATGTAATTAATATTTGTTTGATTTTTATTTAATGGCACCTTCAGGTGTTCAACTGCTGCCCAAATTTTTTACCACAAACTGTTTATATATGCACGACAAACAGGCAATTAAACATGATTGTGCTATGAAACCCAAGCTCTTTTTGTTTAAAAATTCTTTAAACCATCCGGGTTCAATGCGGAAAAACTGGCTTATTCTTATTTTTTTTCTGGCATTTGCATCACTTTCAATATCAGCAATTGCCCAGGAGGAGGATACTGCAAAGAAGAAAAATATCTATCTGCTTTCACGAAGCATGAAAATAGGAAAGGAACCGGTTAAATCCGCCATTTTCTCACCTGACGCACAGCATGCTGTAGTTTTATCAGGAAGTTCTACTTTGGAAATTTACAGAATTCAGAACGGGAAAAGGATTCGTGTCATTTCCAGTCGTGAACACGAAGCAGTTTCACTTATTCTACATGCCGGAGGGAAACTGGCTGTTACAGGTGGTAAAGATGACACAGTAAGAATATGGGAAACTGATCAGACAACCGCGCTAGCAGTTTTGCGCGGGCATCTCAGCGCTGTTTCGGTGCTTGCACTGAATCCGGGCGGGACGATTTTGGCTTCCGGAAGCCTTGACGGCACCCTGATTTTCTGGGACATGAAAGAAAAGAAACTGCTGAAATCATCCAAGGTTACCGCAAGAGGAGGCGTGAAAAGTCTGGCCTTCCATCCAAATGGAAATATTATTGCGGTTGGAGGAAAAGATGGAAGTCTGCAATTCAGGGATTTTCCGGACATGAATCTGCTTTTCAAACTGCCGCGTCATAAAAAAGCTGTTACAGATCTTGAATTTAATCTGAAAGGCGATCTATTTGTATCTGCTTCAGGGGATGGGAAACTGATTATCTGGGATTGGAAAGCAAAAAAACAACGCTTTGGAATTGACATGGGTGATCCTGTTTCGGCTGTAAGCATCCATCCCACACGCGAGGAAATTGCTGTGGCCACTGTTGGAGGTAGCCTTGAAGACGGATCTGTACAGATTTGGGAATATGGAACCTCGCTGTATCTGAAAACATTCAGTGGTCATGAACGTTCTGTAGAATCACTGGATTTTTCAAATGATAATAATTTGCTGATCAGCTCTTCCTCAGATAAAAGTGTGCGTATATGGGAGGTAAATTCTAAAAACAGTGCGCAGATTATTGATATTGGGAACCACAGGGTACAGGATGTTCGTTTTGCTCCGGACAGCAATAGTTTTGCCACGGCAGGTGCTGACAGTTCTGTAATTATTTGGGATGCAAAAGACGGAAGTCGTTTACACAGCTTAAGATTTCATAAAGGAAAAGTAAATGCGCTCAGCTATCATCCGGACGATGCTGTGCTGCTTTCAACCGGGTCGGATAGACAGTGGGTACTTTGGGATCTGGAATCCGGAGAGACCCTTCGTTCACGTCAAGCACATGCCTCACAAATACTTGATGTCTCTTTTTCACCGGATGGAAAACAATTTGCCACAGCCGGAGGTGACTATATGGTAATGCTCTGGAAATATCCGATGGGAGAGCCGACAGGCAAACTTAAGGGACACAAGAAACCTGTAACGACGCTGGCCTTCAGCCCTGATGGAAAATTGCTGGCAAGCGGAGCTCAGGATAATCAGATTTTGATTTGGAGCATTAAACCTGAAATTTCAAAAACTCCATTTCAGAAATTGGAGGGCCATGAATTCATTGTCAGTCAGGTAATGTTTTCCAGGGATGGGAAAGCATTGATTTCAATTTCCAAAGATAAAACCATGCGCTTGTGGGAAGTGAAAAGCGGGAAAATGCTGCGTATTCTTCATGGCGACAACACGCCCCTCATTTCAACCGCACTCAGTCAGGACGGGAAATTGATTGCTTTAAGCAACCTCACAAATGATATCTCGATCCTGGGCTTTCCAAAGGGTATTCCTGAGTTGGAAAATGATGCTGGTGAAGATGCTTCAGCTGGAGAAAAAGATGATATGTCTGACTCACAGGATTCTGAGTCGGATGCTGGTTCATCCGGCAAATCCATGATTGACCTGGATGATTTGGAGGAAATTGAAAAGCAGCAGTTGACTGCCGAAGAATTACGTGCTTATGCTTTAGCAGAAACTGCAAAATCTTCCACCGATCATCTCGAGCGGCAGAGTCAGCTTAATCTATTGCTGAAAGCAAAGAATGCCTGCGGAGATGCTGCTGAAATGGAAAATCTTGCCCTGCAGATTTTGAATACTGTTCCTGATGATTTAGCCGCCTTTCACGCGTTGGCCAAGACTTCAATTATAAATCAGGATTTTACTGCACTTAAGCTGTTTGTAATGGCGGGGATGTATTCCGAACTGGATCAAAATCGTTATGACTATATGACGATCCTGGAAGTCCGGAATATATTTGAGACCTTGCGTATGGAATTTTTTGATCAATCATATCTGCGTCAAGGCAACACACAAAATATAAATTTAACAAATTGCCAGGGCAAATCCATCAAGCTAAGTCTCAAAACTGTTGCCAGAAATTTACGTTTTCCGGTAGAGTTTCTGAAAAAGATCAACTCAATTCCCGGCGAGATAAATTACAGAGAATTCATGAAACTGCCTGAAAAGGAATTTCAAAACAGGATTTATGCAGACATAAAGCGGATACTCAACACCAGCACTCCAAAGCCTTCTGCACGCATGCCATGGACTTCAGAGGATAAGGCGAAAGAAGTTCCTTTTGGAACAATGATTCTGAATCTTGAAAAATCTCAGACTTTGAAAAATGAAGGTGTTGCCACATTTCGTTTACGAAAAGAAGGCAGTAACTGGCAAACCTATCATACTGATCAGGACAATAAAATTGCCATGCATCTTCCGGCAGGGCGATACTATCTAGAGGTTTCAGGGATTTTACGCAAAACCTTTTTTATGATTGCAGGATCTCAGGTTGATATTTCAATTGAATGATAATACTGCAATGGATGAGAATTACCTGCAATACTCCTCGGTTTTGGTCTTAATAATTTGCGGATAAGTCATGTAAAACTGCCTCTTTTTGAAAGACAGTGATTTCAGTTTGATTCTGTTAATTAATCCTGTCTATTATTTTTGCTAGATTTTTTGTATAAATGAGGGGCACTATAGTAATGCAAACAGTGGAGACTGCTTTCAGGCTGCAAAACTATCAGCCATATTTTTTCTATATACATAAAATGTAAGAAAAATGGCAAAAAGGAACCAATGACGAGGCAGGAACTTACCATTGACTCTGTGACGAAGCACCGTTTGCTTCAAGCGAGCAGTAAGTTGGGAAAAAGCAAACAGTTGCAAGCAAAGCAGGGATGACAACAGGAAATGAGCGAATTCGGGTGCTGTTGGCAAAGGTGGGCTTGGACGGACACGACCGGGGAGTCAAGGTAGTGGCACGATGCCTGCGGGATGCCGGCATGGAGGTGGTGTACACAGGCTTGCACCGAACACCAGAGGAAGTGGTGACGACGGCGGTGCAGGAGGATGTGGATGTGCTGGGTATCAGCCTGCTCTCCGGCACCCACATGAGCGCCTTCCCGAACATCCTGAAATTGCTGGAAAATGAAGGGGCTGACGACATCATTGTGGTGGGGGGCGGTGTGATTTCTGAGCAGGACTCTCAGGCACTGAAGGAGCAGGGAGTTGCGGCAATTCTTTCGCAGGACACGCCGCCGGAGCAGATCGTCGATACCATCCGGCAGCTTGTCGAGCGACGCGGCCCACGCTGATGACTGACCTCGATATCATTTACGTACAGACGTGGTACCAGTATATTTCAATGACTACATGGGCTCCGGACTCTACTTAGCTTTGCCCGGAATGATTTGATAGCTACAATCATTTACAAGAATGATTGCCTGAACCTTTGCTAGATAGTATCCAACAACATGGAGCAGTGGTCTTTTCCCACCAAGTACGATCCAAACTATTTACCGGAATCGGACAGCCGCTACTGGTTTACGATTCGCGAGACCATTTCTCCGGAGCAGCGCAATCAGGCGATAGTCCAGCGACTGCGGGAGGTGATGGCATACGCCTACGAGAACGCATCATTCTACCGCAACAAGTGGGATGAGGCTGGCGTTCATCCGGACAAAATTCGCTCGCTGGAAGATTTCGAGCGTGTTCCGGTTGTCGCCAAGGAAGAACTTCGTGAGTCGCAGGAGCGGGCCGCGCCTTTTGGGGACTACCTCTGCATCCCTGATTCGGAGGTTCACCGTATCCATGGTACCTCCGGCACGACAGGACGGCCCACCGCCTTTGCCATTGGACGCGATGACTGGCAGGTGATTGCCAACAACCACGCCCGCTTCCTCTGGGGCATGGGGCTGCGTCCGGGGGACACCATCTTCATCGCCTCTGTTTTCAGCCTTTACATGGGGTCATGGGGCACGCTATTGGGTGCCGAGCGGCTGGGAGCGAAGAGCTTTCCCTTTGGGGCTGGTGCACCAGGCATGACCGCACGAGCCGCACTCTGGCTGAACATGACCAAGCCGACTGCCTTTTACGGAACCCCGTCCTACGCTCTGCATCTGGCGGAAACAGCGCTTGACGAGGGGCTGAATCCCCGTGATTTCCGGCTCAAAGTGATGTTTTTCTCCGGGGAACCGGGCGCTTCCATTCCCGGCATACGACGTCGTATTGAGGAGTATTACGACGCAAAGGTGATAGACTCCGGTTCGATGGCGGAAATGACCCCATGGATGAGCGTTTGTGGTTCAGCAGAAACGCAGGGGCTGCTGCTCTGGCAGGACGTGATCTACCATGAAATCTGTGACCCGAAAACCTTTTGCCGGGTACCCTACGGGCAGCGCGGAACGCCGGTTTACACACATCTTGAGCGAACATCACAGCCCATGATCCGGCTAGCGTCAGGAGACCTCACACATTGGGTGCTTGAAGATAACCCCTGTGGTCGTACCTACCCTCGGCTTCCGGACGGCATCTACGGGCGTATTGACGACATGTTTCAGGTTCGCGGCGAAAATATCTATCCCTCGGAAATTGATGCTGTGCTCAACACGTTGCCTGACTACGGGGGCGAACATCGCATCGTCATCACACGGGAGGGAGCAATGGACGAGCTGCTGGTACGCGTTGAAGCAGACATCTCGAGATTGCAGAATCCGGTTCCATCCCCCGTACCGACTTCAAGGCACGTCGGGTGATTGATGACCGCGACCTCTTCAGTACCCTGAGTGCGAAGCTGGTGACATGACGGTTACCAAAGGGGTGCGAAGCCGAAAGTCACTATCCTCGCTGGAACTTATTCCCGCAGTGCGGGACGGCAGCACTCGGGCGATGGCAAGGCTGATCTCCCGCATCGAGTCGGGCGATCCGGAAAGACGTGAGGCGCTGACTGAACTGTACCGACAGGGTGGCAAGGCACGGGTGGTCGGGCTGACAGGAGTTCCTGGCTGTGGGAAATCCACCCTGGTACGGGAATATGCAAAAGCACACCGGGCGAGGGGACAAACAATCGCTGTACTGGCCATTGACCCGTCCAGCCCGTTCTCCGGCGGGGCGATCCTGGGGGATCGTATCCGCATGACAGAACTCACCGGTGATCCTGGCATCTTCATCCGTAGTATGGCTTCAAGGGGGGCTTTGGGAGGATTGGCTCGGGCTGCGCTTGAGACGGTGGACGTACTGGACGCGGGTGGATTTGACACTATTTTGCTGGAAACCGTAGGGGTTGGGCAGGATGAGGTGGATGTAGCGCAGGTCGCCCACACAACCATCGTGGTCTCCGCACCGGGCTTGGGCGATGATATTCAGGCTATCAAGGCCGGGGTGCTGGAAATCGCGGACCTACACGTGGTCAGCAAGTGCGACAAGCAGGAAGCCAGCCGTACCCTTACCGAACTTCGTCAGATGCTGCACCTGGGACTGAACGCCGGGGCTCAAACGGCATGGAAAATTCCGGTGATCGCCTCAAGCGCGGAAACAGGAGAAGGAATCGAAAAACTACTCAATGCCGTGGACCAGCACTGGCGGCACCTCCACGATTCCGGAGAGCTTGCTGATCGCCGCCGTATGATTGTCGAACGCCGCGTCATTAAACTGGCCGAGGAATTGGTGCGCGACAGATTTGCAGAACATCGCCGACAGGTGGGTCCTCACCTCGTTGGGCTGGAGCAAGTAGTTGCCCGAGAACGAGACCCGTACACGGTTGCCATTGAACTGCTGAACGCTTTTAAATAGGAGTCAACTCATGAATGATTTTACCAAAAACGGCTCACAAGCCACTCTCTTGTTGGACGAAATCTCCAGAAAATCACTAGACACGCAGGTTTCCAATTGGGAAAACAGAGAGGTAGCAGCCTTCGTTGCACGGCAGCCCGAAAGCAGGGCGGACTACCGCACTGAGTCCGGATTTGGGCTCAAGCGCACATACTCTGCGCTCGATGCCGCGGAGACTCCATTGGAGGACATCGGCCTGCCCGGACAGTATCCCTACACGAGAGGGCCGTACCCCACCATGTACCGGGGACGAAACTGGACTATGCGACAGATCGCCGGATTCGGCACGGGAGCGGACACCAACCAGCGCTTCAAGTACCTGATTTCGCAGGGGCAAACGGGGCTTTCCACCGACTTCGATATGCCCACGCTAATGGGCTACGACTCGGACCATCCCATGAGCCGGGACGAAGTAGGGCGCGAAGGCGTGGCGGTGGACACGCTCGATGACATGGAGGCGCTGTTCGAGGGTATTGACCTTGAAAACATTTCAGTCTCCATGACAATCAACCCCTCAGCGTGGATCCTCTTTGCCATGTACATCGCCTTGGCACAGAAGCGGGGTTACGAACTGAACAAGCTCTCCGGAACCATCCAGAACGACATCCTAAAGGAGTACATCGCGCAGAAGGAGTGGATTTACCCGATCCGTCCCTCTGTACGCATTGTCCGGGACACCATCGCCTACAGCGCCCGGCACCTGCGCCGCTACAACCCCGTCAACATTTCGGGATACCACATCTCCGAGGCCGGGGCCAATGCCGTGCAGGAGGTGGCCTTCACGATGGCCAACACGATCACTTATGTTGAGGAAGTTGTGAAGGGAGGAATGTCGGTGGACGAATTCGCTCCGCGCCTTTCGCACTACTTTGTGGCGCAAGCGGATTTTTTCGAGGAAATCGCCAAGTTCCGTGCCGCCCGTCGCGTGTACGCCAAAATCATGAAGGAACGCTTTGGGGCGACCAGGCCGGAAGCCATGCGGCTGCGCTTTCATTCACAGACAGCCGCAGCCACGCTTACTCGGGCGCAGTACAAGGTCAATCTCATCCGCACCACGCTGCAGGCACTCGCTGCCGTGCTAGGGGGCTGCCAGAGCCTGCACACCAATGGTATGGACGAAGCATTCGCCATCCCCACAGAGGAAGCCATGAAGCTCGCCCTGCGCACCCAGCAGGTAATTGCTGACGAAACCAACGTCACTGCAACGGTTGACCCGCTGGGCGGCTCCTATCTTGTTGAAAACCTCACCAGCCGGATGGAGCAGGAAATCTTCGCTGTGCTGGAGAAGGTGGAGCAGCTGGGAGGAACGGTTAAGGCCATCGAGGACGGCTGGTTCCAGCAGGAAATCGCCGACACCGCCTACAACTACGCCATCCGCAAAGCAGACGGTGAGCGTCCTGTTATCGGTGTGAACAAGTACGTTGAGGACGAGGACGAGATGGACATCGAAACCCATCCATACGATCCGGAAACAGAACGCCGCCAACTCGCCGGGCTGGAAAAAACGCGGCAGGAGCGGGACAATCCACAGGTCGAACGCCTGCTTCAAAAACTCAGGGAGTTTGCCGCAGATGAGAGTCAGAACCTTATGCCGATCACCATTGAACTTGTCCACGCCCGGGCCTCGATGGGAGAAATTGTGGAAACCCTCAGGGAACTCTGGGGCAGCTACCGGGAAACTCCGGTAATCTGAACTTTCTGGACTAGTACAAATTTTGTCGTTTCATAACGAGTGTATTTGAGGGTTCTTGTGATGAAATAGATGTTTAAATGTCGACTTTGTATCATTAAGGTGGAGTCTGGAATATTGAACAATCAAGATAATAATATTTTTTACTTGGTGTTTAACATCAGTGTTAAAAAATATGCAGGGATAACTGTCAACTTTATCCTCTCCAAAGGATGCCAGTCTGAAAAGTCTTGTCATTCAGGAGAAGGATATGTCATACCTTACAGTTCTATTACAATAAACCAGTAAGCAAACTCTCTGGCTCAACCCGATTATTCACCCTGTAAGGGGAGAGATGATTTCATGAAAAAACTTTACAAGACCCTGATCCTGGGTGCTTCTTATGGATCGCTGTTGGCGACTAAGCTTGCACTGGCCGGACACACGGTCAAGCTGGTGTGCCTGCCTGTAGAAGCCGAATTGATTAACAAGGAAGGCACCCGGGTACGTTTGCCGGTCAAGGACCGGGACGGACTTGTCGAAGTGGATTCCCGTAAACTGCCGGGTTTGTTGTCCGCTGCAACGCCGGATGCGGTGAATCCGTCAGATTATGACCTGATCGTGTTGGCCATGCAGGAACCGCAATACCGATCCCCTGGTGTGCGAGAGCTGCTGTCTGCTACGGCCCAGGCAAGGGTTCCCTGCATGTCTGTCATGAACATGCCCCCCCTGCCTTACTTGGAGCGTATTACCGGACTTAATGCCGGGAGATTGAAACTGTGCTACACTGACCCCTCTGTCTGGAAGGGATTCGATCCGTCACTGATGACCTTGTGCAGCCCTGACCCGCAGGCGTTTCGCCCTCCTGAGGAAGGACTCAATGTGCTGCAAGTAGGCCTCCCGACCAACTTCAGAGCCGCCCGCTTCGATTCCGATGAACACACTGCGATCCTGCGAAGGATGCAGGAGGACATCGAAGCAGCCTGCTACGATGACGGCAGCGGCCCAGTCGAATTGCCCGTCAAGCTAAAGGTACACAACTCGGTCTTTGTGCCGCTGGCCAAATGGAGTATGCTGCTGGCAGGCAACTACCGCTGCGTACAGCAGGACGAGATGCGTTCCATCCGTGACGCAGTTCACAGCAACCTGGATCAGTCGCGGACGGTATATAACTGGGTGAATGAGGTGTGTCGGAGTTTGGGAGCATCAGATGCGGATCAGGTTCCATTTTAAAAATACGCGAATGCCGCTAATGGGCTGTTGAAACCCTCCTCTGCGGCGCGCGCCTTGCTTGCAGGGGCACCTGACATTGAGCGGGCTGACTGGCTGGTGAGAACCATTGCGGAGCAGAAGGACATGGAGTCTGAGGTTGTTGATGAAACTGTGGCTTTGGTGGACTCCTGGCTGGAGCGTAACCGTAAGACAGACTGATAAACAATCGCCTGAAAGCCTGATGCTCAACAGCAAGTTGATTCACACACCAGCTTTCTTGTTGTCTTCAAAACTTTCAAAGCAATTTTCTTAGTCCTACTGATCAGCAAACTAAATCGTCCGTAAGCGATCATGACAGCAATTACTGCTGTTGTTCAGCATATTCCTCATCTGCTAAAAAATTTAGACATCCGCTTTTCTAAACAGGAAATTCAGATGAAAGAGAACAGCTTACCGTTCTGCAGCAATGCCGTGTGGTTTCAATTTACATTATTTGCAAAACTATTGTCTTAAAACACCCGGCAGTATAGAACCTCTAAACCAAAACCACATCTACTGCACGTGAAATTCCTTTGATGAACTCAGTTTACGAAAATTTAGCTCTGAGAGGTGAATTAAGCGCTAATCTGGTTGGATTTTGTCGTTATCTGCGTCTGAATGGGCTTAGGCCAGGAATGGGGGAGCAGATGGATGCGTTGCGTGCATTGGAGGAGGTGAACCTTGAGAATGAATACGCGTTTAAAATGGCCCTCCGTACAACTCTTGCAAAAAGCACTCAGGAGCAGGAGATATTTGATGAACACTACAATCCTTACTGGAACATCTGGGATAATGCAGAAAATCTTCACAAGCTTGTGAAAGCAAAACAGGAGGAAACTGCAGTAATAACAGTTGATAAGCCTCCAAAAAATCAATCTTTTGTTTCAATCAGCGACTGGCTAAGTGATGAGGATTCGGCTGATGAGGAAAAAGAAGCAGCCGGATACAGTCCTTTTGAAACTGAGGCTGAACGTGATTTCAGTACATTTCAAGCAGATGAGCTCACAGAAGTAATGCAGCTTATCAATGAAATCGGCAAAGCACTGGCCACCAGGTTCAGTCGTCGTACAATGAAAACAAAACGCCGCGGAAAGCTTGATTTTCGCAGAACCATGCGGCTTAGTTTACGTAGCGGAGGAGAAATACTGGATCTGGCATACTCCCGTCGCAGACGGCAGCGTCTTAAATTGGTTCTGCTGTGTGATGTAAGCAAGTCCATGGACTTGTATAGCCGTTTCCTGATTCAGTTCATCTATGCATTTCAAAGTGTTTATAGACGTATTGAGACATTTGTTTTCAGTACCTCACTGCACCGTATCACTGAGACCTTGCGTGAAGAAGAACTATCCAGGGCCCTTGATCTTCTTTCCGGAACTGTTAAGGACTGGTCCGGAGGTACTAAAATTGGAGCATCGCTGGAACAATTTGTTTCAAATTATGGTCTAAAATTTGTAGATTCTCAAACTGTGGTTCTGATAATCAGTGACGGCTGGGACACAGGTGAAGTAGATTTACTTCAAAGCAGCATGCACTATTTGCATAAGCGTTCCAGATATGTGATTTGGCTAAATCCACTGAAGGGAAGTCCCGGATTTCAGCCTACTACGCGGGGTATGCAGGCGGCACTGCCTTATATTGATATTTTTGCCTCAGCACATAACCTTGCCAGTCTCAGGCAGCTGGTGCGCCAGTTGACACTCATCCAGTTCGGACAACTGAATCTTAGGGAAGTTGAGTACTGATTAATTTGACAACTGAGGTAAAATATTGCCTAATATCGACAAACCTAAAACATAATTTTCAGTACAGCATTGGCTTTATACACATTCGACAATACCACTCCTGAGATTGCGGAAAAGACTTTTATTGCCCCAGACGCAAGCCTTATTGGTCGAGTCCGGATTGGAAAATTTTCATCAGTTTGGTTTAATACGGTTCTCCGGGGTGATATGGAAAAAATCATCATAGGTGAGGAGACAAATATTCAGGATTTAAGCATGGGGCACACTGATCCCGGATTTGCTTTGGTTGTGGGAAACAGAGTGACGGTAGGGCACCACTGCGTTATTCACGGTTGCACAATTGAAGACGACTGCCTGATCGGGATGGGTGCAATTTTAATGACTGGAGTAAAGATTGGCAGGGGCAGTATAATCGGTGCGGGAGCGGTTTTGCTGGAGGGAATGCAAGTTCCTGCATTTTCTATGGTAGCTGGCTTTCCGGCGAAGATTCGTAAGACTTATGATGAAAGTATAATTGATAATATCAGAAACATGTCCAAAATATATGTAAAGCGTGCAATTCATTATCAGGAGCAAAAATTTTGATCTTTGAGAGCATAAATCTGAATAAAAAATACTTTTTGAAGGGGAATTTATTTTGATTCGAACAGCTTGCATACACTATGAAACAATGGTTTCATTTTCATCTTTCGCCAACTGAGCCAGAGTTACTGGCTTGACCGGGGGACGGCCTCTGTAAAAACCAACTTCCCGTGGCGATTTTCCCAAAGTATCCGCAACAATTCCTGCTGCAGCAAGCCCGCACATTCTTCCCTGGCACTGGCCCATACCGCAGCGCGTGTAGGCTTTTGCTCCATTAAGATCAAGCGCTCCCAATTCCACTGACTTACGAATCTGTCCGGCTGTAATTTCTTCGCAGCGGCAGATCAATGTTGAATCCTCTTTTGGTGTAAGTATTTCCGGATTGGGGGAATAGAGTCGCTCCAGGAATGGACGGATTGCATTATTGTGTTTAATTTTTTTTCGAAAAAATTTTGCGGCGTCATCTCTTTGTTTTTTCGAAATCCTATCCAATCGATACGCGGTGTCCAATCCCGCAAGATGCCCGGAAGCTTCAGCAACAGGTGCACCGGCAACAATTCCTACGTCTCCCGCAACCGCTACACCGTCAATACTGGTGTTACCCCATTCATCCAGCACAGGATGCCAGTAGTATTGAAGTTCATACCAATCATGCTCGCAGCCCAACTGGCTGCTAAGTTGAATATTCGGTACAACCCCTTCATGCAGCAACAGGGTGTCCACGTCAATTATCCTAGGTTTTCCCTGATGAGTGTAATGCAGTTTTTGGAGATGCTCCTCACCTTCAGCATGTAAATTAGTCACTCCGGAAAGCACCTCAATTCCGGCTTTACGCACCACAGACTTCATCCGTAAACCTTTCAGCAGGAATTCGTTTGCCAGCAGCGCCTGCGGCAGGCAAGGCAGAGCCCTCAGATAATTTGAATAATTTATAGTTTCCAGCACTGCCAATATTTCTGCTTTTGCTTCAGCAAGCCTTGAGGCAGTAAGCCATAACAGGGGGCCGTTTCCTGCCAAAACAATTTTTCCGGAAGGAATTACTCCTGAGGATTTCATCAGAACATCTGCTGCTGCTGCTCCCATCACACCAGGAAGCGTCCATCCGGGAATCGGTACAGGACGTTCCTGTGCTCCGGTTGCAACCAGCAAACGTGAAGCTGTAACCTGATTAGTGGATCCGTTACGTAAAAAATGAACAGTCCTGTCTGATTCCACAAGCCAGACAACAGTACCGCTGAGATACGTCACACTTGTTTGATGAAACGACAATTGCAGTTTTTTGCCATTCTGATAATCATCACCCAGCAGAGCATAAGTTTCAGGACGCAGTCTCTCAGTTGTGTTGACAGAGCGATAAATCTGTCCTCCTGCTTCCGGCTGCTCATCCAGCACCAGCACTGAAAGCTTGTGTCCTGCTGCTTCTACTGCTGCAGCCATCCCGGCAGGTCCGGCGCCGATAATTACCAGGTCAAAGGTTTTTTCCATCATGTATTTTCTGCAGCAGATGATTGTCGGAAAATTCGCATTCCGTCCTTTACGGCAATTAAACAGCTTTGCTGATTCTGTTCTCCATCTATTTCAAGCAGGCATTCATAACACACACCCATCCAGCAATATGGCGCCCGCGGTTTTGCACTGACCTGGGCATGTCGCAAGTATTTAACTCCGGATGTCAGCAGCGCTGCCGCTACGCTTTCACCTTCATGTGCCTGAATGGGCTGGCCTTCAAACCAGATGCTGACAGTTTTACCACGTGATTTGCCGTATCGTTTAAGCATCAAATCTTTTTAAATGGAATTGTTCAAAACCTCCAGGAGCATCTCCTTCCAGAATCCATTTTGGTAGCAGGTTTACGTGAAGTGGAGTCAGAGTTATTCCACTGTGTGAGGTTACAACAAAAGCGCCCGGACATGTTTCAGACTCAACATACAAAGGTTTTGCATCAGGTGTCAGTATGCGTAAGGCCCCCCAGCAGCGCACCAGCTGCAGGCGTGAAAGTTCAGGGAAAGTTTGTACCGCGTGACTTGCAATGTTGCGCATCTGATCAAGAGTTGTTTCTGTGTCGAAACCAACTTCTTCATGGGATGCGCCAAGCATGAATGAACCTTCATGAGTCTGGCGGATGGTGACAAATGGATATTTAAGCAATGGTTTTGTTCTTTCTGTGACCAGTATTTGACCACGCTGAGGACGAATCGGTATATTAAGGCCAACTTGCTGAGCAAGCTCTTTTATGCCCAACCCGCATGCAAGCACCACTTTTTTTGCATAATAACTATCTTTTGCGTTTTTAATTTCAAAACACTTTTTCCTGTATGCAACAGACTCAACCTGTTGATCTGTATCAAGCGCTGCTCCTGTTTCTTCAAGGGCCGTGATCAAGGCAGTCAATAGTTTCAGGGGATTGAGGTGACCATCATGCGGAGAATATGAAGCACCGGTGACATTTTCTCCAAGGGGCATTTCAGGAATATATTCCTGCATTTGTTTCCGGTCCAGCATCTGGTTATCATAATTGCCTCCGGGGAATTCATCCCGCAGCTGCTCCAGTTCTGATTTTCGCAGCGACCATTCTTTTTCTCCCAGGCATACCTCAAATCCTCCCGGCTGTTCATAATCAATTACATTGCCGGTTTTCTCAGTTAATTCCTGAGAAAAATTGTGCCATTTTTCTGCGGCTTCCAGTGTCCATTCAGCATATCGAGGCATACCGAGCCCTTTACCCTGGACCCACACCAGGCCAAAATTTCCGCGCGAAGCGCTGTACATACCTTTTGCGTTATCAAGTACAGTTACACTCGCCCCTTGTCTTGCAAGACCATAAGCAAGGGAAATTCCGATTATTCCTCCGCCTACAACTACTATATCTGCAGTTTTCATTACTATGCCTCTTCCTTTTACAACGAGGTTGATCGCGAAACAGAGCTATATTACAAACCCTGATAGATTGAGACAAGTTTTGACTGTAAAGTTTTGGCGGGGAGTTAAAAGTTTATACTTTCTGGTGCCAGGCAATCACTAATGTAATTGGCAGGGGCCTTTTCAAAATAATATAGAATTTCACGGAGCAGAATGCTCCAGAGCACTGTAATGAGTTCCGGGGTGTGGTTTGATGCAAACATTTACGTATCTGTTCGCAACAGGCAGGATCTTCAGATTTTTGGATCAGGCAGCAATATCACTGGATTCCCGGGCATGAAGAATCGCGGAAAATGCTGTTTGCAGTTCGTTTGGAGACAGCTCAGTCAGCTCTGTGTAATCGCTGTTTAAGGTATTATTTATAAACTGCAGCTGTGGTTCTTTAGTAACATAACCCAGTTGATTCAGCTGATGACCCAATGTTTCAAACACTCTGTCACGCAACTGATCATTGGTTTTTTTATCCTGAGCAAGAATCCTTCTGCCATAATAACTGTTGTTATTTATCTCACCTTTGAATGACTGCTTTGACAGGGTTTTATCTCCTCTTAATTCTATCGCGACAATGACTGAAGTGATAACCACTGAAGTCAGGCAAAAAAACAGTAATACCATTTCCATAATAATTCCCTCATTGTTGTTTTCATAGGTCATTTTTTCCGGATCAAAGACCTTTATGTGGGTTGTCTTACTGCAAGACAATTTCAAAACCGGAAGTGGCGCAGCAAAATATTATATTCTGTCACCTTTCCTGGCGAATTAGATAATGCAGAAAACAGACCAGTAATACGCTGTCTTAATCAAAGGTTTGATATAGTTGGTATTGAGAAATTGTTTGTATAACAGAATTTCCAGACACTTTCCTTGAAGGACAATTGAAAATAATATAACAGCTTTCTGTAAAACACATGAAAACAACACACATAGATTAAGGAATACAAATCTGCAGCAATGGATCTTCTTTCTGTCTGAATTTTTACTGCTTATTTGCCGAATCAGTTTGTTTTGGCGAGCAACTTTTTTGAATTATTTTGCTACAGAAAATACAAAACAAGGTGAATATTCTGTGCAATAACTGAATAGAATAATTGCCCATATCTGGCATTGAACTTGTATTACAAACTGGAATCAAAAGCCGGATCAGAACATTGAAATGACCACCATGAACTATTCGCGAATTACACGATTGAGCACAATTTTACTGCATTTTTTCTTATTGGCAGTGTTGTCCACACCGGTTTGGGGGGTACGTGTGAAAGATGTGGCCGCATTGAGAGGCGCACGTGACAATGAACTTATCGGGTTTGGAATTGTGGTCGGTTTGGACGGCACAGGAGATTCACAGGAAAGCCTGCTTTCTCGGAAACCGATAATAAACGCTTTGGAGAGGATCGGGATCAGCCTGGAAAGCCAGGATATAATGGGACGCAGTATTGCCGCGGTTTGGCTGACTGCGACTTTGCCTCCTTTCGCCAAATCAGGACAACGTCTGGATATCACAGTTGCAACGATTGGTGACTCAGTTTCCCTTCGCGGAGGAATCCTGATCATGGCTCCGCTGCGCGGACCGGATCGACTGGTTTATGCTGTGGGACAGGGTCCGATTGCCGGGATACCAAAAGGGGTCAGCAGGGCGGATGCGCTGCCTCCTGAGGAATTGGTTAACTTGCCCATAGGATCAAGGATGGTGGCTTCAGTCGGACAGGTTCTGGGGGGAGCAATTGTTGAACGTGAAATCAGTTTGAATCTCAACAGCCGCGCACGCGTGTTTATGAATTTACATTCTCCGGACTTCACAACCGCTTTCCGTCTGGCAAAACTGATAAATCAGAAATTAGGAATTCGCAGTGCCCGCGCGCAGGATGCAGGTACAGTTGAAGTTTCAGTTCCGGACAGTTATTTAGGCAACACTGTTGAACTTGTTTCCTTCATAGAAAATTTAGAAATATCTCCGGATCATACAGCCAAAGTTGTACTTGATGAACGTTCCGGAACAGTTGTGATGGGTGGAAGTGTCCGGATATCGCCAGTTGCGATTTCACAAAACGGTTTGAACATTCAGGTCAAACTTCCATCGCCTAACGCGGAAGGAGCACAGGGTACGCAAGACGAGGGAACAACTTTGTCTTCCAATGTTTTCATGCTTAAAGGAGGTGCAGACCTGAAAGAAATTGTGGATGGCTTCAATAAAATAGGCGCATCAAGCAAAGATTTGATTGAAGTGCTCAAGGCGGTTAAAATTGCAGGCGCGCTTCATGCCGAACTTGTTATCCGTTAAACAAAGATGAAAGCATTGATGCAATTGCCTCTTTCGGCGCTTACGCTGCGCATGGATCAGTCAAGGGAGTTTCCTGATGCAAAAGGGAAAACTGATGATGCGAGGCTTCGGGAAGCAGCAAATGAGTTTGAGGCAATTTTTATTCAACAGATGTTGAAAACAATGCGTAAAACCTCATTGGAATCTGATCTGATTCCAAAGTCTGAGGGTGAAAAAATATTTCGATCTATGCTTGATGAACAATACGCCAGGCTTTCGGCCAAGTCCGGCAGCCTGGGGCTGGGTGAGATGATTTTCCAGCAATTAAAAACAAATTTGGAAAAATAATAAAAAATACTAAAGTTTTTGTCTGATATGCCGATTCATGCAATAAGGTGTTTTAGCGACTTGTTCCGGGAGAAATAACCGGGACTTCCCGTTTTTGGTAAACATCTTAAAAGGCCCAAGATCAAAGTGATGAATAATGGATTTTCAGGAAAACCTGAAATCGACTCTATTTACACGCCCTATGGGTCTTCTCTGGCCAGCGAACGCTACCGCTGTTGTTTTGCCAGCCAGAGTCTGCGGGCATGCTTGTCGGCATACACCGGACATTCCCGTGGAGTTAGGGATTTGAACTACATAACATGAAAGGTGGATTATGAAAATCACAGGTCAACAGCCCCCTGAATTTCATGGAGTCAAGGGAGGGACTGCAAAAGGCAATCAGAAAGCAACAGATCGTTCAGAAAGATTACCCGGTTCAACTGATCCGGATGTCAGGACTTCGACTTTTGTGATGAATAAATTAAAAAGTCAAATTAACGCTGAGCCTGAAGTACGCGCTGATAAGGTTGCCGAACTGAAAGCTAAAATCAAGAGTGGCGAATACCAGGTTGATTCGCAAAGACTTGCCAAAGCAATGCTGGAAGATGCTCTTCAGGAAGATTTATCCTGAAACATAAAGGGTGAGCAACAATCTGGTGTTAAAGGCAGGTCAACACATAGTGTCATAATAATATGATAGAGTTGCTTAATAACTTGCAGCAACAGGCTGAACTGCATGAAAACCTGCTTTCCCTGTTGCAAAATGAGTCCGGAGGGTTTGGACGTTTACGTGGCTCTGAGCTGCTTAAACTCCAGGGTGAGAAGTCACGATGTATTCGAGCGGCTGCTCAACTTGAGAAAGAGAGGATTCAGCTTGTTAAGCAATACGCCAAATCCTGGAACACAGATTCAAAGGAATTGACTTTGAGTGTGATCATTGATCGCTCGGACGAAGAATACTCTGTACCGCTGCAGCAATGTTTTGATCAGCTGAAACTCTTGATTGGAAAAATTCGAGATATTGCTGAAGAAAACGCTATGCAGGCATCAGGACGCTTGAAATCGGTGGAGTCTTCACTGCAGTTCATAAGCCAACTCCAGAACGGGCCTCCTACTTATTCAGAAGCAGGAAAGATACAAAAAAGAACCGGTACTTTGTCCCGTACTGAAGTCTGACTCATTAGTCAAAAAATTGTTAAAGCTCACTAATAATTCTACCTCGTCACCATGCCTTCGCTCAACAGTTCCCTAAACCTGGGGCAACGCGCCCTGAGCATCAATCAGCGTGCGATGCATACTGTTGGTCACAACATTGCCAATCAGGAAACAGAAGGATTCTCCCGCCAGCAGGTACATTCTGGAACGTCAGCTCCGGATCCAACCGGAGTCGGAGGAGGTGCAGATGCACAGCCAACCACTCGTGTTTACGATAAATTCGTACAACGCAAAATTCTCCAGGAAAATCCACGCTCCGGAATGTTCAGGTCACGTGGTGAATTTCTGCAAAAAATTGAAATAATTTTCAGTGAAACAGAAGGAAATGGTTTGCACAATGCTATGAATGAGTTCTGGAATTCTTGGAGTCAGCTGTCAAATCAGCCTGAATCTGAATCTGCCAGAATACAGGTCAAAGTTCAGAGTGATGTTCTGGCACGCCGATTTCGCAACATGCACTCCCAGCTGCAAGGATTACGCAGTGAAATTAACGGCAGGCTGACTGCGACCATAAACAAAGTAAATGAGCTGGGTCAGAAAGTCGCAGAATTGAATCGACAGATTACCTCATACGAAGGTGGTCAGAGAATTGCCAATGATATGCGGGACGCGCGCAATCAGGCCATTGAAGAGCTTTCGGAACTGGTTGATGTCAATTCATTCGAAGATCCAAATGGGCGTACCACAGTTATTATCGGACGTGACTGGTCGCTGGTGGAAGGAAATAACCGCTATCAGCTGGAAGGGAAAATGAAGGGCGGTGAGTTGGGTATGCTCAGAATCGATGGTGTTTCCGTGAACGACAATCGACGTGATCTGACCAGAACTTTTCGTGAAGGAGAAATGAGCGAAATGCTGAGGATGCGTGACGAAACAATTGTGAATTACCAGCATAACCTGGACGAGATGGCCTTCAATCTTGCTGCACAGGTAAACAGACTTCATGCAACAGGTACCGGAATAAATTCTGCTAAAGAAATGATGAAGAGTACTTTTGGGCTCAATAATGAGGCTCTATATCAACCTCTGCCTTTCCTGAAGGATGGTGTCTTTCAACTTCATTTAGTTGATCCGCATAATGAAATACTGGAAACCTATGAACTGGAAATACAATCCGGAATTGATTCCCTGCCGGATATTGTCAAACGCCTGAACCAGACCATCAACGATCCGGGATTGCTGAAGGCCTCTATCGAGGCAGACGGATCAATGCTTTTACAAAGCGGGCATGACTACAAATTTATTTTTGGAGAAGATCAGTCCGGAATCACCCAGGTTCTTGGCTTAAACAGTTTTTTTGACACCCTCAAAGGCGCCGAAGACATACAAATCAGTCAGCAAATCCGTGAAAACACCAATAACATTTCCACAGGCAAAGACCTGATACCTGGCGATAACAGGGTGGCACTGGACATTGCCAAGCTGCAGACAAGACCTACAATGAGGGATGAAACCATGACTTATGATGAGTATTACAATGGGGTACTTACAGGAATGGGATTAAAGATCCAAAGAAATAAAACAGAACAGGCTCATCAGGAAAGCATGGTAAATCAATTTAAGGAAATAAGGAGTTCCATCAGCGCCGTTAATATGGATGAAGAATTGACTGACATGATGCAGTATCAGAAAGCATACGAAGCCTCCGCACGCTTCGTCAATACTGTGGACAAAATGATGGAAACCGTGATTAACATGTAAATGAACGAAAACTGTTAATTTAGATGATGATTATAAAAAATTTCATAAAACCTTTACACCGGGTTCAAAATGCGAGTGACTGAGGTCACAAAGCGTGATCATGTAGTTGACAATATACAAAGATCCTCCGGTAAGCTTCAGGATATTCAAATGCAGATGGCTTCAGGCCGCCGCTTGAATAAAACTTCTGATGATCCGATCGGTGCGGCCAGATCACAGGATATTGTGACTACAATTTCTTCACAGAACCAGCTTCTGCAAAATATTGAAGACAATGTGGCCTGGCTTCAACGATCCGAGCAGGAGATTACACATATCAATGAGATACTGGGAAAAATTCGCACACTCGCTCTTTCACAGGCAGGAAGTGATTCAAATGAGGAATCAAGGCAAATGGTGGCACGTGAATTTTCAGCAGCACGCAAAAGCCTGTTTGATGCGGGAAACGCACGTGAAGGAAAACTTTATGTATTCTCCGGAATTAAAAGTCTTACTCCGGCATTGAAAAAAAACGGAATTTTCCAGCCCGCGAAAGTGCTGAAAGATGCTGTTACACAAAGTGACATCCGGGATTTGCTGGATGTGAGTCAGTTTCGCGCGCAGTTTGAAGGATACTCCAATAATGATTATCGAATCAGGGTCACAAGGGGTGGGGTTTGGGGGCAAGCCAGGGTTAAAATTTCTGATGACGGCGGCAGAACATGGAGCAAAGAGCAAACCCTGCGTCCCGTGACACATGTTGTTAATCCGGAGGGAAAGCCAAATGATCAGGTTTTGCTCAAATTTTCTGATCAGGAGGGACGTCTGGGTAATGTTCTTCCAAAACAGTTTGATTTTAATTCCGCGGCATCAGCCAGCTTTGACAAGCATGAACTGGGTATTTTATTCCCTCAAGGCATAGAGTTTGTCTTTCAGCCAAATCCGGAAGTGACTTATAACGGATCAATTCATAAAAAAGAAGCTTTGATTTCAAATGGACTTTCCATTCCGGTGAATATTACCGCGCAGGAATTGCTACTTGGGCACGGTGAGAATGGTGTTGATACCTTTTCTTTGCTTGCAGCAATGGAGAGGGCGCTGCTGGAAAATGATGGCACTGCGATTGCACAACGTCTAGGCGAGCTTGACTTAGCTCAAACGCAGGTGCTGAAGCAGCAGGCAGATGTTGGAAACATTATTCGAGAGCTTTATGCAACCCAGTCCAAACTGGAAAACCTGCAGTTTGAAAAGGAGAGTCAGCTTTCAGATATTCAGGATTTAGACATTGCGGAAGCCACTGTTGACCTCAAGGTCGCAGAAGCTAACAATAAACTTGCTCTGAATACAGGAGCACGTTTGATCCAACCCTCACTGTCAGATTTTCTCCGTTAAATAAACTGATGTGCGCAGGACAAAGATGGTATCCTGCAAGTCAGGAATCACATCAAGAAGGTAGATAACAATGCTCATACTGACAAGGAAGTCGGGAGAAAGCATAACCATTGGTGATGATGTAAAAATCACAGTGGTGGAAGTCAAGGGTAAGCAGGTTCGAATAGGTATTGATGCCCCCAGAAGTTATATGATCCATAGAGAGGAAGTCTATCTTAGTATTCAGGAAGAAAACAGGCGTGCCGCAGAAGAGTCTCCGCTTTCCATTGCCGGACTCAAGCACTTGTTCGGAAAACTCTAATCAATAAACGTTAATGCTTATCCAAACCTCCCGTTTCGGGGAGATTGAAGTTGAAGATGATCAAATCATCACCTTTCCTTCAGGCTTAGTAGGTTTTTCTGAGGATCGTCGATTTGTAATCAGGGAAGATGAAGCAGCAGCGCCTTTCCGCTGGCTGCAGTCAGTCGACAATAATGGTCTTGCTTTTGTGATGATTGAGCCGCATGTTTCGGTGTCAAACTATGAGCTTGCACTGACACATGAACATCTGAAGAAGCTTGATGCCAAAAACATTGAAGAATTGTCAGTCTTTGTTTTGGTTACCATGGCCAAGGAAATGAAAGATGTCACAATTAATTTACAGGGACCTCTGGTTTTCAATTTTGAAACTCGCCTTGGCCTGCAATTTATAATTCCGGACGGAAAATACTCTACCAGACATTTGCTGTTTGGTGATAAACTGAAGAACAGTGATTCTGAAGAGTCCTCAGAACAGCCTGCTGAAGAGCAGCAAACAGCGAGGGAATAAATTCAGAATTTCGGTCGCAGTTAAATATCAGCCGATAATCCGAACAGTCATACACCTCAAGTTCCTTCCCAAACACTCTCAGGCATGAGTGAAAACCCAGGCAGCCTCAAACCTCATGAAGTCCGTCAGATATGTATGGACAATGGTTTCCAGATTATTGAACCACAATGGCAGCTGCTGGAAAAGTGGGCGCACCTGCTGCTTGAACACAATCAGCAAATCAATTTGATTTCCCGCAAAGAAACTGATTTGTTATGGGAGAAGCAAATCCTGCACTGCCTCACATTGCCGATTTTACGCAAGATTCCGGAAGGTGCGGAAGTTTGTGATTTTGGTACCGGAGGAGGATTGCCGGGGATCATCCTGGCCATTGTTCGTCCGGACCTGAACCTTACTTTGCTGGATTCACGCCGGAAAAAGATTGCTGCTGTCCAACAGATGATTGAGAGTTTAAAGCTCACCAATGCAAGGACTGTCTGCGGAAGGGGTGAGGAACTGGGAGGTCATCCGGAATGGGATCAAAGATTTCCGGTAATTACAGCACGTGCAGTTGCTCCGCTGAATGAATTTGTACGCTGGACCAGTAGATTACGAAAAACTGATTCCGTACTTCATATTTTTAAGGGCGGTGAAATTAAAGAGGAAATGAGTGCGTTATCCAGCACTATTTCCGGAGTTAAAATCAACAAGTCCCTGATTGTTCTGAAAGGCTATGCTAAGTTAGCACAAAATCAAAAATATTTGATTACGATAAAAGTTTCCTCCGCGGCAAAATATGCTGATACAAACTGATTAATCATGCGAATTATTACTGTCAATCTGAATGGATTGCGGTCTGCCTGTTCAAAGGGTTTTTACGATTGGCTGCAGACTCAGCAGGCTGATATTATCTGCCTTCAGGAAATCAGAATCCAACAGGATCAATTAACCGAAACCATGATCAAACCCAATGGGTTGAACAGTGCTTTTGAATTTGCGGAAAAACGAGGCTATTCCGGAGTAGGCCTCTATTTCCAGAAAACTCCGGACAGGATTCAAAAAGGAATCGGATGGCCGGAACTGGACAGCGAAGGGCGTTTCATCCAGGCAGATTATGGTGAATTAAGTGTTGTGTCGCTTTATCTCCCTTCCGGAACCAGCAGTGAAGTAAGGCAAAACTTCAAGTATAAAGTGATGGGCTATTTTGAAAAATGGCTGCGGAAGGCCTTGAAATCAGGCAGGCATTATATCATCTGTGGGGACTGGAACATTGCGCACAAGGAAATTGACCTGAAAAACTGGAAATCAAATCAGAAGAATTCCGGATTTTTGCCTGAGGAACGCGCGTGGATGACAAAAATATTTGGAAGGCTTGGTTATGTGGATGTATTCCGGACCTTGAATCAAAATGCTGATCAATACACCTGGTGGTCAAACCGCGGGAGATCCTGGGACAAAAATGTAGGATGGAGAATAGATTATCAGGTTGCCACACCTGCTGTTGCGGCAAAAGCAATTCAAGAATCAATTTTCAAAAAGCAGCGCTTTTCTGATCATTCCCCGTTAATCATTGACTACGAATGGGAGCTATGAAGGCGCTTTATTCCTCTGCCTTACTTATTTAAGCTCAAAGACTCTGTTAAACACACGTCGTAAAAAATCAGGTTCCTGTTCGCCTGTCAGTGTGCTTATTTTTGTTCCATCCGGTTTGAAAAACAGCAGAGTGACCCTGCTGACATTGTGATATTCAGCAAACCATTTACCTTCACTGGAATTCAGGCTTGCGATAAGAAATCTTATTTTTCCTTCATATTCAGGTTTGAGCGAGTTGACCACACGCTTCAGGGCTCTGCAGGAAGCTCAACCGGGGTCATGCACTTGTACGACCACATTTTCACCCTGACCAATTGCTGACAGATCGGTGTCTTCCCGCGTACTGTCGTACCAAATCCAGCTGGCCAGTATTAAGACCAGAATACTTGTAATTGATACCAGCATCCGGGCATTTTGTCGCCGACGTGCTTTTTTTGTTTCACCTTTTTGTCTTCTTTGTTTGCCCATTAATTTACCCTTGAAATGTTAGCTCTTCAAATATCTGGATTGATCATTTATTTAATCTTGTTAAATTAAGCAGCACGCTTGATTCTATAAAATTCATGAAAAAGATTATATGCAAATAATTACATGGGGAGATATCAGACGTGGAACATTAGCCATCGTTCTGGTGATTATTCCCACTGTTCTTCTGGGCACATACATGGGACCTGCACTGCAAAGTTATCAGGTTACAGGTCCGGGTTTATGGCAGCTAAAACGTACAAAAGTCCCTGACACTGTGATTGAACCACTGCATGTATTGCGGCTCAAACCGTACTTTTTTAAATTCAGACTGATGAGCGAGGTTGAGTCAAGAATTTCTAATCCGGAATTGTACAATAAATATAAAAATAAAATTGAGCGTCAACTTCAAACAATACCCATGCCGGCGGTTGAATATATCTTTCTAGCCGTATTAGCACTCTATTATTTTGTTTTATGGTACACAACAAGAAAATGGTTTCCTGATGGGAAAGTCTGAAATTATTCTGATTTTTCCTGTGCGAATTAAAAGTTGACCATAAGACCAAAAAATCGATTGCTGCTTAACTCGCAGCAATGCCGAATGTTTTTGGAACAAGGTTGATTACATAAAGCTATTCTGCTTCTGATTCCAAAGGCAGTTCAAGTTGATTTTCTTCCGCCGGTTTGTTCATGTCGAGTTCGCTTAATGCAGGTAAATGTTTGAGATTGGTAAGCCCGAATACTTCAAGGAAATGTTTTGTTGTCCCATAAAGCCCGGGGCGCCCGGGAAGCATTTCACGACCCACTATGCGAACAAGTTTTTGTTGCATTAAGCGTCTTATAGTGTGTGACGAATCAACTCCCCGTATAAATTCAATTCCTGCCCGGGTGAGGGGCTGTTTGTAGGCGACAATTGCCAAGGTTTCCATCACCGCGGGGGAGAGTTTGATGGTTTTAACTGTTTCAAGAGATTTTACCCATTTTCTGTGTTCCGGAAGAGTGTGCATCTGCAAACCATCAGCAACTGAATCAATGCGGAATACCCTGCCGGTTTTTTCATAGGACAAATTCAGTTCCGCGACCAATTCTCGAATCTCTTTTGTATCACAATCACCAATCATTTCTGTCAGCTGTTTTGGCGACAGTGTCTTGTTTGCCACAAACAAAATGGTTTCAAGAGCTTGTTTTTGTTCCAGTTTAGTCATAGAATCCTGATCAAAAGTTTTTAATGTACAACTACTTCTTTTTCAACACACATTAGCAGACAACCCAACGCTGTACTGCTTTCCCTGAAAAATCCACATTATCCTTTTTCTTCAGCATAACGCAACCCTTTTTTGAGAAAATTAATGAACACATCCAGTATTGATTACGCGGAAGGCCGCGTTTTTACATTTGAAGATGAAAGCTCCATCCGTCCGGACTTTTTGCAAACAATAAACTATTCCGGTCCCCGCCAAAGGGTTAGTTACCAAATGAAAGAGTTTGCGGCAGTTTGTCCATTTTCAGGACTGCCTGATACAGGAATTGTCTGGGTTGACTATATTCCAAACAAGAAATTGGTTGAGTTGAAATCACTCAAATATTATTTCATCTCTTTCCGCAATGTAGGCATTTATCAGGAGGACGTAACATCCAGGATATTCAATGATTTATATCCGCTGCTGGAACCTGAGGAACTGCTGATTAAAACGCTCTACAGTACCCGCGGCGGAATTGACACCACTTGCAGCGTTGATTCAAATGAACAAAAAAACTGATTCATCCACCCTAAGGGAAGACAGCAAAGTTGTCGTTTCCGGACGCGACCCGCATCGATACGGAGGCATGGTCAATCCTCCGGTGTACCATGTTTCCACTGTACTTTCGGAAACGTTTGAACAACTTAATTCCACGGATAATATCGAAGATTCCGGAACACAGAAAATGACTTATGGCCGCATGGGCACACCAACTTCCTGGGCCTTGGAAAACGCAGTGGCGGAATTGGAAGGAGGTCACCGCAGTCTTGCGTTTTCCTCCGGACTGGGAGCCATCACCGGTGCTCTGCTGGCATTTCTAAAAGCAGGTGATCACCTGCTGATGACAGACAGTGTTTATGCGCCTACGCGCAGATTCTGCAATTCTTTACTGAAACGATTTGGTGTTGAAACCACTTATTATGATCCTTTGATTGGAGCAGATATTCGTTCCATGCTGCGTCCGAACACCACCGTTGTCTTTACTGAATCTCCAGGCTCACACACCTTTGAAGTACAGGATATTCCAGCCATTGCAGAAATCGCCCGTAGGCATGGGTCAAAAGTACTGATGGACAACACCTGGGCATCACCGTTGTTTTTTAAACCGTTTGAGCATGGTGTGGATGTCTCGATTCAGGCTGGAACAAAATACATTGTCGGTCATTCTGATGTGATGCTCGGTACAGTCACTGCCACGAAAGAAGCCTGGCCTGAGTTGAGGCACTGTACATGGCATCTGGGACAATGTGCCGGTCCGGATGATCTCTATTTGGCTCAGCGCGGTTTGCGTACAATGTCTGTACGTTTGCGGCAGCACCAAGCCAGCGCGCTGTTGATCGCGGAGTGGCTCCAAACACGTCCGGAAGTTAGGCAGGTACTGTATCCTGCTCTACCGGGAGCTCCGGGACACGAAATCTGGAAACGTGATTTTCTTGGAGCAAGCGGTTTGTTCGCATTTGAACTTGAGTCATGCACAGAAAAGGCTGTGGCGTCAATGTTGGATGGAATGCGGCTGTTTGGAATGGGCTATTCCTGGGGTGGTTATGAAAGTCTGCTCATTCCTGAAAATGTGAAGAAATTACGCACAGCTGTGCCGTGGCGTTTTGAAGGTCCGTTGCTGCGCATACACATCGGACTTGAGGATGTTGAGGATTTGAAGGATGATCTAATGGATGGATTGGAGAGACTGCGGAATTTCCGTGGTTGATTTTCTTACAGAAACAAGAAAACCAGGCTGACAAAAAAGTACAGATGAATTTGCTGATTGCAGATGATACTCCTGAAGTTTTAGAAAGCCTCAAAGAATTTTTTGAAAATTCGGGACATACCGTGCATTGTGCAGGCGATGGTGAAGAAGCATTGCAAATTTTTCGCAAAGATCATATTGAAGGAGTTTTCTGCGCGCTTACTTTGCCGAAACTGGGGGGGCTGGAATTGCTTAAGGAAGTCAAGTCCTCCAACAGCCGCAGGCCGTTTGTGATGCTTTGCCCACAGAATGACACAGAAGGCGCGCTTAACGCCTTGCAGCTGGGGGCCTGTGATTTTCTTATAAAATCGATCCAAACTACGCAATTACAGCGTACACTCGACAGAGTAGTTTCCCTTCATGATGGCTTCCATTTCAGCGATTCAGAGATGGATCATTCTGTGCAGGAAACCAGGACATTGGAAATTGACAATGATTTTGAAGGTGTGAACGGGATTGCTGCCTTCATGACGCAAGATTTGCCAAGTTACGGAATTCTGGAACAGGAACAATTATTCTGCATCAACATGCTGCTCAAGGAAGCGCTGGAAAATGCTATTTTTCATGGCAACCTGGAATTGAACTCAGATACTCGCCTGAATAATCCTAAACTGTTTTACGAAACCGCCGGGAAAAAACGGGAGATTGATCCGTATAAAAACCGTAAAGTAATTGTTCATTATGATATCAACCGCAACTCCGTGAAATATATAGTACGTGATGAGGGAAGAGGATTTGCTCACACGAAATTGTTTGATTCTGAGGATCCGGGGAACCTTCCGCGTATTAAAGGGAGAGGCCTGGTGATGATTATGAATTTTATGGATGAAGTTTTCTGGAATGATCGAGGAAACGAAATTACAATGGTTCGTTACCGGAAACGAAAAACATGAGAAACTTTTCTGTAATTTTATGTAAAACAGTGAAAGGCTGGAATTGTTTCAAATGGACTAAATATTATTTTCAAATTTGTTTGCTTCTTTTGTTTTCCGGATTGATGCAAAGCTGCACGGAGACAGCAGACACTCAGATACGTTTGCCATCCACAGAATTGTATCACCAGGCCATGGTTTCCATGGAAGATGAATATTACAATGAAGCACTGAAGAATTTTGAAATACTTGTAGAAGAACATTCCGGAACTCGCCTGGCTACGCTCGCGCATTTGAAAATGGGCGACCTTTATTTTATTCAGAATAAATGGGAAGAAGCTGAAACCAGCTACAGACAGTTTCTTCTGTTAAATCCACGCAGCCACCTCACACCTTACACCCTCAACCGACTTATTGCACTCAATTATGAGCTCAACTTTTACGGTGTATTTTTCAAGTCACGGGACTACGACCGCAACATGGAGCCGAACCGTAAGCTCATTCGTGAGTACCAGCGTTTCTATCTGCTTTACCCAAAAAGTCCATATCTGGCAGACGTTAAAGAATATCATGGCAGAGCAATGTCTGATCTGGCTGAACACGAATTGAATGTGGCAAATTATTATTTTGATAAAGAAGCCTACCATTCTGCGATTGGTCGCTATTTGTATTTGCTGAAAAATTATCCTAGTTTCCCCCGCACTGTTCATGTTGCTGAACGCCTTATTGAAGCCTACCGCTTAAATCGTCAACCGGAACTTGCTGATGAAATGCAAAAGGTTCTGGACTCTTTGCGAGAAAGAAATCTGCTGGCGCAGCATAGCTCTAAAGAAGAATGATTTCACTTTTCTTCCGCAACTCCAAAAAAAGAAACAGGATTTTATTTATGCTGAGCATGTTTCTTTTTTCCGGATGCGCAGAACTGGACGGCGTTTTTCCAAAGTTCAAACCTCAAAATGATCAGGAAACACCGGCTGCCGAACACAGTGCAGCCAGCGTAGCGGCCAAACAGGAAGAGCTCTCTGAAGAAAATCGTCAGTTGCTTGCGAAAATTGAGCAGCTGGAACAGCAGATCAGTACACTACAGAATCAACAAAATAAACAGCGTGATGACTTCCAATTGCTTCAGCAGCAGTGGGAAACGAATTTTAGTTTACTGGAAAGTTCAGTTGAGCAATCATTGAACTCGAACATGACCGCGGAAACTCCTGACTCAATCAATACACAGCAAACTGATAACCAGCTGGTAAGCCAATCCGCGGGGTCGATGGATATAACTCCTCAGGGCTCTTTGCCTGCATTTGAAAATTACTCATTGCTGCAAAAAACGCCGACTGAAACAAAGACAGGAACTTCCTCTGCTCAGGAAATGGCTGAAATCAACGATTTGGATTCAGGCAAGCAGGAAATAATTGAAGAAGAACCGGGTTTTGCTGAAACTGAAGAAGTTAACCATGATGATCTGGAGGACCCTGAAGATTTGCCTGATCCGGAGGTACGTGCTCTTCCGGCTGCAGAATCTGCTTCGGAAACTACACCTAAGATAGCCACAACAACTGAAAGCCCTGAAAATAAATTTTCGGATCCTGACCTCAATCCACCTGATGATCCATTTATTTTAATCCGTCATCCCGGAGTTAAAAGAATCTATAACCAAGGCATGACCGCCGTCATTAAAAAAGATCACAATCAGGCAATTCTGGTATTTGAAAATTTTACGGAAAGGTTCCCCAATGATCTTGACAGCGACAACGCATTTTACTGGATCGGGCGCTCTCACTTTGAACTGAATGAGCTGGAAAAAGCAGAAGAGGCATTTCGCAAAGTTCTGACCCATTACGAGCACCGTCCAACTTCACAGGGTTACAAAACCCCCGACTCGATCTACATGTTGGGAAAACTGAATGAACAGAGAAATCTTCATCAACGCGCGGCATATTATTTTGAGGAAGTGATCAAGCGTTTTCCGGGCTCTGCCGCGGCACGAAACGCTGAGCGGGATTTGGGTAGGATTGCTCAGTAAAGCAAAAAGGAGCGGATCATCTCAATTAACAGCAGCGCTGCAATCACCGACACATCAATACCTGCAATAGGGGGGATGACTCGCCTGATTTGTGACAGTACCGGTTCCACCATGCTTTGCAGCCAGCGCACTGCGGGAGGATAATGCTCTTCATGCATGACCCAGGAAAGCAGGGCATACACAACCAGCATCAGACTGTAAAGCCGTAACATTGCCGCAAGCACCTGTAGTAATGTTCCGGACATGGTGATTAACCTTGTTTTGCAGTGAAGATGTTTAACATGCTTTTCACGTAATAGTCATTCCCGCAAAGCTTTTTCCCCTATCAAGCAGAGGACAAACCATTCGACTTTATCTTGCAGCGGGAAGCGATTAGCATAAATGCCTTAATTATTTTCTTTCGAAGAATCCGTACGAGATTCCAGTTTACGGACACGATCAAAAAGCTCGCCCAGTCGGTTAATCAGAGATTGCAGCTGTCTCCATTGATTTACAGGCCTTCCCGGCATTCCACCCAACACCTCGTTGTCCTGAGTGTTTGCGGTAATTACTGCTCTTGCTACAGCAGTCACATTATTTCCGACCTGAACATTGTCCCTGATTCCTGACTGCCCTCCTAAAATCAAGTGATGTCCGGCCTTGACGCTGCCTCCAACAGCAGTTTGGGCTGAAATCAGCGCCTGTTCACCGACACTGACATTATGAGCAATTTGCACCTGATTGTCCAGTTTGCTGCCCTGCTTTATCACTGTTGTATGGAAACGGGCTCTGTCAATTGTGGTACAGGCTCCGACCTCAACATCGTCTTCAATTTGCACAATTCCCAGTTGCGGAATTTTGAGGTTAACTCCTTCACGCTGAAAATAGCCGTGTCCGTCTGAACCGATCACTGCGCCGGATTGTATGATCACACGGTTTCCGATCTGACATTTGTCCTGCACCACAACGTTCGGGTATAGTATGCAGTCTGTACCGATTACAGCTTCAGACATGATCACAACTCCGGCTTGCAGGGTTGTGTTATCTCCAATTTGTACTCCTTCGTAAATCACCGCCTTAGGACCAACTTTCACGTTCTTTCCCAGTTTTACCCCCTTGCTTACAACCGCGCTGGGATGAACTCCGGACTTGCCGCTTAAACCCGGAATCCCTGGTGAAATCGAATGAAGAAGTTTTGAGGCCTCTACATGCGTGGAAAGAGGGTCGTCTGAAAAAATGAGATTGTGTTCCGGATGCTGTACATCAGGCGAGACAACCAGTGCAACCTGACTTGAGTTTATTTCATCCACTGTGGTGCTCGCATGCCGGGACATTCCGGCAGGAACCGGAACACTTGCCAGACCATCCGGACTAGTCAGATAAGCCAGTCCTCCTGTCTGCAGCGAATCAAGTCCGCAGACATGCGTGATTTGCAGATCATCATTTCCGGAAAATTTCAGTCCCAGTTTTTCAGCAAGTTCTTTCAGCGAATATGATGATTTTGACATAACAACTCAAGTAATTTCATTTTTCAGTGGTCTTACGGAAACTTTGCTTCCCGCTGGAAGATCGGGAGAGTCTGCCTCCACCCTGATCAAAGCGTTTGACCCCACCAGCGAGCCGATGCTGTGCGAACCCTGAAATTTCAGAGGGCGCACACGGAATTCCCCATTCTCCTCACGCATTATTCCGCGCATGAAGTGCAGGCGATTGAAGGTCTGAGTGATCGGCTTGTCAAGTACGGCTTTGATCAAGCTTTCCTCCAGGATTCTGCGTCCCATCATTTTTCGCAGCGCGGGACGCACAAATTCTTCAAAAAGCACGTAACTTGATGCCGGATTTCCCGGCAGTCCAAAAATCCATGTTTTTTCGCGGCGGCCAAAAAACAGCGGCTTGCCGGGTTTGAATTTGATTTTCCAGAAAATTTCCTCCACACCAAGCTCCCTCAAAAGCGGCTTGGCAAAATCCTTGTCACCGACAGACATGCCTCCGGAGATCAGAGCCACATCTGCCTGCAGCGCTTCTTCAAATGCCTCTTTCAGGACTTGCGGATGATCCGGAACCATCGATATTGTTAGCATTTCACAGGATTCCTGTTTTACCATCCCTGCCAGCATAAATCGGTTGGATTCCCTGATTTGCCCTTTTTTCGGCTGCCCTACTACATCAACCAACTCACTGCCTGTGGACACTATACTGACTTTGGGCACACGATGTACTGGAACCTGTGAGTAGCCAAAAGTCGCCAGTACCGCCATTTGTGCCGGGCCGATTACGGTTCCGGCATGAATAATTGTATTTCCTGCCTTAATGTCCTCTCCCTTAAATCGAACATTTTCTTTTTCGGGAATTGATTGAGAGAAGCGCACATGAGATCCTTCAACTTCGATATGCTCCTTCATCACCACAGTATTTGCTCCAGCAGGAAGAGGAGCACCAGTGGCGATCTGTATACATAGTCCGGAACGCATTTTCTCCTTCCCGGACTCTCCCGCGGAGATGTAACCCAGATTTTCCAGCCGCACTGGATTTCCGGGTGAAGCCTCTGCCAGATCTGCTGCCTGTACAGCATAACCGTCAACTCCGGAGTTGTCGAATGACGGCATTTCCTGGGATGCGGAAATGTCTTCTGAAAGTGCCAGTCCCTGAGATTCAGTCAGCGGAAGACTGCAATTTTCCAGCGGCTTGACATGTTGGAAAACCAAAGTTCTGGCGTCTTCATAATTTAACATCGATCCGACATTGTTTCAGCGTCGCCTGGTTTCCAGATAAAAACCGATTTCCTTTTGTCCAGCCACAGATAAACTCCAGTTATGGAAACCCTGATTTGTCAAATTATCGAGCAGATCCAGCCAGTCATGATGATCCCACTGTTTATTTAGTCTGAGCCATGCGTTGAGCTCCTTTTTGGGGAATTGTTTTTTTATTTTCACGGTCATGTTTTCCTTTTAAATTTGTTTTTTTCAAAAACATATTTTACGCATTTTTCAAAAACTCAAAAGACCCTTGTGCATTTTTTTACGCATGGTTAAACAGCGGGCTGAAAACTTGAATCAGTTTATTGCAGGTGTTAGTATAACAAATGGTTAAAACATGCTTGGATTCAGGAATAGAAAATCGCACTTGTCACGGGGGCTGGCGGTTCAGGTCGGCATTAATCGGTATTTGCGATGATTATTATTCAAGTCTGTTTCATACTTACCTGAAGCATTTCCTAATCTACTTTGGAGAGGTGGCCGAGTGGTCGAAGGCGGTAGACTCGAAATCTATTGTGCGTTCACGCGTACCGGGGGTTCGAATCCCTCCCTCTCCGCCACACATACTTCCATGTGAATCCAACCAAATCCGCTATATAATAAATAACTTAATATATTTCATGGTTCCGTAAAAAGTTCTAAAACCGTGTCATTTCGAGCAAAGCGAGAAATCTTGTATCAGTGATCACACTAATATCATTAAGATTTCTCCCTATGGTCGAAATGACAAATGTTGGATTTCAGACTTTTTACGGATTCAACAATATATTTAACTATTTATATGAATAAATGACTATATAAATTATAATTTCATATGGAGGAAAATATGAAAAAGTTTTTATACATTATTCTAGTTTCATGTTTTAGTCTCACCATCATCTCCTGTGCAGAAAAAGAAGAATATTCCAGCACCCCCTCGGCTCCGTCCGGTTTGACAGCAACTGGCGGAGCTATCCAGGTCACGCTTAACTGGACTGCCGCCATCAGGGCAAGCAGCTACACGGTGTATTGGGACAACGCTACAGGAGTGAGTTCTTCAAGTACCGCCATAACCAGCATCAGCACAAATTACTACACTCATAGCGGTCTGGACATTGGCACGACTTACTATTACAAGGTTGCTGCCGTTAATTCTGCCGGCACGGGTTTGCTTTCCAGTGAGGTCAATGCAACTACAAACAAATACGTAACCACTACTACAACAGCTTCCGGGAGTATCACAGTGGGGAGTGATACATTGTCAGGAGTTTATGCAAGTGAATGCTTAACCTCTGCCTCGATTATTTCGTATTATAAGCTCATAGGTTATTGGCCTTCTGAAGTAAATGCTTATGGTCATGTGTTTGTTGTAACCGCTAGTGACAACATTTCCATTGAATTGCATGCCTTTACAGATACGTCATGCAGTCTCTCATCAGTGACTACTAAGACCGTGAGTAATAATGTTACGGTTGGGAGCGCGTCAGGATCTAACTATCCTGTGACTTATAATAATAAAATACAAAAACTTACAGCCCATTCGACTGCTGCTGAAACAACTCTGGAAGCCCTTAATTCGATTGACTTTACAGTGGGAACAGAGAAAGATTTTTCAATGACGGGACTTAGATATGGTTTGTGGACTCTGTCTGGTACAACCTTGTATTTGGCAGATGATTCCTCATCAACATTTCCTACTTCTGCTGGTACGGTACCCTTACGTTAAGCAGTGAATCATATTTGAAATTGATAATTGTGAAAATACTATTTTTTGGACTTGTCTAAGCTGATGAGTCTTTGGGTAAAAAGCAGTTCAAAAAACTGTCTTTTCAAGAACCAACTTTGTGTTCAGCCGCAGACAATATTCACCAGACGTTCTGAGATAACGATAACTTTGCGAATTTGCCTGCCCTCAAGGTGAAACTGTACTTTAATGTAATTATTAACTAAAGTGTGGTGGCCAGAGGTGGAATTGAACTACTGACACACGGATTTTCAGTCCGTTTTAGGACATTATTATTGAATTTTATTGGGTAATATGAATTGCTATTAATTGTAGAATTACAGTCAATTAATAGACACCTATTATGGACACCTAATATTTCCCCTCGTGCGTGCGTGCGTTGTAGTGCACGTGAACTCCACAAAGTGCACAGTAGCCCACTAATTCTTCAAAGTCAGACACCTTCCAAGTAAAATCCCCAATTCTTGTAAAATCCCCCTCAAGTCCTTTGTAATCTTAGGTCTAAGCAAACCTGCGTATAGAAAAAATTTGGAACAATGAATGCACAGAGTTTTTCGTTTGGTGTGCTTTAAACCCCACCAAGTTAGGGAACAGAAACTCTCACTAGCATAGATAGACTTTTATGCACTCTCAGACCAGACTATTTCTAATCAAATGGGAACTTATAGACAGGCTTTAAGTGATGTCAAAAATTAAAGTGATCCTGATAACATTAATTGGCCTGTTTCTTCTTGGATGTACTACAGCAGAAAATCCGGGAAAAGTTCTGAGTAATAGGTGTGGTGCGGGTGCTTTTTGGTCAAACATCCATTTCCGCTGTTTGAATGTCAAAGGTAAAAAAATAAAGAAATATAAAAAACGTGATACTCAGTCAAGGTGTGGTGTGGCCTGTTTGTCGGCCAAAGATAAAATGGAACGGGAGAGTAGGAATGCACCAATGATGGGAAAGTGGATTGGTGATCATTGGTATGAACGTCATTCTCACTCATTCAGACTTAGGCAACTGAATGGTTCAAATTCATTTGAGACAGCCTCGGCTGAAAATAAATCAATTGCACTTATTTTGAATAATTGGGGATTAGGGCAGACTAATGAAAATACCCTAGAAACATATACTGACAATTCATCAGTTGAAATGAAAAACCAATATATAGAAATCTCCTACACTTTTAATCTCTCTGAAACAACAGGTGATTCTATGACCCTGACTCTTGGGGCAGGAATACCAAGTGGTGAAATGAAAGTCACTACAAGCACAAATACTGTATATAGGTCTTCTACTGTATCTGGTGTTGGTTATTTTGCTGTTTTAGGAATTGAGTTATGGATCTTTGAATTACTTGCCGGGTATAGAGTAAGTAGCGTAGAATATGAAGAATTTGAATCAAGTTCTGCCTCTGACCTTGAAGATACTTATAAGGTGACTGGCAGTCAATCCATGGTTGGTTTAGGTTTAACTTTTTAATGGAAACAAATAAAAATAAATTAACAGGCTTCATCATTATCTTTTTATTCCTTGCATTAGGGTGTGAAGAGGATAGTTATGAAACCAATAGAGAGGAATTTTCGAGTGATCTTTCAATTGACAGGACAGCACCGACTGCCAGTGTCACCACTGCCATTATAAAAAATACTGGCTCTGTCTTGGTACAGAGCACAGAGAAAGGCACAGCCTACCTGGTCAACACCACTGTCACGGTCAGTAATCTTGCCAGTATCAGAGGGGCTGCGGACAACAAGTGGAACAGTGTTTTCATCAGCTCGGCCTCTACCAACACCAGCCTGGAGGCCACAGGACTTGCGGACGGTACCTACAAAGTTTATGCAGTGGACACCGCATTCAACCTCTCAAGCGCCTCCACTAACAGCGTGGCGATAGACACCACTGCACCGACGGCGAACTTCACTGCAGCAACCGACAATGTGGGTACGGTAACGGGACCGCTGACAAGCGGCAACACTACGGATGACACGGATCTTGTTCTTACCGGGACCAACGAATCCGGATCAGGAGTTAAGGTCTACAACGGAAGCACTGAACTTGGAGAAGCCACAGTATCTGGGACCAGCTGGAGCTACAGTGCCACGGTGGCCAACGGTACCACGTATCAGTTCAACGTCAGGGAAACGGACATTGTCGGCAACACCAGTGATGCTACAAGCAACTTCGCAGTAACCGGCGACACTACGGCACCGACTGCCAGTGTCACCACTGCCACTATAACCACTACCGGCAATACCGTGGTACAGAGCACAGAGACTGGCACAGTCATCCTGGTCAACACCAGTGCCACTATAACTTCCGGCAATGCCGTGGTACAGAGCACAGAGACTGGCACAGTCTACCTGGTCAACACCACTGTCACGGTCAGTAATCTTGCCAGTATCACAGGGGCTGCGGTTTACCAGTGGAACAGTGTTGCCATCAGCTCGGCCTCTACCAACACCAGCCTGTCGGTCGCTGGAATTGTGGACGGTACCTACAAGGGGTATACAGAATAGTTTTCTGAATGCTGGAGACGTGGTATCAGTGACAGTCACCTTCACTGAGTCGGTCATCGTTGCAAGCGGCACTCCGACGCTCACCCTGGTTGTGGGCAGCACGAACCGGACGGCGACATATACCTCAGGCACCGGTGGTGCGCTGGTGTTCCAATACACGATCCAGGCGGGAGAGACTGACGACGATGGCATCAGTATCGGGGCAAATGCCCTTGCCTTGAATAATGCCACGATCAGGGATGCGGTCGGTCACATTGCCACACACACACACAGCGCGGTGTCGGCCAATACTAGCTACAAGGTGGATACCACGGCACCGACGGTGAACTCCTTCACTATCTCTGACACAGCACTCAAGGCCGGTGAAACCATGACGGTAGAGCTGGTTTTCTCAGAGGCGGTTGCCTACTTCTCCAGTGCTGCCGACATCAATCTTGACAATGCCACGGGGTTGCTTTCGACAATGAGCAGCAGCAACAACATCACCTGGACTGGAACATTCACGCCGACCGCCGATATGGAAGTTGCGAGCAACACGCTTTCGCTGGCCACTAGTTACACCGACCCCGCCGGTAATAATGGCCCTGCGGCGACAACTTCGAACTATGCGATTGAGACCCTGGTGCCTTCGGTGAGCAGCATAGTGATCAGTAGTGCAACGGGTATACAGAATAGTTTTCTGAATGCTGGAGACGTGGTATCAGTGACAGTCACCTTCACTGAGTCGGTCATCGTTGCAAGCGGCACTCCGACGCTCACC
>LUQO01000022.1 GCA_001627865.1 SAR324 cluster bacterium REDSEA-S27_B3
GAGTCGAAATAGACCACCGGACCTGCTGCGGGAACAAACAGGTAGCCCGCCTGAATGTGCGTCTGGAACAACGCGCAGTTGCGAACTCCGGTGGTGTAGCGGATCGAGAGCGGGTCGGACAGCACCACGGCTCCAAGTTCGTGGGCGGCTATTTGCTCCCGGACGCGCTCCATGCGGTAGCGGCGCAGTCGAGGTACGTCAATCATCCCCTCGGTATCCACCAGTTGTTTGGGCGGAGTGATCTCTGCCGCCTGCTCCAGCGTTAGAGGCTGGGGCTTGGCTGCAAGCGGCTGGGAGTAATCCGTAGCGATGTTCATGTAGTTTTTAATATTGATCAAGCCTGCGACGGTCTTTCATGACTTTATGAGCTTCCGGGGTTCCATCGTGCCAGCTTCCAAAAAGCCTATCCATTGGAGTAGGAGTGTTGCCGTAGTTAACTTCAAAATATTTATGATGCAAATTATGAAACTGATCTCCTGCAGTCACCCTTTTATTTTTGCCTAATTCAATTTGATCAAAACCTGAATGGGATACTGATGGACTAATCCCCTGATATATTCCTGTAAGCAAAACAATTACCGGATGCACAGGTACAATCCACCAAAGCGCAAACAAGCTGAAATATATTATATGCTCCAATGGATGCATGGATATGCCTGTCCATGGCCCGGTGTTGACATTGCGGTGATGTAATTCATGTGCAAGCTCATACAACGGTTTCCAATGCAGTAAACGGTGATTCAGATAAAAATGAAAGGTTGACCAGAAAAATACACCGATTATCATTAATACCAGATACACTGGAGATTCGCTCCATTCAACTTGCTGAACATAGCCTGAAGCATATAACCAGTGTGTGAATGCTTCATAAAGCGTCCAGACTGTGCAGCCGCTGGCTATACTCCAGAACATGTTGTCTTTTACCTGGTTGCTCCATAAAAACTTCTTCCTGCCGGTTGCCAGCCAGTTAGAGTTATATTTATAGGATCTTTCCTGAGTACGACGGATATACAGCCACCAGTGCAGTCCTCCTGCAACCAGCATCAACAATGCGGCATTACGCAGCCAGATCTGAGCAATCCAGCTGAATTCAAATGAGGCCATTTTTTCCGTGCCTGGAGTCAGGTAGTTCCATGACAATACAGAAATCAGGATAAAAAGAAAACCCCAGGGAAACAGCAATCCAGTTAGCAGCCAATGCAAAGTTTTCAGTGGCTTTGGAGGCCAGAAGTATAGTGGAGGAATTGTAATCGGATTATCAGGCTGGTAGCCGCCATGACTATCAGAAACAGATAAAGACATGTTATTTTCTCAGAAAGAACTATCGAATAATAATTAATTTGTAGTTATGTCAGCCACTTTTCTCCTTCCCGTACGATAATCAGTGTAGGCTGATCCTTGCTGAAACCGGAAAGCACAGTCTCCGTTACGTGCTCTAAACTGTCAGCAATTACACCATCACAATGCATTGCTTCGGCAAGGCGGACAAAATCAGGATTACACCCTTCCACTCCTACAAACGGAATTGAAACGGAATTCATATTATCCTGAATCTGTTTTAAACCACCGTTTTCCCAGATAATTATGGGAATACCGAGTTTTTCTTCAGAGGCAACAATCAGTTCCTGCACTGTGAACATGAAACCCCCATCGCCTGAAAGACAAACCACAGGGCGAGCAGGTTCCGCAAATTTTGCTCCGATTGCATTCGGAAGCCCGCATCCCAAAGCACAATATCCGGCGGGGTAGCTCCAGCTGCGGGGATTACGGACAACCATGCCGAACGCCCCTGTGTAAACAAGCTGGCAGATATCTCCGCAATAAAATGTTTCTTCGGGCATTTCACCGGCTAACGCATTGAGGAGCTTCATGTGCTGTTTTTCAGAAACTGTCAGATTATCAATGATGTTTTGTCTAACCTCCCCCAGTTCCAAATATATTTCCTTTTCGTTTCTTTTTGGTGAGTAACCTCCTTCTGCCAGCAAAGCATTCATTGCAGCGGCGGAATCTGCTGCAACTCCGATAGTGCAAGGATACTGGTCGTTAAGCTTTCGTGAGTCCAGATCAATGCGGATAATATCTCCAGGCAAATCTAAATTTTCTACAAAGCTGTCTGTCTCAGCCAGTTCCGTGCCGACTGCAAGAATCACATCCGTTGTTGAGAGAAACGACTGCACTTCCGGTCTTACAGTAGATGCGTTTAAACACAGTGGGTGATCATCCGGGACAATTCCCTTTCCCGCGGTGCTGCAAACTACCGGAGCCTGCAGCAGTTCAGCCAATTCCCGAATTGGTGCTGAAGCATCTACCGCGCCGCCTCCAACCATCATCAAAGGACGTTTTGCTGTCCGCAGCAAAGTGGCTGCTGCTTTTATATCATCAGCAGACGGCTGGGCCCGTTGAGGCAATGTTCTGGTTTCCCACTCTCCGGACACAGGCTGAGCTAAAATATCAATTGGTATGGAGATATGCACAGGCCGGGGACGCTGGCTGCCGAATATTCCGAATGCCTGTGCAAGCAATTCCGGAACGTCTTCTGCTGTGTTTGCTCTTGCTGACAAAGCTGTCAGAGGAGCAGTCACGGCTCGTTGATCCGGAATTTCATGAAGTGCTCCCCAGCCTTTTCCATGTTTACGTGAATCCGTTTCTGAAGACAGCAATAAAACCGGAATTGAATCCGCCCATGATTGACCTATCGCTGTTAAAGCGTTAGTTACTCCCGGACCGGAAATTACCAGCGCCACACCAGGACGTCCTCCTACCCGGGCATAACCGTCTGCCATGAATCCCGCTCCCTGCTCGTTTCGTACCTGAATATGTCGTATTGGACTTTCACGCAGCTCCCGACAAAAATCCAGCGTATGTACTCCTGGAATGCCAAACACCATGTCAACACCGTACTTCGCCAATAGACGCATGGTGGCTTCACCACATGTTATGGTACCTTCAGATACTTTGTTGGTATATGCAGATAGCGGAATATTTTCTGTTTTATTCATGTAGATTTCATTTTGCTATGCTGTTGCCCCTGGACCAAGACGCATCCATTCATCAGGATTGTTTGATCGACGTAATGAAACTCGCAAGCGGGAATGAAATTCATCCTGATCGACATGGACGCTTCGCACATGACATCCACATTCTTTGCGGATTCGATCATCCAAGGGTGTTTCCCAGTGCAGCTTGTATCCTTCATAAAGGTCTTTTGTGCCTTCTCCGGAATTGGGACTGAAGGCCGCAAATGGGATATAACCCCTGTAGTTTTCAGGTCGCACTACCTTCTTTTTCTTTTGCTCTTCCGGCTGAGAGAAAAACGACTTAACAGACGACTGCATTCCCCTGATCAGATCACTGTCAACACCATGACCAATGATTGAAAAAAACCCTATTTCCTCACAAGCTGTTCTTATCAATTCAGCAACAGCTTGTCTGGCATCCTTGTTATGAGAATACAGCCCGGAGATGTCAATTGAGGGAATGCTTTTGCTCACGTCGTTCATGTTTCAGGCTGAAACAAACTGATGGGAATTTACGCAAGAATGAATTGAGTTTGGATTGTAAAATTATTTTTTATATTTTTCTAACAAAAAAAGACATCAATGCAACTTTTTTTGCACCAGCTTAATGTTGACTAGAAATTAAACTTTTTTGGGGAAAAAGGGTGGGTAAGAGGAAGGAGATGTAAATGTTACATTAGTTCCATTTTGAGTGTGCCAATAATTTGAAAAACCTGGGGGCGAATTGCAGACCTTTTGTATAATTTCCCAAAATCGGTAAGTAAAAAATTCAGCGCGTTTTCATTTATTTCCTGATTTTTATTTCTTGAAACAATTTTTTCAAGCAGCATAAGAAAATCCTCTGTTTCCCTATTTGTTGAAGACTGTTTAATCCCTGACTTAACCAGATTAAAACTTTCTGAAATTTTCTCAGAGTCTGCTAATTTTTCTGCAAGATTAACCAGCTTAGTAATCAGCACGATATCATAATTAAAAACGATTTCTTCAACATCTTTTTTTGGATGGCCCACCTTTTCTGATAATTTTTCAAAATAATAATCAACATAATCTTCATTGCAGTTTCTTGTATTTGAAAAAACAATTGGGTTTTTATTAGTTGTACCAATAATTTTCACTAAAGAAGATTGATTCTCCAAGGATTTAAACTTTTTCAAAATTAAATCATGGAAATTCAAGCATTTTGAAAGTTCGCTTATATATTCTTCTGCATCTTTATCTGAATTGGAATTTGGCTGTGCAGCAGCTTTAGAGGTCGCCTTCAACTGATCGTAGATCTTTTTGTAATTTATCAGATTCAGATAGCGCTGTGACTCAGCATAATCCGCTGCGTGGAGGGGTACTTTTGAGAATTCTACAAATGCGACCTCAAACCGTTTTTGTTCATAAGCCGAGACTCCTTTTTTGAAAGGGACTTTCTGAATCATCCATACTGCCTGAGGATAAAAAGGGGAATCAGGTGTAATATCACGCAAGTGGGACTTTGCCTCTTCAAATCTTCCTTCACTCAGTGCTTTCTTTCCTGCTTCATAAGACGCATTTTCAGGTTCAGCTGATTCGCCGAACCAACTGCATCCGGCAAGTAATATACAAAGGGAAATTATGAAAAGATATTTTTTCCTGCTGCTGATTATGATCATTATCAATTCACTCCAGAGTCTTATCAATCTGATTACTTTTTGCTTCGTTTTGCCCGCAGCTGCATCGCTCCGACGATCACCAAAATTAATCCGGCTAAAACAAGCAAAAAAACATTCCAGGAAATTGCACTCTTAAATACCACTATAAAAACTATGCTGAAAAGCAGCAGAGTTGGGACCTCGTTAAACAGACGAAACTTTGTTCCACTCCAGCCACATTGGTCATTTAATAGCATTTTTCGCAAATGCCCACACCAAATATGATAGCCCACCAGCACAACAGCAAAGGCCAGTTTGGCATGAAGCCATCCTGGAAATCCTAACTCAATAATTAAGGCAATTCCAAAGACAACTGAAATGCACAGGCCGGGCCATGCAATACCGTAATACAGGCGGCGTTCCATCAACGAAAACTGCGTTTTCATGGTTGTTCGTTCAGGTTCAGGCCTGTCATCTGCTTCGCGATGATAAACATAAAGACGCCCCAGGTAGAACAGTCCTGCAAACCAGACAATAACGCCAATAATGTGAAACACTTTCAGATAAAGATAAAACATGGAGTTAGAGAATTTATTTTATTGGGAAAAAACTGAAGCGAATTTAAGGCAGTTCAATCAAGAAAATCCTTTTTCAGATTATCAGGCCAAGTTTTGCCAGATTCTTTCGTATTTGCTTTTCTTCAAGCAAGCGTAAAAACCGAGAGATTTCAGGCCGTTCAAGGCGGTTTTTTGGAATAATGAAATCATATTCTTCATCCTGAATCGGAACAAAACCTAATCCGAGGTCTTCTGCCACGGACCGAATGGCAATTCCCCAGTCCGCCCTTTTTTGGGAAACAGCGGCGGCCACGGAGTTATGTGATTTTGCTTCCAGAAAAAATCCGGACGGCCGCTGATCAGCTAAATAGCGATCAAGCAATATTCGTGTGCCGCTTCCACGGTTACGATTAATCATGCGAATTTCAGGGTTTTCAATAATTTGCCGAATTGTTTTTTCAACATCAGATTCACAGCCGGCAAAATTCCTATCGTCTTTGCGAAACAGCAACCCCTGGCTTCGCCTGTATCCTTTATGCAGATGCAGTTCCGGAGTCAGCAAATGCTGATTGTACTTTCCCGAATCTTCATCCAGCAAATGGATACCTGCCAGATCACATTCACCACGCTTTGCTGCCATAACTCCGCCCATGCTTCCTACTGTAAGAAATTTGCAGGTAGCTCCGCGTTTTTGCATTTCTCCCATTAAGTAATCGAGTCCGACACAATGACTGCCGATGAACATTAAATCCGGAGGGCGCGCTGTCTCTCCAAGCAGCTGAATTGTGGTTTCTTCACCGGCTTCGATCATTTCAGTGTTTCTTGGAATTTCCATAAATCCATCCGCACGGGCAAATCCTGTAATTGAACCGGAGCCTTTTCCTGTGGAATACGCACTGAAGCCTTCGTCTGTCCTTACAAGGTGAACCATATGAAATTCGGTGCGACCTTTATCAGAATTCAAACGTGCCGGAAGAATTGCTTTTACGTGTGATTTATGTTCCGGAGGCAGCCCGGACATGACGCGCAAAATAGGTGCAATGAATTTGCTGAAAGTGAATGTGGCAGAAGTCGGGAATCCGGGCAATATTGCCGCAGGTATTCCTTCAAGTACAGCCAGACAAAGAGGTTTCCCAGGTTTTAATGAAACACCATGCACCAGAATTCCCGGATTACTGAATTTTTCAAAAACACGGTAATTCAAGTCACCTTCTCCTTTTGATGTTCCTCCGGAGATCAGCACAAAATCAGTTTCCAACGCTTTACGGAGAACCTCCTCCAATTGTTCTTCGTCGTCCGGAACAATTCCAAAACTCAGAGGGTCACAGCCAAGTTCTGCAACGGCGTGAGTTATTACCATGGTATTTGAATCATAAACTTTGCCAAGCTGCATCTTTTCTCCCGGAGCAATCAGTTCATCTCCAGTGGAAATAATTCCAACCTTTGGACGTCTCCAGACCCAAACATTATCTTCTCCTAGCGCGGCCAGTGTTCCAGTTTCACGATACCCTAACTGGTCACCAACACGCAGAACGACTTCACCTGCACCTATATCTGAACCTGCTAAAGAAACCCCACCGGAAGGAACAACTGGTTTCAGTACACTTATGGCCTTTTCTCCGGATTCATTTTCATTAAGCGGCAGAGCATTTTCAATCATCACCACTGCATCAGCTCCGCGGGGTATTACGCCTCCAGTGGAAATCGTCGTTGCAGTTCCAGCATCAATAGAATTTTGAGGCTCAACTCCACAGGCCAGAACTTCCGGATTTAATTTCAGACAAATCGGAGCTGTTTCCTGGGCACCAAATGTGTCTTCTGCACGAACCGCGTAACCGTCAAAGTTACTTCTGTCAAAATAGGGTACGTTATGGCGTGCAACCACATCCCTTGACAATACTCTCTCACGCGCTTCTTCCAGAGGGACCTGTTCTTCACCACATGGCTCGGGCATGACAGCCCTCCAGAAACGCTCTTCTGCCTCTTCTGCTGTGGATAAATTAAGGAACTGCTGCTGTTTCATTCAAATCTAAGCTATAACAATCTTTTATTATTTGTTAATTACTTTTTCAATAAATTGTAGCAATATCATGAACGTACTGAAAATATAATATTAATTTACTTTGGTAAGCTTTTTTGCATAACCATGTTCTGATGCTGGTAATGAGATGAAAAATTACCCATCTGTCAACACTTTTCACAAACCCAAAGCCTTTTCAGCCTCAGCAAGACTTTCATCAATTATTTTCAATGAGAGATCGATCTGTTCTCTGGTAATGATCAAGGGTGGTGTAAGAGTCAAAATATTTCCCATTGTAATTTTGAACGACAGACCCTTGCAAAGACAGCGGTAAAGCACATCTTCTGCTAAATCATTTGCCGGAGTTTTTTGTTCTCTATTGAGCACAAGTTCCACACCAAGCAGCAATCCCAGACCACGCACATCGCCTATTGTGGAGTGTTTTTCCTTCAGCAAGTTGAGCTGCTCCAGCATGTAATTTCCAAGAACTGCTGCATTTTCAACTAAACCAAGCTGTTCAATAATTTCAATGGTAGTCAGGGCGGCTTTGGCTGTTACGGGATTTTTCTCATGAGTGTAATGACCAAGAGCAAAGTTGCCGGCCACATCAAGTTCTGCTCTGGCAAGAACTGCCGCAATTGGCAGAATGCCACCTCCCAGCGCTTTACCCAAAACCAGCAGATCCGGTACAGTTTCATCATGCTCACAGGCAAACAATTTTCCTGTCTTGCCAAGACCTGTTGGTATCTCATCAAAGATCAGTAATGCTCCGTGATCATTGCATGCCTGACGCATCATTTTCCAGTAACCTGGCGGGGGTAAGTACGGCACAGCTCGCACCGGCTCAGCAATTACTGCTGCAACATCTCCTTCCTTTTCCAGAACATAACGCACGAAATCGGCACAGGTTGTTTTGCAGATTTCGATTTGAGCTTTTCCATTAAGATCAGGATAACCGTAAGGACAACGGTAACAGGCAAAAGGGGCTACATGTTCAGTACCGGAAAGTAGCGGGCCGGCAACATGTGAACGGAAGAGCTGTTCCCCGCCAACTGATGCTGCGCCAAATCCAGCTCCATGAAATGAATCCCAGAATGAAATTGTCTTGTGACGTCCTGTTGCGACTCGTGCGATTTTCAGGGCAACTTCAATTGCGTCCGAACCTCCGGTAGTGAACAGGACTTTTGAAAGATCTCCCGGAGCAATCTCGACCAGCTTCTTTGCCAGTTCAAGCGCAGATTCACAGGCAAATCGTCTGGGAGCAAATGGCAATGCATCCATTTGAGATGCAATCGCCTGTTTTAATTCAGGATGGCCATAGCCTATGTGATGCACATTGTTGCCATGAAAATCCAGATAACGATTCCCATTTGTGTCTTCAAGCCATGCTCCATCAGCATTTTTCACAACAGAAAGGCAGGGACTGGACACTGCTTGGTTAATGAAGTATTGAGCATCTTCCTCAAGAATTGTGCGAGTTACTGTGTTATGGGCGTTTGTTTCCCACTCCGCACGTCTTTTAGAAGAGTTGCTTTCTCCTTCAGAAAGTTCAGGTTTTTGGTTCTTTTGATTGATCATTAAATGGAAAAAATGGAAAAAATGGAAATGAATGTTTTGATATAAACATCCATCTGGCATAATCTTTCAAAGATCATTCTAATCAGGAATTTCCTGTCCGAACTGAAGCATATATCCATTGTTGTCATAGATCGCAAATTCCCGCATCCCATATTCAAAGGATTCAAGCGCATAGCAAACCTGTACTTTTTCCTTCAGCTGTTTCCACAAGCCGTCAACGTCATTTGTCTTGATATAAAGAGAACCGGAAAATACAGCTGATGTTGATTCCTCATGTTGATTAGGAACAGCAAGCATAATTTCCACTTCTTCCCGCTTAAGTGAAGCCCAACCCCATTCCTCACTGTAAGAAGCACAATCAAACCCCAACACATCTGTATAGAAAGAGATCGATTCCTGAATGTCCCATGTACGAAGCATGGGGATCAGTGCTTTAAAATTCATGAATCAGAATGCTTCGATGATTACCGCCTCTAAACAGCAATAGGGAATTATACATTGTAAATTTAAAGAAATGATAATTTAAGGAGCTACTTTCCAGGCTTACAAATTCCAAGGTTAGCTGTCTGCTTGTGCTGACAGCAACGCATCAGCAAGTTCTACAAAGCCTTCAGCAGCATATTTAGAAGTAACCCATGCAGGAAACTGTTTTATTTGATCAGCAAAGTTAGTCATGTTTCCAACACCAACCGAATTTTTAAAATAGCCAAACATAGGCTCATCATTTGGTGAATCCCCTGCAAACACAATCTTTTCCATAAAATAAGCATTATTCAGCAGAAAATGTTCCTCCAGCAAAATACGCGTCATTTTAAGCTTATCATAATCCCCAAACCAGCCATTAACATGAATAGAACTTATCTTTGCTTCTGCTCCTGACTGATGGAAAATATCCACAATTTTATTTACAGATGATTCAGGCAAAGGCTCTACATCCTCACAGTAATCAATTGCCAGATCTGCCTCACGGTATGCCTGATCGGATGCGACCGCACTGCCTTTAACAGTAGTTATAATTTGATTCTGAATCTTTTCAAGTAGTTTCCTGTCTTCAGTTCTTTCTCTTTCTGATTTCCAGTAACGCGTGACTAGTTTGCGTCTGGACTGCACATAAACGAAATAAAATGCTCCATTTTCACCAACAACAGCGTCCACAGGCCACATTCGGGCAATGTGGTCACACCATCCTGCTGGACGCCCGGTAATGGGTATAACTTTAAAACCTGCTAACTGAAGTTGTTCCAATGCTTGATAACTTTTGGCGGGAAGCCGACCATTAGTGGTTAGCGTGTCGTCAATATCCGTCAGGACAAATTTTATTTTACGGAGGTCTTCCTGGGGAATTTCAAAGAGAGGACGCATGTCTGCATGTTGCTCAGATTATTGCGTGACGCACTTTAGCAGAAATCCATTCGCTGAAAATCACTGTAATGATTATGGCAATCAGAATGAGTGAAACTTTGCTCCAAGCAAGTTCCATAATTGAAGCATTGAGCTGCAAGCCAATCCCACCGGCACCTACCAGGCCTAATACAGTGGATTCCCGAATATTGATGTCCCAACGGTAAACAGAAATACCTGCAAAAGCCGGTAAGATTTGGGGTACAATTCCGTAAGTTAAAACCTGAAGCCTCCCTGCACCTGTTGCCTGGATTGCTTCTACTTGCTTAGGATCAATTTCCTCAATTGCCTCATAAAGAAGTTTTGCAATAAAACCCACAGAGCGCAGTCCTATTGCGATAATTCCCGCGAACAATCCCGGTCCCACTATTGCCACCAGCAACAAGGCCCAGATAATTGAGTTTATTGAACGGGATGAAACAATGGCCAGTAAGGCAAAGGGGCGAACAAATTTTGTGCTTGGGGTAGTATTAGCTGCCGCAATAAAAGCTATGGGAACAGCAATGATAATCGCGAGTAATGTGCCAAGAGTGGCAATATTAATAGTATCCCACAAGGGCTTCCATATTTTGTCGAAATATCCCCATGTGGGAGGAATCATGCGGTACGCTAAATCTCCAACTTGAGTAGGGGCATCCCAGACGAACATCCAGAAAGTTTTTTCTGAAATCAACTGAAAACAATAAACAAAAATAATTGTTCCAGTTAACCATCCTGCCCAGCTTATCCATTGCTGTTTTCGATCAAAACGATGCCATACTTTAAGATTTCCCTGCTGACTTACTGCCATTACTGCACCTGTTTTCTTATCATTCCGGAAGTATATTCAACTAAAAAAACTATGGCGATTATTACAATTAGGATAGCGGCTGCTGAATCAAACTCATAACGGTCAAACGCAGTATTTAAGGTTGCACCTATTCCTCCCCCCCCGACCACTCCTACAATTGCAGATTCACGGAAATTGATATCAAAGCGGTAAAGCCCCAACCCTATCATTCGCGGCATGACTTGTGGCTGAATGCCATAATTGATCCATTGCCACCAACTCGCACCGGTAGCCTGGATAGCCTCAGATTGGCTGGCACTGGTGTCCTCAATGTCTTCGGTAAGCAGCTTAGCGTAGAACCCTATTGTTGCAAAACTAAGTGTCACAAACCCTGCAAATGGTCCAAAACCAAAAAATTTTACGAAAAAGATTGCAAGTAGTATTTCGTGAAAACTCCGGGAAACTGCGATAATTCCCCTGCAGAAAAAGTAAACCAAAGGATGAGCGATATTTCTTGCTGCGCCAAGAGCAACAGGAATGGAAATCATAATGCCTACAACTGTTGATACTACAGTCATCCAGAGACTTTCAAGCACTCCGTCAACAATTTCCTCCCAGCGTGAAATAAAGTCAGGAGGGGTAAATCCTGCCAAAAACTTCTGCCCGCGCGGCAAACCTTCCCAAACCCGGACCCAGTTAACTTCCAATGTATTAAAAGCCAAAATGATATAGAGTACCACTCCAGCATAAATGCAGTAGCGTACAGTTTTACTTTTAATGAAGGGTTGACGTACCCATGTTTGTGGAGGGTGGATGATGGAATTCATATTTAGTCATACCGACATTGCAGCGGGCTTTGCCGTCTCTTCTTTTTCACATGATGATTCCTGCCGGGCTGCTTTTCGAGCGTATTTGTTTATATGCCAGTCTTCCTCGCCATAAATCTCCGTAAGTACATCATCATTCAGACCTTCGGGAGTACCGTCATACACGATCTCTCCCAATCTTAGTCCAACCACTCTTTGGGCAAACATCCTTGCCAGAGGTACATCATGAATATTGATCACACAAGCCAGGTTTCTCTCATGAGCAAGCTCACAAATCAGGCGCATGATCTGTCGCGATGTTTTGGGATCAAGGCTGGCAGTTGGTTCATCAACCAGCAGTAACTGAGGGTCTTGAATTAACGCACGCGCTATACCAACCCTCTGTCTTTGACCTCCTGACAACTCATCCGCACGTTTGTCCACCATGTGATCCAGGCCAATGCGTTTAAGCAGCCGGAAAGCATCATCAATGTCTGATTGAGGATATTTCCGAAGAAAACTGCGCCAGAAACCAACATAGCCTAATCGTCCGGAAAGAACGTTTTCCATGACGCTTAAGCGTTCCACCAATGCGAATTCCTGAAAAATCATACCCATTTTTCTGCGCATTTTTAACAGTTTGCGACTGCCCAAACGGGTAACATCCTGGCTGTCAAAAAATATTCGTCCTCCGCTGGGAGGAACCAGCCGATTGACACACCTAATCAGAGTGCTTTTTCCTGCACCTGAAGGACCAATGAGGGCCATCACCTGGCCTTTAGGCACTTCCAGGTCCACGCTAGTCAGGGCTACTTCACCTGTGGCATAGCGCTTATGCAGGGCTTCAAGACGCAGCATATTTTCTTCTCACAAACAAATTCTCAACTATCGGCAGCTGTAGCTGACTCCATTTGCTTTGTCGATTTTGCGGATAATATCCCAATCTGATTTGTGATGGATGGATATAAACCGGTCTTCTTTCTTGAACTCCTTTTTCAGATCCGAACCTTCCCACTGGAAAGTGAAGAAAGCCTGTTTGATTTTTGCGACCAGCGTCGGGTCCAAGTTGTGTGCATGTCCATAACCGGTTGTTGGAAATGTCTGTGACCGGTAGATGGTGCGGATTTTTGATTTTTCCACTACGCCTCGGTCGATCATGCGGGTGAGAATAGAGTTCGCGATAGACGCTGCTTCATAATCCTTGTTTGCCACACCCATGATGGAGTTGTCATGTTTACCAGAAAAAGCGGCCTTGAAATCCCTGTCCGGGAGCATGCCAAACTCAGATTTCAAAATGGCGGAAGGCGCCTTGAATCCGGAGTTGGAAGTGGGAGAGGTAAAAGCCATACTTTTTCCTTTAATGTCAGCAACAGATTTGATGTCACTGTCAGCCGGGACAATGATTTCCATTTCATATCCGAATGATCCGTCAGCAGAGGCCATCATCGCAAAAGGAACAAAACCTGCGCAACTGACTGCTACCGGATTACCTCCGGTATTTACTCCTGCCACATGTAATCTTCCGGATCGCATTGCTTCGTATTGAGCAGCATAAGACTGTACCGGAAAAAACATCACTTTTTTACCTGTTACTTTGCTCATGTGATTTGTGAACCCGTCCCAGACTTTAGCATAAACCGCTGGGTCTTCTACCGGAGTGTAGGAAAATATAATTGTACTGGGATTCTGCCATTGTCCTGGATCCATCGGCAGATCAGCAACCAAATCATTATCGCGATCACAGTACCTTTTATCCAAGGTCCCTCTGGGACATTCTTCTGCAACAGCTACAAATGATAAGGTGGCCGACCATAATATGGCTGAACACAGTATTATTATTTTATGTAGTATTTTCATTGCTTCATCTCCTGTTTTAGAGTTATTAATTATTCAGCATGTCTCAAATTCGACTATACTGGGATGGAAGAATATGGCATCTGGCAATCATGGACATGGGGTGAAGTTAGTGATGAAGTCAGGAACTTAGCTTGCGGACTTGCAGAATTAGGCGTTGTAAGAGGTGATAAAATTGCTGTTATCGGCAACAATCGTCCCCGGCTTTATTGGTCAATGGTTGCCACGCAAGCGTTAGGCGGTATTCCTGTTCCGCTTTACCAGGACTCTGTTGCGGAAGAAATGTTATATGTACTTGAAAATGCGGATGTTAAGTTTGCCATTGTTCAGAACCAGGAACAGACAGATAAACTTCTGGAAATAAAGGACCGCCTTCCACATCTTGAGCATATTTGCTATGAGGAACCTCGCGGTATGCACAGCTACTCACAGGATTCCCTCCACTACTACAAAGACATTCAGAAAAATGGTCAGGTCTTTCACAATGAAAATCCTGATTTTTTCCATAATGAAATTGAAAAAAGCCAGGGCAGTGATATTGCTATTTTTCTTTATACTTCCGGGACTACAGGCAACCCCAAAGGCGTTGTGCTGACTTTTGATAATCTTATAATTTCATCGCGCAACGGGATCGAATTTGACAGTCTAACATGTGAGGAAGAAGTGCTGGCATATTTACCGATGGCCTGGGTTGGAGACAATATTTTTTCTTTTGGACAGGCTTATGTTGCGGGATTCTGCGTAAACTGCCCTGAGAACAGGGAGACTGTTAACACAGATTTGAAGGAAATCGGGCCGACCTACTATTTTGCTC
>LUQO01000023.1 GCA_001627865.1 SAR324 cluster bacterium REDSEA-S27_B3
GCCTGACTGCCTCCACGTTTTCGCGGGCGAGGAAAACTCATTTTATATTCTTACTATTTTGTTACTGTATTTGTTTCAAAAGATATTATTATAAACCTTTTTGTCCCGGAATTTTATCAGGCGGATAATGCGTGAAAATGATCTTTAAGTCAAGTTCAAAAGAAAAATATGCAGAGAACGATTAAGCATTTTACAGGTGATACTCAACAATGGTCGGTCATGCAAATCACTGATGTATATTGAATACCAATTCTCACCAATAGCCAGTTTATTCGAAAAATATGAATTGGAAAAATCTGATATGTCTATTGTTTGAATGTGTCCTGATAACCTGCCAATTTTCCCAATGATTTTGCAGAATATACTCCTCGTGCAATTGCTCTGGCAGCGCAATCTCCGGCCATCATGCCTAAACGTGCTATTTCGTATGATACTGAGTTGGAAAGCGGGATTTCTCCTGTTGATAAAACAAAAACTATGTCTCCATCAAAAGGCGTATGTACGGGTCGAATGGCACGGGCAAAACCATCCTGTGTCATGATTGCAATCCGTTGAGCTTGTGCTTTTGATAGCATTGCATCAGTTGCAACAACACAGAGAGTAGTGTTCATTGAGACACCCCCATCGGTTCCCTTGTTGTTAATTGAGTCTGATTTAGATGAATGTTCAGCTTGGCGGAATGGACTCTCAAAATCGAAATCAAGCGGAAGCTCATTAATTGTTTTCTTTTGTTTATCAATTTCAATTTCCTGGGAAAAATCAGGTGTTCCTCTTCCCCCGAACTCATCATCACGTTCAAATGGCCATGCCCAAAAATCACCTCGATCAGGTAGAGTCACCGAACCAAAAGAATTTACTACTGCAAGTGCACCTATTGTGTAACCTTTATCTTTTGAATTTCCAGAATTATATATCAACGAAGCATTACCAATTCCCCCCTTTAGTGCACCTGCTTTTGCACCTGTTCCCGCACCAACATTGCCAAGCTGACAGTCACTGTTGGCTATTTCCGCAGCCTTTTTGCCAAACTCAAAATAAGTATGTTCCGCATTTCTGGATTTTTCACCTCCATTCAGCAGGTCAAAGAGAATTGCCGCAGGAACAATCGGTACCGATACTCCCTTTGCTACAGAAAAACCTCTGCCATTTTTTTTTAGCCAGGCGGCTACTCCACTTGCCGCGTCCAGTCCCATTGCAGAACCTCCGCTTAACACTATTGCGTGTACCTCTTCAACAAAATTTGCCTGATGCAAAACATCCGTTTCACGTGTTCCCGGCGCTCCGCCTCGACAATCCACTGCTGCTACTGCTGCTTGATCAGGAAGAACTACAGTTGTTCCGCTCATCAATTTCATGTCTTGCGCGTGTCCAACTTTGATTCCTGGAACGTCTGTGATACTGTTTTTTGGACCTGGCTGCATTTTTTAATTTCTGTTGAGATTTTGGTTGCCAGTGTTTTTTGGTGGCGTTAATTCAATTACTAATGTGAATCTTATTATTTCATGGCCTTTGATCTTGGATTTCTGCTGTGATTTAAATTTGACCTGACTGGTTTCAGACATTTTTGATAATCTCAAAAATAAATCCACAGCATGTATTGGTTCCAATGTCAGTAATTCCAAACGAAGTAGGCTATTGTTAAATTTAAAACCTTCCAGCCATGCGCCTTCGATTGATGACAAAATAGTTTGTAATGTTTTTTGCATCCAAAAGGCTTCATTGACAAGCTGTTTTGATATTTCCTCCAATTTTTCAAGATGTTGTTCACGTTTTGTAAATAACTTTGACGGAGAATTTTGAAGATGCTGTTCGAGTTCTAATTCGAGGCTGGAAAATTCATCTTGTAAAATATAATTTTGATTCAAAATTCTGTAATAAAATAAACCTGAAACTACAATTACTGATAAAATCAAAACACCTGCTGCAATCCTCCATGTATTAACCAGTTTTAATTGCCGACGTTTTTTTAAGGAAGTCCACCAGAATCCTGTTTGAGGGGATTTGGCCAGGCCTTTCCATTCTGACAATACATCCTCCATTTTAATAGTATTTTGCTTACTAACAGAAGTCGGTTGACCGATATGTTCGTCATTTTCAATTGTTTCCCCGGAATGTTCTTCAATATCATCATTTGGAAAAAGACTGATGATCTGAGGCGTGGTGTCAGTGGGTATTTGGTCTGCAACAAAATCTTCCCCTGTAACATTGCCCAGGGTTGGCAGTTCAACATATTTTTTGAGAATCCCATCAGTTTTATTTACAAAAAAAGACTGCTCAACACCTTTGAAAATCAATGTGTCTTCCGGACATTCCAGCAACTTAGGCATGCAGGCAACAATCAAAGGAACTGCCTCAACAGATATGTTTGTATCCTCTTTCAGTAATTTCTTTAAGCGAATACTTTCTTTAGAAAGAGAAGCGCAAAGTAGGCCGACACGATCCTGTTGGGCTTGTTTAAAAAATATTCCTCCCACGGGCATCTCCTCAGATGTTGGGTGGGTTATATGCTCAGGATGATTTTGATTTTTTCCTTGATCATGATCCGGAAATCCTAAACAGGATTTAGCATAAGTTATGAGTTCTTGCTGCGATAATGAAATTGTTATTTCATAAAGAGTCAGTACCCATGGAAATTCAAGAAACATTACTATCCTTCCTGGACCCAACTCACGACACAGCTCTACAATCAACTCTGTATCAAGAGGTTCAGGTGCGGGTTTAAGGCAGTGATGCTTCCCGGCAAACCAAAACCATGCTGTCTGCTTTGAAAGGAAAATATGGAGTGTTTTGTGCTGGATCATCTGCTGCAAAAAAAAAGGAAGGGGCAACGCAAGGTGCAGTAAACCAGCGCGCGTTGTTTCGTCAAGACACGGCGTACTGTCCGATTCCACGTTCCCGCATTACTTCACGAATTTCATCAAGTATTTTTGGATCATCGATGGTGGGGGGAACTGAAACTTCTGTTTCGATAGCCAGCTGTCGGATAGTCTTACGCAGTATTTTGCCGGAGCGTGTTTTTGGCAATCGCTTGACAATACCGGACTGTTTAAAGTAGGCAACGGCGCCAATATCTCTCCTGATTATATCGACTAATTCCATCTGCATTTGCTCCTGTGATTTCTCAATACCATCCTTTAACACAACAAAGCCTACAGGAACTTGTCCGCGCAGCTCATCATCAATACCTGTAACAGCACATTCCGCAACTGCAGGATGACCTGCAATCAATTCCTCCATCTCTCCGGTTGAAAGACGATGTCCGGCAACATTGATTACATCATCTGTACGGCCCATCACAAATAAATAACCATCTTCATCCTTGATGCCTTCATCACCAGTGAGGTAATATCCAGGATACTGTGACAAATATGATTGCCTGAAGCGCTCATTATTATTCCATAATGTAGGCAGGCAGCTGGGTGGCAATGGAAGGTGAATCACGATGTTACCGGTTTCTCCTGGTTTGCAAGTATTTCCTGCTTCGTCCAGTACCTGAACATTGTAGCCCGGCATAGGAAATGTGGGTGAGCCATTTTTGACATGCTGTGGTTCAATCCCCATTGGATTTGAACAAATAGCCCAGCCGGTTTCGGTCTGCCACCAGTGGTCAACTACAGGGATGCCATCTTCTGAATCTCCCTTTAATATGTCCGTAAGCCATTCATAGGTTGGTGGATCCAGCCTTTCCCCTGCAAGGAAAAGTGTCCGGAGTGAGCTGATGTCATACTGATTTTTCAGTTTTGCTTCTGGATCTTCTTTTTTAACAGCTCTGAAAGCAGTTGGGGCAGTGAAAAAAGTGTTCACCTTGTGTTCAGAAATTACACGCCAGAATGCCCCCGCATCAGGAGTGCGTACTGGTTTGCCCTCGTAAACTATGGTGGTACATCCATGGAGTAAAGGAGCGTAAACTATATATGAATGTCCGACCACCCAGCCCACATCTGAACCTGCCCAGTAAACATCTCCGGGATCAGTATTGTACACAGCTTTCATACTGTATTTCAATGCAACCGCGTGCCCGCCATTGTCCCGTACTACACCTTTTGGAAGTCCTGTTGTTCCGGAAGTATAAAGAATATACAAAGGATCAGTTGAATCCACAGGAACCGGTTCTGCAGGTGTTGCTTGATTAACCAGTTCAACCCAGTCGTTATCACGTCTGGATTGCATTTGTGCTTTTGCTTGAGGGCGCTGCAAAACAACTGTCTTTTCCGGAGGAAATTTGGAAATTTCCAAAGCTTTATCTACCAATGGTTTGTATTCAATGACGTTGGTAAATTCTATACCACAACTTGCTGTCACCAGTACTTTAGGTTTTGCATCATCTATTCGCACCGCCAATTCGTTGGGCGCAAAACCTCCAAAAACCACGGAATGCACTGCCCCCAGCCTTGCGCAAGCTAGCATTGCTATTACTGCTTCCGCAACCATAGGCATGTAAATAATCACACGGTCACCTTTACCTACACCTAAATTTATTAGACCACCGGCAAAAATGGCAACTTCATCGCGCAATTCTGTGTAATTATATTTACGCTGAGAGCCTGCTGCCGGAGAATCATAAACAAGCGCCAATTGATCACCACGACCATCTTCTATCTGTGCATCAAGTGCCAGATATGCAGTGTTCAGTTTACCTCCAGCAAACCAGCGATAAAAACCGTCCTCGTCCTGCGAAAGGATTGATTCAGGGAATTCATACCACTTGATCTGTTCAGCCTGTTTTCTCCAAAAAACCTCAGGCTGTTCTATGGATTGCTGATAAAGATCATGATAACTCATGGGGTTCTCATTTGATCATTAGGTTTTAGTATTACCAAATTAAAGCAAGATCAATTGCCAGGATTAATCAGCCTGAAGGACGATTAGCAATCAAATCATCAACCACAGATGGATCGGCAAGTGTGGAAGTGTCACCAATGCTGTCCATATCACTTTCCGCAATTTTACGCAAAATGCGGCGCATGATTTTTCCAGAACGTGTTTTTGGAAGTCCCGGTGCCCATTGAACTACGTCAAAGGAAGCAATCGGACCAATTTCACTTCGAACCAACTGCACTAATTCCTTCTGCAGTTCTTCAGTCGGATCAACACCCGTGTTTAAGGTCACAAAAGCGTATATGCCCTGTCCCTTGATTTCATGGGGGAAACCAACAACCGCTGCCTCAGCTACATTTTCATGAAGCACTAATGCTGACTCTAGTTCGGCGGTGCCCATGCGGTGTCCGGAAACATTCAGGACATCATCCACTCGTCCGGTAATCCAATAATATCCGTCTTCATCACGCCGGCATCCGTCACCGGTAAAATAAAGTCCTTTGTATGTGCTGAAATATGTCTGAAAAAATCGTTCATGATCGCCATACACTGTACGCATTTGACCGGGCCATGGGTGTTTGATACATAAATTTCCACTAGAAGCACCTTCCAGCTCATTTCCATCTCCATCCACCAATAATGGTTGAACCCCAAAAAACGGACGTGTAGCTGACCCAGGCTTAGTACGTGTTGCCCCAGGAAGCGGAGTGATTAGAATTCCACCTGTTTCAGTTTGCCACCAGGTATCAACTATCGGACATTCACCATGTCCAACAATATTGTGATACCAGAGCCATGCTTCCGGATTGATCGGTTCGCCTACTGTGCCCAGTAAACGCAGTGAACTTAAGTCACGTTTGTTAACCAGTTCATCACCTTCTTTGGCAATTGCACGAATTGCAGTGGGAGCAGTGTAAAATATGTTTACTTTGTGTTTGTCGCAAATGTCCCAGAACCGTCCAAAATCCGGATAATTCGGAACTCCTTCAAACATTAATGTAGTTGCCCCATTGGCCAGTGGTCCATACAAAATATAGCTGTGTCCGGTAACCCATCCTATATCCGCTGTACACCAATATATGTCTCCATCATGATAATCAAACACATATTGATGCGTGATTGATGTGTAAACCAGATAACCTGCGGTTGTGTGTAAAACACCTTTTGGTTTTCCAGTGGATCCTGAGGTGTAAAGAATAAACAGTGGATCTTCCGCGTCCATTTCTTCTGCAGGACAATCAGAGGAAGCTTTGGCCATTTCTTCATGCCAGAAAAAATCACGTCCAGACTGCATATCACAAGAGTCATCTGTATGTTTCACCACTACGCAGCTTTCTATGCTGGTGCCTTCCATGGCTGCATCAGCATTTTGCTTAAGAGGTACACTTTTCCCCCCGCGGACACCTGCGTTGGCAGTAACAAGCATCTTGCCTTTGCAGTCAATAATACGGTTTTTCAGGGCTTCTGCGCTGAATCCGCCAAACACAACTGAATGTACTGCGCCAATTCTGGTGCATGCCAGACAAGCAATTGCCAGCTCGGGAATCATGGGCATGTAAATCATTACTCTGTCACCTTTTTCCACTCCCAATGCTTTCATCACATTTGCGTATTTGCTGACTTCCGCATGAAGTTCTTTGTATGTAAAAGATCGATCAACGTTTGGATCATCTGACTCCCAAATCAATGCCTTTTGGTCTCCTCGTAATTCCAAATGTCGATCCAGACAATTATAAGACACATTAAGTTTTCCTCCTTCATACCAGCGGATATGTGCTTTGTTATAGTCCCAGTCAAGAGTCTTATCCCATTTTTTGAACCAATCCAATCGTTCAGCCTGTTTATCCCAAAAACCTTCTGGGTTTTCTACAGACTCCTGGTACATTTTCAGATATGTGTCATTGTCGATCCATGCTTTTTCTTTAGCAAATGCAGGAATTTCAAATATTTTCTGCTCACTCATTTCTCTCTCCACATTTTGTGATATTGGTGTCTTTTGCTGAAAGAACACACCTTAGCAAACTTTTTCTATTTTGTCCTCAAAAAAATCTAAAAAAATTTAATCAAAAAAGTGAAAAAATCACCATATTCATCTTGCACCTTCTTCTTGAATTTGAGAATGTTCGCACTTGATAGATTTTGTGTTAAATCTATCAATCACATTGGAAGTAAGTATGGGTGCGAATCCGTGGAAATTGCAGTCTGTACTGCTGATAATTTCCCTGATTTTCGGGGCGTGCAGCAAGGATTCAGAAGAGGAGTTTGGTGGAAGTGAAAACGCTCTTTCACCTGATGGGACTTTTTATGTTATTTCCACAAACCCTGATGACAATGCCACAAATGTTTTAGTAAATTCATCCTATGTAATTAATTTCAATAATGAATTACAATCCAGCAGTGTGAGTGAAAAGAATTTTTATTTAAGCACGAATGGTACTGCAGTTCCAGCGACGCTTTCTCATTCAAAGACTTTTGTTGTCATCCTTCCATCTTCTGCTTTAAGTTACAGCACTTTATATTCAGCATATGTTTCCGGAGAAATTCAGGACACTACCGGAAACAATTTGGGGCAGGACAAAACCTGGGAATTTACTACCGTTGCAGTCTCTAGTGACAACTCCTCTGACAACTCAACAAGTTCCGGAAATGATACATCTACTGACACTACTCAGCCAAGTGTTACATCTTACAGCCCTGCCGACAACACCAGCAGCATAGAGGTAAATACAGCAATTATTGTAGTTTTCAGTGAAGCCGTTTCATCTGATTCAATCAGCACCAGTACCTTTATGTTGCTGGATAACGCCAGTAATAGTGTTAACGGCAGTTTCAGTATTAGCGGTTCAACAGTAACTTTCACTCCTACAGACAATCTTACACATTTTCGTGATTACAGTGTTTCTTTAACAACAGGTATAAAAGACGCAGCTGGAAACACACTTGCTTCGGCAAAATCCTGGAGCTTTTCTACATTAAGCAATGTTGTTGTAAATTTAGCAGACAGCAATGGAATGGTAATGCTGAGCGGAGGAAGATTTGAGATGGGCGCAGATAATGAGTCACAAAATGATGGAAGTGCTAAATCAAGGGAATTGCCTGTTCATACAGTTACTCTGACAGGGCCATTTTATGTTTCAGATCATGAAGTTACAGCAAGCGAATACAAGGATTGTGTAGATGCTGGCAGCTGCAGTTACACAGGCAGCACAACGAATTCCAAGCGTACTTATGATGTTTCCGGCAAAGAAAATTATCCGATCAACTTTGTAAGTTGGAATGACGCCACAGATTATACTGCATGGCTGACAAGTATCCGCTCCGGCACATACCGTCTTTGTACAGAAGCAGAATGGGAATATGCCGCACGGGCAGGCAGCACAACCAAATGGTCGTGCGGCAACGATAACGACAGCTGCCTGATTGATTACGCATGGTACGATAGCAATAGCCGCAGTGGACCCAATGATGTGAAAACCAAACTTCCGAATTCATGGGGTCTATACGATTTTCATGGGAATATCTGGGAGCTGACTGCAGATTATTACGGAGGGACATATTACAGTGATACTTCCGGAGGCTCGACTAATCCAACCGGTCCTGAAACAGGCAGTTCCAGATCAACAAGAGGAGGAGGTTTTTCCTCAGAAAAACAAAGTTTGCGCTCATCAAACCGTTATTACAAAAGTCAAACCAGTCAAAGTTCTACTTTAGGCTTTCGCGTATGTGCCACACCATAACCTGTCTTTTGCAGAAAAATATTCTATGCGAGGATTTTTATTGATTACCGTGATGGTGATTACACTTCTGATTGGAGGAGTAATGTTGAAATTGTTTGAACAAAGCATTCATCAGCGCTTCCAGAGTCAGGCATTTCTGGAATCTCAAATACTTTTCCAGGAATTAAATGGTGCTGCAGTGCAAGCACAGGCGTACCTACGGGAATTAACACCACAACAGCTGCGTGAGAATTCGTTTGTATTAGGGAGTACAGTGTTTGCTGATGACTTCATAGACTGGTCCGGAAGTGTGAAACATGAGGAGAATGATTTGCTTGTAACTCTACATGCCCCAAATGATTTTGGCGAAGCTAAATTTCAGATGCTTTTGAGAAACACCGACAACGCCTCAGCAATGGATTATTTGAAGACGAACGGTGTTTTAATTCTGGAAAACTGAAAATTGAAAAGCGGAATGATATAACATGCAAAATCAGCTTTGCTACACTTTACCTGCACTCACTAGGGAACTGAAAAAGGGGGAGGTCTGCGACCCAAAATTTGAGCCGCAGATGATAGAAATTTTAGATTCTTCCTTGAAGCATAAAAGCAATTACAAGCGCGTAAATTACCAGGGATTCAATCAACGCCAGTCCAATAATCATTGGTGTGAAGATTTTGTCATAAGCGTTTGGATTCCGGGCAATTCCTTCCAATGCACCCATCATTGCAATACCTTGACCGATGCCTCCTCCAAGTGCAGCAAGTCCAATTGACAGGCCGGCACCAAGTGCAATACCTAATGTCGCCATTTCTCCAAATTCTGCTGCGTACACAGGGAAACCGGCTGACAAAAATAATGCCAATAATAAAATTTTTCTCATTATACCTTTTTTGATGTTAATTTAAGCGCAATCAGTGTGCTTCACTCATTGCAAGTTCAAAATAAATAGCAGACAGCAAGACAAAGACAAATGCTTGCAGCACTGAAACCAAAACCCCCAAACCCATAAATGGAATAGGCAGTCCGATAGCCAGGATTGACGTAAAAATCATAACAACCTTATGGTCTCCTGTCATGTTACCAAACAGCCTGATTGAGAGGGAAAGCAAGCGCACACAATGACTAACTATTTCAATTGGAAACATCAGTGGCGCAAGTAAAGGCATGGGTCCCAGAAACTGCTTGATATAGCCGGCTCCATGCTGACGAAGACCCAGTACGTGAGTCATGATAAAAACAATAACTGCAAAAACGATTGTAACATTGAACTGATCTGTGGGCGGATTGAAGCCTGGTACAATGCCGGCCAGATTCAACACCAGAATGAACAACGCATAAGTTCCCAGTAATGGAAGAATAGGTCGCGCTCCGACACCATGCCGGATAATTCCGCTCAAAAAATTAAGTATAAGACTAACTACAATTTCTGAAAAATGCTGTAGATTTACTCTTCCTGAAGGCTCAAGCATTTCTGTTTGCCGAAATGGTTTGCCTGCAATATAGGCAAAAACAATCAATGCGACGGCAACGATAAACAAATCCAACATTGGTAAAGGGTCTATTCCCAGTTCCACCAGCGGAAGTTCTAACCAGCCAAGCAGAAAATGAGACCACGTGAATGCACCCTCAGCGGCAAAAACAGGAGAAGCTGTCAGTAATAAAATACTAATTGCAGTTAATCGTTTGTTCATCTGTCTTATTTTTAAATGTTTAAGCAGCTCATTGGGAACGCATCACTCTCATGAATGAATAAATAATTGTGGCAAGCGCAATGTTCGAAAGTCCAATCAGCAAACCCCCTGCAGAAAGATTTAAGTAATTCATTGCTGCAAACATAAAAACAACTGAAATTACGAATTTTGAGAGATAAAACAGTAAATCCAGCGGGAGTAATTTGCCTTCCTTTAACAGCTTGCGGACGAACTGCGTAGTACAGACATAATTAAAACCAATAACCAGACATCCTAACATAATTGAAGGCAGGAGGTCAAGCGTAAAAATTGCAGAACCAACAATTAAAACTATGCTAACACCAAGAAGAAGATTTCGAAAAAATTGGGCCTGTTTAAAAGGAAAGGACTGCTCCTCGTCAGCTGGGTCTTCCTGGAATTTAGATGTGGCTGAATCTTTTTGAGTATCAGGATTCACAACTTACTTCTGCTTCAAATTTCAATTTTGAAATCAAAATAATGAACCATTACTAAATGCATTATACAACTAGGTATTCATACATTTGTTCAGGATGAAGAACTAGAATTTTTTTCCTGCTCAGTTTCAGCATCAGATTGTATCCGTTTTACCATACGAAACATGCTCCGATATCCTGCTATGATTCCGGCAATCCCAAACACCAGCAAGAACCATGGCCTTGTATCCAGCCATTCATCCAGCCAACTGCCGATCAAGAAACCTACAACGACAGACAAACCGACTTCCAAACCCATCGTGCTGTAGATTATCCATTTTGGACTAGATTTGTGAAGCCGCATCATTACGTGGTGCTGTTCTGGAATGTAAATATTTTTAAATTGCTTTTAACGCAAATCACATTGAGTGCAGTATAGCGTTCGTCGACTGAAAATTCAAGATTGCACTTCCAAGTTCCTTGCACCTTGAGCGTTAAATCGTTATGCTGACATGACTTCAAAACGCGCTGTAATACAGCTTTAGTATCTAAGCATAATATGGGAGACAGTTTCGGAAATTTATTTCGCATAACCACGTGGGGTGAGTCACATGGCGCTGGAGTAGGAGTAGTCATTGACGGCTGTCCCTCGGGATTACCGCTGAATGAAGAAGACTTCCAAAATGAGCTGGATAAAAGAAAGCCCGGACAAAGTAAAATAACTACACAACGTAAGGAAAGAGATATTGCCAGGATTCTATCTGGAGTATTTGAGGGACGAACCACAGGAACAGCAATTTCCGTTATGGTGACAAACGAGGATGCAAAGCCACATGCTTATGATCACCTTAAAGAATTGTATCGCCCCAGCCATGCAGATTTCACCTATGACAAAAAATATGGTTTCCGAGACTGGAAGGGCGGTGGACGTGCAAGCGCACGTGAAACCATAGGAAGAGTGGCAGCCGGTGCAATTGCAAAAAAACTTTTGCATCACTGGAACAATATACGGACGATTGCCTGGGTAGAACAAATACATGATATTAATTCTTCTGTGGACAAAAAAACTGTCGAAGAAAAACAAATTGAAGCAAGTATTGTACGCTGCCCAGATAAAGATGCCTCCGAGGCAATGATCGAGCGAATTCATGAAGTCCGGAAGTCCGGTGATAGTGTGGGCGGAATCATCCGGGCAGTTGTACGCAATGTCCCCGCTGGATTAGGTGAGCCTGTCTTTGATAAATTGACTGCGGATCTGGCTAAGGCTCTGATGTCACTGCCTGCAACACGAGGGGTTGAATTTGGAATGGGATTTGACTCAGTTAAGCTTAAAGGCTCGGAACATAATGACCCCTTTGTGATGCAGGAAGGAGTTATCCGGACTGGTTCAAACCGTTCCGGAGGAATTCAGGGTGGTATCTCAAATGGTGAAGATATTGATTTACGGGTTTCATTCAAACCAACCGCAACAATAAACTTTGAACAGAATACTGTTACGCGTGATGGACAAGAGGTGAAACTGAAAGCCAAAGGCCGTCATGATCCATGTGTATTGCCAAGGGCGGTTCCAATGGTGGAAGCTATGATCAATCTGGTATTAGCAGATCATTATTTGCGAAACCAAAAAAGATTTCTTTAAAGATTTTTGAAAAAATCACGATATATAAATATTTAGAATGTTGGTTTTAATTGTGCAGAATTTTTTATCTGCATTTCAGGAAATGTTTTTCAGTATAATACTTTGAATTATGCCTCCCAAAATTAAAGCAAAGAAAGTTACATCAAAAAAAATACGACTTGCCGCCAACAGTCGTCTTAATTCTGTGATGGCAAATTCCGCAAGTAGATTCCTTTCTCCAGGCTCTGTTGCAATAATGGGTATTCTCCTGTTTCTAACCTTTGTTGTTGCACAAATCATATTCATCATCTGAATAGCAATATTTCCTGCCTCAATGCCTTACATTGACATCTTTAACGGAGATGCAGACGGCATATGTGCCTTACATCAATTACGCCTGAATAATCCTCGGAACAGCAAGCTGATAACAGGAGTAAAACGTGACACTCTATTACTGGATCGTGTCATTTCCATGAAGGATTGTGTGCTCACTGTACTTGATATTTCAACTCATGCCAACAGGAACTCTCTCATCAAGTTACTGGAACAAGGCAACACAATTCATTATTTTGATCACCACTTTGCCGGAGACATTCCAGAATCTCCACTTTTACATTCACACATTGATACCAGTCATGATGTTTGTACAAGCATACTTGTTGATCGATATTTGGAAGGTGAATACCGTTCCTGGGCCATAGTTGCAGCTTTCGGTGATAATCTTCACTCTTCTGCAAATAAACTTGCAGACAGTTTGAAACTTGACTCAAAGAAAACTGACATATTGCGGGAAATGGGAGAGTTAATCAATTACAATGCTTATGGTGAAACCATTGAAGATTTGTATTTTTCGCCAGAATCTATCTATTTGGCAATCCAGCCATTTTCTGATCCGTTCGACTTCTATCAGGCTTCCGGAGAATTGGTTCAATTAAGAGAAGGTTTCCGGAATGATATGAGCCTGGCTGAGGCTATACTTCCGGAGAGAAAAGCCTCATCAGGAAGAATTTATTTTTTCCCAAATTCAGCATGGTGCCGACGTGTTTGCGGCGTATACAGCAATCAAATTGCCCGGGAAGCACCGGCAATGGCACATGCTTTGTTGGTTGAACGCAAAGACGGAACATATCAGGTAAGTGTGCGTGCACCATTTTCCAGACCCTTTGGAGCAGAAAATTTATGCTACAAATTCTCAGGGGGCGGACGTGCTGTGGCGGCAGGAATAAACAGTTTAGCCGTGGAAGAGGTTGAGCGCTTCTTTCAAGAATTTGATAACCAATTTTCCAATTAAACCGCTACAACTTATTTATTTCGGTTTGTCCCAAGGTTTTCTATTTCCTCACTTGTCATTCGAGCAAGCTCTTTAAATTTCATTTCCAGTTTTTCGCAGAATGCCGGTACATCATCTGACTTCAGCTCTTTTGGCACATGGAATGGCTCACCATATGATTCAACAATGGACGCAAAAGGTTTGGGGATCTTGTGTTTATCCCAGCTGTTTAACCTCCATTGCTGACTGGCTTCATAGTGCCAGGGAATTATCGGAATTCCTGAGTATTTTGCAAGCAGCACAACGCCTGATTGAATTTTTTCCGGAGGCCCCAAAGGACCATCCGGAGTAATTGCAACAGATGTTTTTTGCTCAAGCAACTTAATCAATTGCTTCAGAGCGGGAATTCCTCCCCTTGTTGTAGAGCCTCTCACAGCCTGATAGCCAAAACGTGAAAAAACATCATATATGGCTTCTCCATCATCACTGCTGCTGATTAACGCAGTTAAGCCATGTTTCCGTAAAAGCCAGATACTGAAAAAAATGTTGTAATGCCAGGTTGCAATAATAACACTGCCGTATTCTTTTATCACTTCTTGCAGAACTTCCTTATTAATGTGTCTAACTTGAGCAGTATATCCTGTAATTCTTATCAATATTGAAAGAAGCTTTGTAATTAACCAGCGCTGAAATTTTTTTTCCCAAATGGGAGCTGATGCTTTCATTGATAAAAAAATTATTGAGTTGAATGAATGTATAAGCCTCTTTACAATAGTACCTTACCATAAACGGTTTGAGCTAAACAAATCACTTCGTGGTAATTTGTTTGTCTGTGATGCTTTTTAACATTAATATTTTTTGACTTTCATTTAAAATTACAGGTTTTGTTTTTTAAAAAGAAATTAATTGAAATACATCAACATGAAGTTGAACGGAAAGACTGGGAAAATGTTCTTGAAGCTCTCTTCCGTAACACTATTGTTAACAGTGTAAAAGGCATCGGAATCATATGTAATACATGCCGTAAACACCCCGGAGATGGAGAAGGCTTTGTGCAGGAGGAACTGATATACCACATCAAGCAAAATCGGGCTGATGAGGTCAGATCAGGTCTGAAAAAAATTGACAAGGAGCATTTTAAAAATATCTTCAAAAATTATTCAGAAGGCAATCAAAAAGGTCTTGATTTTTATCGCATAAAAAATATTCTTGCCAATGAAATTATTGTCTATCCATTATTGCAGGGAGAAACAAAATACGGACTGCTTGTATTTGATTATCCAATCGATGAACAAAAAACAAGCAAAGTTATTAAAGTTATTAATGGTGTATTGAAAAATCCGGAAATTCCATCCACACCGCCTCCAAAATCAACCAATGATGAGTATGTTTGAGGCAGGGGTTCATAAAAAACTAAATCCTACTTACTTGTCTCAGATTCTCTTCACTGTGTTTGAATGATTACCACATAATCACAGAAATCAAAACCAAACAATAAAAGGTTCGTTTCAAAAAATGAATCCCGCTTTTTTCCCGTCAGTATTGTAAATGCATTTTCGTTCAATTGCATACGTCATGGGGACATTGCTGTTGGTAACCAGCATCGCATTAATTTTGCCAATTGCCACTTCCCTGATTTATCAGGAGGATGATTTGGCAGCACTCATCATTGCCGCTGCAGTGTCTTTTGGATTGGGACTACTATTATGGAGGTTAGCGCCAAGTCATTATGAATTAACCTTTAAGGATGCAGTCCTTATTGCAGTATTTGGTTGGGTTTTAATTTCCGCAGTTTCCACAATTCCATTTATTATCCACGGTTCGATTCCGTCTTTTACTGACTCATTTTTCGAAATGATGTCAGGTTATACCACTACAGGAGCAACTATACTGAATGACATTGAATCAATGCCACATGGACTTTTACTTTGGCGCAGTGAAACTCACCTTTTAGGAGGCATGGGTTTTTTAACACTGACTCTGATCTTTTTGCCTCACGGCATGGCGGGAGTACGTATTTTTCGTGCGGAATCCAGTCCAGGACAAGTAATTACAAAAGAAAAGTTTCTTCCTCGTAACCGTGACGCCATTATTTGGCTTTGGTCAATCTATCTTGGACTCAACCTTGTGCAGACTTTAATGCTTTGGGCCGGAGGTATGTCATTGTTTGATTCACTTTGTCATGCTTTTAGTACAATTGCTACAGCAGGATTTTCTCCGAAAAATTCCAGCATTGGTTATTACGGAAGTGCTTATTTTGATTGGGTAATTATCATTTTTATGTTTCTTGGCGGTATGGCATTCATGCTTTTTTACCACATGTTGAAAGGTGAGTGGAAACTGGTTCAAATCAACACGGAATTACGTTGGTATGCATGTATCATATTATTTTTTTGTGGTGTTACATCCCTGATTTTATGGACGAATGGTACCTATGAGAATTTTTTTGACTCCTTGCGATATGCATCTTTTCAGGTAACTTCATTATTGACCACAACAGGTTTCACAACTGCAGACTATGAACTCTGGCCACAACCGGCACAAATGTTTTTGTACATTGTCTGCTTTATTGGCGCATGTGCCGGATCAACTACCAGCGGAATTAAAATTGTGCATTTTATAATAATCTGGAAATACATGTTAACTACCATCAAGAAAATGTTTTATCAGCCAAGGACAATCCTGCCAATTCATCTCAATCAAAGAGCCATTGACACTTTTGCGATCAACCTTTCAATCTGTTATGTCCTGGCCAATGTCTTCATAATTCTGGCCGGAGGCTGTTTGATGGTACTTTTTGAGTCTATGGATTTGCAAACAGGAATCAGTTCAGTAATTTCTGCACTAATGAATATCGGGCCTGGATTTGGAGAAATTGGCCCCACAGACAACTTTTCTCATATCTCATCTACGGGGAAATGGTTTCTTGCCTGGTTGATGCTGATTGGAAGACTTGAAATGTTCACTGCACTTGTTTTGCTTTTTCCTTCCTTTTGGAAAAAATGATTACAAAACGGTATTAATTCCTTTTCAAAGTTGTCTGGAAAGTCGGATTAAATGTCCTCGTTTTGATTATTCCGGATGTGAAGTTATGTAACAAGTATGCAAACATAATTTTATCCTTTTACCTCCTGTTCCCCCAGCTGACTTTTACCTTCCTTTCCGGACTCAGTTTTTGTAAAAAAGAACATTCTTCCTTGTGGACCGTAATCACCCTCTCTTTGGTAAGGTAACCAAGTATAGGCTGACTTCGCACAGGTGTACAGCATCTGGCAATTCTTGTCAGCACATTGTCCATTCCATCCACAATAACCAAGCTTCGAGTTTCAGCTTCAACTGATTTATTTTTACCAGTACTATCTTGTTCTGAAA
>LUQO01000024.1 GCA_001627865.1 SAR324 cluster bacterium REDSEA-S27_B3
GGCCTCACCAAGTCCTGTAACATTGCCGTGACCGAAAATACCCATTACGCCCTGTACAAATTTGTATTCGGTGCCGTCAATTTCAATATATTGGGAATCAAGAAAACGTAACAGAGCCTGAGCCATTGTAAGACGAATTGTTCTCATAATTTTCCTCTGGTTTCAGTAATTTTAATTGTTGCTAATTGGTAAGTTGATTTTCTGAGTCATTCCTGAAAATAAAAGCAATGTAACATCGGGAATTGTGTAGGGAATTTTACACCAATGAAGCTGTCCCATCAAGCTATAGCATCCTGAATAATGATTATATTCACGATGTGTATTGCGAAATTTTTCTAAGGTACAGCAGGCTGTAACTCTTTTTCTTCCTGGATGGTTACCTCAAGATCCTGAAGTTCCTTGCCACCAGCCATCATAGTTTGTAAGGAATTTTGATCGATTTCCTCTTTACGGTATGTCCCCATGCTGTGACCGCGGTTGAGTAGAGTAAAATGATCCCCAACCGGAAATGCATGGTGAACATTGTGCGTGATCAGGATTACAGCCAATCCACGGGTCCTTGCACGAGCTACAAAACGCAATACCATCAAAGATTGCTTTACTCCCAGGGCGGCAGTCGGTTCATCCAGAATCAGAACTTTAGCACCAAAATAGATAGCTCTTGCAATGGCAAGGCACTGACGCTCTCCACCCGACATGGTACCTACAGCCTGATGAGGGTCGCGTACCTTGATTCCTATTTCATCCATTTTTTCCTTAGCTACTCGGTCAGCAAAATTCGCATCAAAACAGCTGAATAGACCCCAGCCCCGAACTGGTTCCCGACCCATAAAAAAATTGCGTGTCACACTCATTAGCGGAACCAGGGCCAAATCCTGGTAAACAGTTGCTATTCCACAGTCAAGTGCGTCTCTTGGAGAATTAAAGAAGATTTTCTTCCCTTCCAGATACATTTCCCCCTGGTTGGGTTGGTGGACTCCAGCCAAAGTTTTGATAAGGGTGGATTTTCCTGCTCCATTATCTCCAAGCAGGCACAATACTTCTCCGGAATTGACAGAGATGGAAATGTCCTTGAGTGCGATCACCGACCCAAAAAATTTGCTTATGTTTCTCAGTTCGATGGTTTTGGACATCACCGTGCCTCCGTCACTTTTTTACGTATAAAATTGTTGAAAACAACAGCAATCAGCAACATTCCTCCAAGAAAGACACGAAACCATGAAGAATCAATATTGAGAAAAAATATCCCCATCTGAACTACGCCAAATATAAGTGCACCAAAACAGGCACCAACCACCGAACCGTAACCCCCGGTAAGAAGAGTACCTCCGATAACGGCGGCGATGATCGCTTCAAATTCCTTGAGAAGCCCGCGATCCGCTGCTGCAGAACCGAATTCCATCACCTGACAGGTTGCGTATACTGTTGCACAGAAAGCAGTAAACATGAAAAGCATGATTTTGACCCTAGAAGCCGGTACCCCGACGTTTCTTGCGGCTACTGCATCTCCGCCAGAGGCAAAAATCCAATTACCGAATTTTGTTTTCAACAGCATCCACTGGCATATAAATGCCAGACCCAGAAACCACAAAATGACTGCTGGAATACCATTGACCAAAGGAGTACCATCGGCAAATGTCTCCAACCAGCCATTATCTCCAAGCCATTGGAAAAACCCTTGGAAAGCTTTCCCACCAAAAAGTGGTGCCATCCAGTCATTTTGTTCTTCAGCAATATCACGAACTCCACCAATGATGGTCCGGTTGGTGAAATACTGAGAAAGTCCAATTGTCAGCCCACGAAGAATGAATAAAAAAGCAAGTGATACAATGAAGGAAGGTAGCCCGGTTTTAACGACGATGTATCCGTTAATGAAACCGATCGAAACTGCACCAGCAAAAGCAAACAAGATTGAGAGCCAGACCGGCCAATCCCAGTAGACGGATGGAACCGCAATCATGATTCCTGCAAAGCCTATCATAGAGCCAATAGAAAGATCAAACTCGCCCGCGATCATCAGCAAACATGCTCCTATCGCTATCAATCCAAGCTGGGCTGAGACAGTGCTCCAGTTCATAATTCCATCTGGAGCAAACATCCCGGTTCCTCCGGCAGTAAAACCGAAAAAGACAAAAACGAGCACTGCCCCGGAAATTGCTCCGAGTTCAGGCTTATTCAATTGTCTGCTGAGAAAGGATACCTCTCTCAGCCGTTCGTCCTGATTTTCTTGGAGATCGTTTTCAGGGTATTTCGGTTGGGCCATCACAAGCGGTGATGTTTTGAGGAGCAAAAGATCAGGGGACCCGGAGAGGCCCCCCTTGAAATAAAAAATTAACGGTACTCGCCTGCGAGCTTTTCAACCAGTGCTACATTTGCTTTGGTGACAAAACCCGGTCCTGAATTCACGTTGTTTCCTGGCAGTACCCCATAGCGGTTGTAAAGGGTCAGTACCATCACAGGAACATATCCCTGCAGGTATGGTTGCTGGTCTATACCGAAATTGATCACACCATCCTTGATACCCTGTGCAATTTCTCCGCTCAAGTCGAAGGTTCCGAAGAAGATCTTTCCGGATTTTCCCATGTTGCTCAATGCCCGCAGAGTCGGGTGAGCTGAAGTCGGCCCCAGAGTGAGGATACCGTTGGTATCAGGATTGGTCCGGAGGTAGGCCTGAACCTTGTTCTGGACTCCTGTGGGATCTTGTCCTGAATCGATCATCTGTCCGCCCAAGTCGACCCCAAGTGCATCAGCAAAACCCTGGCAGCGTTCCACGGATGCAGGATTGGTCATATAATGGTTGACGCAAAGGAACTTCGTCACACCGGCGTCCTTTGCCTTCATCCCGGCGCCATGTCCAGCATCATACTCAGGTTGTCCAACATACATCAGTGCACCGAGTTTACGTGCCTGTTCCGGCGTTCCGGAATTGATGGCAATGACAGGGATACCTCGTTTGACCGCGTTCTGGATTGGACCTTTCAGGACATCATAATCAGCAATTGTGGTGATGATGCCGTCAGGACGAGATGCGGCAGACTGCTCAATGATGCGTGCCATATCCGCCAGATCTCCAGTTGGAGGATTGCGGTAAACCACCTCGACACCGAGATGATTTCCTGCTTCACGGATAGCATTCTTTATCGTGTTCCACCATGAATCTGCATCCGGAGCATGGCTAACAAGAATGTACTTTTCGCCAGCTGCTTGTGCGACTCCTGTTGCTACCGTCAAGGCCAAAGTAATTGCGATGGCACCTAACAGATTTTTTATTAGTTTTTTCATACTAATCCTTTTATTGTTTGTTAGAAAGCAAATTCCCCTTATTTTCAACATGTCTGCTTTAACAGTCCATGTGGTCCCAAAAAAATAAGGAAGAAATAAATGAAAAATAAATTCCATATTATTTCAAAAACGGAATATACTACAAAAAAAACATTTGTAAAGATTTTTTTCACCTTTTCTTTTATTTTTTCAATATCTAAAATTCGATTTTGAAAATACTCGATCAAAGCAAAATAGAGATTGTTTCGAATATTAGATTTGAACTGAAAGTAAAAAATTAAAGTCGATTATTTTTTTAATGTTTCTATGGAAGGGAATCTGTTCGGGGAGCTTTAACTTTAATGTGAATTGCGCTTTACTTTTTCTTGGAATTATTTTGACAAATGGGTAAATGCAAAAGTAGGTAATTTGAGAGCAAATCTTGTTCAGGTATTATGGGAAAAAGGTGAAACAGCCATAGGGGGATGGCTTACAATTCCAAGCGGTGTTTCCTCGGAAATAATGGCTCATCAGGGATGGGATGCTTTGACCATTGATATGCAGCATGGGTTGGTGAATGCTTCGGAGATGGTGTCAATGCTCACTGCGATTTCGACAACCGATGTGACACCGTTTGTGCGGGTTCCCTGGCTGGAACCAGGGATTATTATGAAAT
>LUQO01000025.1 GCA_001627865.1 SAR324 cluster bacterium REDSEA-S27_B3
GGGATTACTACAGATGGTACAAACCTATATGTGGCAGACACTTTAAATCACATGATACGAAAAATCAGTTCTTACACACAGATGGGAGGTGCCATACAGGGTAATGAGCTTAATCTCAGTACTAAAGTAACAACCCTTGCAGGCAATGGAACTTCCGGATCAAATGATGATAACGGCACTGCGGCAACTTTCAATTCTCCTTTTTACGTTACTACGGACGGTGCAAATCTCTATGTAGTTGATGCAGGCAATCACAAAGTACGTAAAGTCGTAATCTCAACAGCAGAAGTAAGCACTGTTGCGGGCTCAGGATCAGGAGGATATACTGATGCTACAGGAACATCAGCCAGTTTAAACTATCCTGCTGGAATAACTACCGATGGAACGAACCTCTATGTGGTGGACTCCTACGCCCCCCGCATACGCAAGATAGTGATTTCAACCGGCGTAGTAAGCACCCTCGCTGGAAGCGGGACTTCAGATTTCGCTGATGGCACAGGTTCTTCAGCCAGTTTTCGGCAACCCTATGGAATAACAACAGACGGAACCAACCTCTATCTGGCAGATTTCGGCAACTCTCGGATTAGAAAGATAGTTATTTCATCTGGAGTTGTGACAACTCTTGCAGGTTCAGGCTCGCTCGGTTCAACTGATGGTGCGGCTACGGAAGCAAGTTTTAATTTTCCGGAGGGCATTACCACAGACGGTACATACCTGTATGTAGCTGACACAAATAATCATTTGATACGCAAAATTATAATCTCATCCGGAGTAGTAAGCACCATTGCAGGTACAGGTTCATCCGGCTCGGCAAACGGAACGGGAACTTCTGCCAGTTTTTATAAACCAAGTGGAATAACAACTGATGGCACAAACCTGTATATTTCTGATTCAGGAAATCACCTTATGCGCAAGTTAGTGATCTCTACTGGGGTGGTTACTACAATTGCCGGATCAGGCACAGCCGGATTTGACAATGCCACAGGCACATCAGCAAGCTTTAATGGTCAAAGAGGCATCACCACTGATGGGATTAAACTGTATATTGCAGGCTATGTAAACCATGCTATTCGCATGATTGAGTAGCTTTTTTTTTACTGGAAAAATTAATCGTTTTCAGACCAGACTAAACTGCCTGTGAATGAAACTCAGAGCGGTGTGCCCAGCCTGTCATGCGTCTTTCGATGAAGGCCATAATGGCATACATTCCGATGCCTTCCACTGCAAGTGCCACAAGTCCGGCAAAAACCAGCGGAATTTCGAAATTAGCCTGCGCAATCAGCATCATGTGTCCGATACCTTTGTTGGCTGCCACAGTTTCAGAGATGACTGATCCCACAAAGGCCAGTGTTATGGCAATCTTGAGTGAACCGAAAAAGTAAGGCAATGAACGCGGAATCCCAACTTTCATGTTGATCTCGAACTTTTTTGCCCCAAGCGCCCGCAGAACGTCTTCAAGCTCAGGTTCAATGGTCGCCAGTCCGGTAGCCACATTCACAACAATGGGAAAAAAAGAGATCAGGAAAGCAGTCAGTACAGCCGGAATCCAACCTATGCCGAACCAGAGCACCAGTATCGGAACCACCGCAACTTTAGGGATACTGTTGAAACCCACCATGATGGGGTAGATGCCGTTATAGATATTTCTTGACCAGCCGATAATCAGTCCCAATACTATTCCGAAAACAATGGCGATTCCGAATCCTACTAAGGTGGTCCATAGTGTCTGAAGAGAGTTTTCCCACAGCGCAACCCTGAATTCACTGAAGGCGTGAATAATGACCGTGGGCGGAGGAAGGAAATAGACCGGAATTGAAAACATACTGCAGGCGAGTTCCCAGATCAGGAACATCGCGATGGTGTAAAACCACGGGGACCATTTTTGCCAGTCTATCCTGCTGTTTGAGGTGCTCATGTCCTGGCCTCTGAAATATGTCCGCGGAGCTCGTGAACGATGGAAGTGAATTCCGGAGTGAAGCAGATATCCAGTTCACGCGGTCTGGGCAGATCAACCTTGCGTTCCACAAGAATCCTTCCAGGCCGGGAACTCATGACGCAAATCCGGTCCGCCAGGAAAACGGCCTCCGGAAGATCATGAGTGACAAGTACGACAGTAAAGTTTTTCTGCTGCCAGAGATCACGCATGACACACCAGAGTTCTTCGCGGGTGAAGGAGTCGAGTGCAGCGAAGGGCTCGTCCAGCATCAGCAGCTTTGGATCATGGATTAGCGCACGGCAAAGCGAGGCGCGCTGCTGCATGCCTCCTGAAAGCTGCCATGGATATTGGTCTCCGCAGCCGCCAAGGCCCACAGTGTCAAGCAGCTGTTCTGCCTGTTGGATGTAGGACTGTTTTTCACTTCTTAGACGTTCACGGTGGGGAGAGACTATTTCCAGTGGCAGGAGGAGGTTCCCCAGTGTTTTGCGCCAGGGAAGCATCACCGGATTCTGGAAAGCCATTCCGGCGATTTTAAGAGGTGAATCTACTTTTTCCTCGTTTACCCTTACTTCACCGGCCTGAGGAAAAATCAGGCCGGTGATAAGTTTCATCAGTGTGGACTTTCCACAGCCGGAAGGTCCTACTACCGCGCAGAATTCCCCTTCGCTGATTGAAATTGAAAGTTCCTGAACCGCAGGTTCAATTACCTCGCCGGCATAACTCAGGGTTACATTCTCTATCTCAACGAAGGGATTCACACTTCAGAACCGGATTTTCAGTTAACCATCCGATTAGCTTTAGTGGGCAGGTAGTCTTCAGTAAAAACTTCGTCCACCGTCACTCGTCGGGTGAATTTGTAAGACTGACCAAGCTGCTTCAAAGCACGTTCAAAGCGGGCACGGTCAATTCCGCCGATGCCGTTTCGACTTACGTAAGAAGTTACCACGTTATCCCTTAAAGCCATTTTCAGTCTCTCGTGCTCAACAGCTTCACGGGCAACATTATTGTGTTTGATCACGTATTTTACAGTGGATGCCGGATCGGCAACTACATCACGGATACCCATTAACGTAGCGTTCAGGAAACCTTTGACCACATCGGGATTATTTGCCGCATAGTCCGTGTTGACAATCACGCTGTTACCATAAAGATCGAGACCGTTTTCTGACATCAGCAGCAAACTTATGTCATTCGCCGGAACACCTTTGGCCTTGAGGTTGATGAAGGATGAAAATGAATAGCCGGTAATGGCGTGTACTTTTCCCTGTGCAAGCATGGGCTCTCTCACGGGGAAACCGATGTTTTCAATTGTTACTTTTGAGGCGTCAATGCCGTTTGCCAGCACAAATGATTTCCACTGTGCATAAGCACCGTCGGGAGCCGGGGCACCAAGGATTTTGCCTTCAAGATCCTTTGGGGTTGAAACACCAAGGCTTTTCCTGCCGATAATTGCAAAAGGCGGAGCGTCATAAATCATCATGATTCCGATTACCTTGGCATCGGGATTTTTGTCCTTGAATTTAACCACGGAGTTTATGTCAGCAAATCCGATCGGATATGTACCTGATGCTACTTTAGGGATAGCATCCAGAGAACCTTTTCCGGAATCGATAGTAACATCAAGTCCGCTTGCGGCATAATAACCACGTTCCAGTCCTGTGAAAAACAGTGCTGATGGTCCCTCAAATTTCCAGTCCAGCGAAAACTTGAGATCTGTCGCCGCCATTCCGCTTACGCAGAACATTGTGGTTGCAAGTATTCCACAAGCTATTGTTTTCAAAAGGTATTTGATTATTTGCATATTGTTCCTTTCATGGATAAGCACAAAAAGTGCAATTAGATTAACTTATACCTGATAACTTTCAGGCTATGTGCAACATCAGTCCTCCTGCCAAGATTGAACGATGCCTCACATTAGCATCAGATGATGCTTCCGGGAAATCGAGCTTATGGCATACAGACTGATTAATCAAGAAATTTTTTATTGAATTGTTAATAAAAATGGTTCTCTTAATTTATTCATTTTGCTTGGCACTGAAGAATTACCATAAAGTGTAAATTAAAGAACATGCTTTGAGATGCGACATCCTGTCGTGATAAATAAAAAACCATTATTTATACCCCTGAACTGTTTGCCCGGGCAAGAATGTTGTTTTCATGATTATCAGTCCGCTCTAATCCCACCAAAGACAACTCCATGCAAAAGCAAGGGATTTGTTCGGCTGGTCATTTTGTGTGTATTGAGTTAGAGAAGTTTTACATCACGCTTACTGTTGCAGAGCTCCAAATGGATGCAATCGCAGACAGGCTTGACGTTCGCCAACGTGTCTTACATTTACTGACGCTGTTCAAGTGAGTGGCGGACAAGGGCAGCAAATCGGTATATCGCGTGAACAAATTTTCCGTAGGGTAAGGTGAAAAACAGAGCCATCACGATACCCAAGTGTACGGCGAGTAGCATTCCCATAGCTGCTGTCTCGCGAAAGGCGAGGAGAACCAGACCAGTGAGACTGGTTAAAAACAATAACACCAGGAAACCAACATCCATCCCCAGTGAATTTTGGCTGGCGGGCTTAGAGTCCATTTGCCGCTTGAGCAAAAGCAATCCCACTGTGCCTATTATTATCCCCACCCCGCCAACGGTTCCCAGCACTACCGGCAGACTCAAATAGGGGTATGGTGCGTCCCATTGAAAGATATGGCGGTAGATTGCGGCAACAGTCGTCGAAGCAAAAGTCAGCATGAAACCATAAAATACAAGATGATGGAGCCATCGTCTTGATGAGGAGAATTGTTCTTCGGGATAGTTGCATCCGTGACCACCGCCTTTAAGATACTTCAGCCTCAATGCGTCGCAAGTCGCGGTAATTAGTGCTCCAGGGTTAATAAATTCTCTCAAAGTTCCGCCAGTCTGATACCAAAAGCGGACCATCCCAACCGCAAAAGCGATTACGATGAATAAGCTTATCGCCAGGGCCGGCCAAACCATTACTGCATAAGGAACTACCGCATAAAACGCACCCTCGCCGATGTGGGACGAGAACAGCAGTGCAGGGTTCTGAAATAGGAGCGTCAGCAATACGGTCCCGACCACACTAACCACTGTGATGAGCGTGACTGCCAGCCCATTCCGTTTGAACAAGCCCGCAAAGGCGTGCGGCCAAGTAAATTCCTGATATGTTTCCAGCCTAAGCTCAGTGAAGGTCTTGGGAAGGTTAACGGCAAATTCGTGCGGCGGGGCGTACTGGCAGGCGTAGTAGCATCCGCGGCAATTGTGGCATAGGTTAGCCAGATACTTTACATCCTGATCATTAAAGCTCCTGCGCAGCTCCATTGCCGGAAAGACCGCACAAAATCCCTCGCAGTATCGGCAGGCATTACAAATACCCATTTGCCGTTTTGCCTCTTCTAGTAATTCAATTTTTTGCATATAAAGCTGCCTCTCTTCCGGCGATGCGGCCAAAAACCGTACCAATTGTCATTCCTAATCCAGCCAAATAACCTTTACCCAAAATATTGCCAGCCATGATCTCACCTGCGGCAAAAATATTTGGCGCAGGTTGGTCATCCTTCATAATGACCTTAGCTTGCTGATTTACAGAGACCCCGAGGTAAGTAAAGGTGATCCCTGGCCGAAGAGGATAACCATAAAAGGGTGGGGTGTCCAGCGGAATTGCCCAGTGGCTTTTTGGCGGCTCTAACCCTTCGGTCATACAATTATCCAAGGTCGACGGGTCGAATATACCAGGCTGTACAGCATTATTGAACGCAGCCACGGTCTCTTCAAGTACCGTTTGATCCAAATCTAAGGCTATGGCCAGCTCGGGAATTGACTCAGCTTTGATGGGAGGAAAGACCGAAGGCATGAATTTATCTATTGCCTTGGCATCGATGATAGCGTACGCTATCTGGTCACTCTGCTGGGCGACCAGCCGACCCCATATGGCGTAGCGTTTGGGCCAAAAGTCTTCGCCTTCATCATAAAAACGCTCGGCGTGCTTGTTAACTACAATACCGAATGGGACGCAGTCCAGCCGGGTGACGATGCCCCCGTCGAATTTGGGGGCGCGAGCATCAATGGCTACGGCGTGACATTGTCGAGGATTGCCGACAGGCTTGGCGCCGTTGTCGAGTAGAGCCCGCAACATACGCCCTTTGTTATATGGTGTGCCCCGAATAATAAAGTTGTCCGCGGCCTCTCCCCAATATTCTCTCAACCAGGCAATATTTCCCTGGAATCCGCCTGAGGCTATAACGACCGCTTTCGCCCGGACTTCATCCGACCTGCCACACGCCTCGACGACCGCCGACAAGAACTTGCCGTCGCGAATATTGAGATCACCAACCTCTGACTCATACGCTATCTCAACACCAAGCTGATGCGCTGTTTGATAGTAAGCATTCATCAGGGCTCGCCCCCCACCGAGGAAAAAGGCGTTCGTTCTGGACAGATGGAGGGTACCACGCAGGGGTGGCTGAAACTTGCAGCCGTGAGCCTCCATCCATTTCCCCAGGTCTTTTGACTCGCGGACCGTGAAACGGGCCAGTTGTTCATTTGTTTTGTCGCCAGTCACTTGCCAAAGATCCTCCCAGAATTCATCTTCATGGTACGGTCCGGTCAAGAATTCAGTCTCACTATTATGTAAGTAGCGAAGATTACGGGTATGTCGGCTGTTACCTCCTCGAAAATCTTTGGGGGCACTTTCAAGCACGAGCACTTTTGCACCCGTCTCACGGGCAGTCATTGCAGCGCATAGGGCAGCATTTCCACCACCGACAACCAGCACATCAAAAATTTGCGATAGATCAACTTCAGCCGGGCTACGAGACGCCATTGAATTTTCCTGCACCATTCTAAGCCAAATCAAAGGCTATGTGCTTAATTTCTTGATATGCCTCGAGACCTTCAACCCCTAGCTCTCGGCCAAGACCACTCTGCTTATATCCGCCAAA
>LUQO01000026.1 GCA_001627865.1 SAR324 cluster bacterium REDSEA-S27_B3
GGATCTGTTTTTTATCATATAATTTAATTTTGCAATGAAAATTGAACTTTTGTGTGGCATTGCTAAAAGAAATTGGAAGGGACGTCTCGGTGGGTGGGGTCTAATAGCTTCAATGCGTTGCCTACTAAAAAACTGTTTCATTGGTATGGAAATCTATCATAGGCAAGACCTTTCCAGTTTCTAGATATTAGACGCTAGTTTATTGCCAGTATCCGACTAAGGCCCTACCGCAAGTCACAACGGGCCGCACCCCTGGCTCCGCCGGATGGGCCAGGGTTCCCCAACTGACAAAAAATAAAGGAAAGCCGCCTTATTCCAGAGCAACTCCTTCGACTGTGATGCGATGCATCAGGCGGGCTTGCCCTTGGTAGTCGTTCACGGCGCAGTGCCAGGTGGCGCGGTTGTCCCACATGGCAACCGAGTTTTTGCGCCACTGAAAGCGGCAGGTGTGTTCCGGCCTGGCGGCGTGTTCGTAGAGGTGGTCCAGCAACGGCTTTGACTCCTCGACCGTCCAGCCATCGAACCTGACGGTGAAGTCCGGGTTGACGTAGAGCGCCTTGCGCCCGGAAAGCGGATGGCGGATCACCACTGGGTGGTTGGCATCCTGCGTGGCCTGTTGCGGATTGCCAAGGCGGGTACCCACATCATCGGCCTCTTCCTGTGTAGCGTAGGCATACGTTCCGAACGAGTGCCGGCTGGAGTGGATGGCCCGCAGTCCGTCCAGCGTTTGCTGGAGTCCATCGCTCAAGCTTTCGTAGGCGGCGTACATGCTTGCAAACAGTGTGTCGCCACCGTAGTCCGGAACCTCACGCGCCACTAAGATGGAACCCATCGCGGGAATCTGATCGTAGGAGTGATCCGTGTGCCACGAGCCGCCGATGTTGGTTTTCTGATACGGTTCTTTACGCACCTCCGCAATGATCGGATGGGTGTCCGTGGGCTTGAAGAAACGGTTGACGTTGATCTTGCCCCACTGCTCGGCAAAAGCAATGTGCTGTTCCTCAGTAAGTTTCTGATCCCGGAAAAAGATCACCCCTTGGTCGCGGAACACTTGACGGATTTCTGATAACTGCTTGGCGGGAACGCCCTTGGCCAAGTCAACGCCGTGAATTTCGGCACCGACTGCCTGGGAAAGGGGCCGGACTTCAATGGTCTCGTAGCTAGTTTGGATAGGGTTGGCGGGCGTGATTTGTTTTTCGTTCATACGCCTCCTAGAGTTGTGTTCAAAAGTGGACGGAACAGAGGCGAAATGCCGTTCAGCTTCCGCAGGTTCGTGGTGGTCCTTTCAAACGATAAACAAAAACGGAGAGAAAGCTGATCAAATAATTTAATTTGGCTAAAGTCTGAGCGCAACACACAATTGCATTAGATCATTCAATGATGATTATTTTTCCGGTACCTGCGCCTTCGACACTTTTTGCGTAGGCAAGGCCGACACGTTTTGAAGACACTCTTTCATGGCCTGGGAAAAACTCGCCGTAACGTCCTTCTGACACCTCCAGCAGCCCCGGACTGACAACATTGATTCGTATTCCTCTTGGCATTTCAATTGCCGATCCAACCACGAAGCCGCCAAGCGCAGCATTTGCGGTTGCCGCCCCAACACCCATCCTTACCGGATCACGGTCTAAAACTCCGCTGGTAAGAGTAAACGAGCCGCCTTCATTAACATAATCCAGACCCTCTAAAACCACATTGATCTGTCCCATAACCTTGTTACTAATCCCAAGCATTATTTGACTTTCAGTGAATTCCTCCAGCGGTCCGAAGTGTACTTTGCCTACGGCACAAACCACTGCATCGACCTTGCCGATATTTCGATACATCTCGATGAGGGACTGCCTGTTTGAGATGTCGGCCTGAATGCCGGGTGTGCTGCGACTGACCTCGATTATTTCATGCCTTGATGACAGTTCGTCCAAAACCGTACTGCCAACATCACCTGTTGAACCTATCAGGATAATCTTCATTTTTTATCTCCTTTAGCAGCAACCTGTTTTTTCCATATTGCTGACTTCAGGTTCAATGCAGTATTCATCACTGGCAGTGGCTGAATCGACAGGCATACAGCCGCAATCTGAGTTTAAACTTACTGTATTTATCTCAGTATTTGGTTCATTTGCTGCCTCTCCTGTTCTGTTTTCAGGTAATGGACATGCCGGAGCCTCCTCCTGACCAGAATCGGTGCTGGATAAAAAACCATGTTTTGGTTTTAAACCAATTACTTTTCCAAGCTGTTCTATAATCTGTTCATCACCCGAAGAGTCATTGTTACATTGACTCATGTTTGAATATACGATGTCATTTCCTACAGAAATTTCATAGATACCATTATGGCCTTCAACAAGTGTGGCCTTTATATCAAATGCGGATTCAATTGAAGCTCCCAACCTGGAAGCCTTAGTTAAGTACCCTCACTCTACACAATAGGTAATCCGTATATCATTTTCGTTCGACATATTTTCTCCTTTTTTCATTTATTTTTAGTGACAACAATCAAGATCCTGATCTATGCATTCAGAATCACCACAACAGAATTGCTTGCGCTCAGCCTTAGTACATTGCCCTTTATAAGTTTGTTCAGAAAGGTAAAATGCTTTGAATTTAACTGACAAATCATTTGACAGCGATTTCACAGTAAATCCTGTTTCCAGAATATCCTTTTTGAGGAATTGTAATTCAGGGAATTGCTTAATAAAGTCATATCCTGAATGCTCTTCAATTCATAGCCGCTTAAAAGCATTTACTGCTTCAATAATATTTCATTTGTATGATAAGAGATCACAGGACTGGCCGCAAGTCACAACTACTTTGGCTTCCAGTGGCCAGTATTTATTGGCCAATTCAATAATTGACTGATGACTGACCTTTCTGGATAAGTATCTGACTGCTTTGCAGCAGGGTTGAATGACCTGGTTGATAAGGCTGGACAGACATGCGCATATTTTGTAACCTGTCCTGCTGTACATTTTTAGATAAACAGCAAAATAGAGTACACTGTCATGGAGAACAAGGTAATCGCATTCTTTCCGGAAGCGGCTTTTGGGCCTGCACTTAACTCAGTAGGTATAGCGCAAGCCTGCGAGAAACTTGGGCACAAGGCGGTATTCCTGACCGACCCCGGCATGCAGGGCGTTTATTCCGGCTACGGATTTGATGAGCACACCGTCAATATGTCTGAGCCAATGCCGCCTGAGGAGATGGCCAAGTACTGGACAGATTTTATCAACGGCCATATCCCCAACTTTGATCTGACTGCGTATGAACAGATCGACAACTATGTAAAGGAGTGCTGGGAAGCAATTGTCGACACAGCAATCTGGGCGGAAAAAGAGCTTCCGGGCGTACTGGAGGACGTGTCTCCGGATATCGTTTGCGTTGACAACGTGATTTTGTTTCCTGCCATCAAGCGCTATGCCTTTGAACACAACAAACCGTGGGTGCGGGTTATCTCCTGTTCTGAGAATGAAATCCCTGACCCGGCAATTCCTCCGCATCTTTCAGGCTGCGGAGAGAAAGACAACGAGTGTTTTGAGTCTTACCAAAAACACTTTAACGATGTGATTCGCCCCACCCACGAAAAGTTCAATCAATTCCTTGTGCAATGCGGGGAAGCAGCCTATCCGCTGGGAGAATTTTTTGAAGCCTCGCCGCACATGAACCTGCTGCTGTATCCGGAACCTGTCAAGTTCAGGCGGTCAAAGCCGCTTGACTCAAAACAATTTCAGTACCTTGAAGGCTGTGTGCGTGAAGAGGAAGTGTTTGAGGTACCGGTTTTCAAGAGCAATAACAACGACCCGCTGCTTTACGTGAGTTTCGGCAGCCTGGGTTCGGGCGATACGGTCCTGCTCAAACGTCTGATGGAAGTCGTCGCAAACATGCAGGTTCGGGCGCTCTTTAATATGGGTGAGTACGAGTCTGAATACGACGAGGTGCCTGATAATATTCACATAGCATCATGGTATCCCCAGCCTTCGGTGATCTCACAGGCTGATGCGGTGATCCATCACGGTGGGAATAATTCCTTTAATGAATGCCTGTACTTCGGCAAGCCCGCGCTGATCATGCCTTATGTGTGGGATGGACACGACAACGCAAGGCGGGTTGCCGAAACGGGTCATGGCTATCACCTGCACCGCAATAACTGGACGTCCGATGAACTTCTATCAACCATCGAAAACATGCTCACCAACCAGCAAATGCTTACCCGCCTTGCTGCGACATCTGCCCGTATGCGCTCAGAGCACGGCCCCACCAAAGCAGCTGCGATCCTGGACAAGTTGTTGACCTGAACATACTTTAATCGGTGCAGATTTTACCCGCACCTCCCTTCTCCGGAAAGCTTTTGAATTGTGATGTATTCCCAGTTGTGGTGGAATGAGTTAACAACTAAAATATTAAAGACTTAGATGTCAACAACTGTCGCAAAACCACACCCAAAAAAACCTCCCTGGCTCAAAGTCCCGTTTCCTGGAGGAGAGCGTTATTCGTGGATCAAGAACCGATCTACGAAGCTTAAACTGAGCACAGTTTGTGAGGAAGCAAATTGTCCCAACATCGGTGAATGCTGGAACGGGGGCACGGCGACATTCATGCTGATGGGTGATACCTGCACCCGCGGCTGCCGCTTTTGTTCCGTTAAATCTGCCAAGAATCCCGGTGCGCTTGACGCTGATGAACCAGAAAAACTTGCAGCAACAATCAGCAAAATGAATTTAAATTATGTGGTTCTGACTACCGTCAACCGTGACGATCTGCCGGACCAGGGTGCCTCCCACATTGCACGCTGTATCCGGACAACACAAAAGTCTTCGCCGGACTTGCTGATCGAAATGCTGATGCCGGATTTCCAGGGAGTAACAAAACTAGTGCGGCAAATTATTGACGCACGTCCGGCGGTTCTGGCACACAACATTGAAACAGTCCGGAGGCTTACTCCAAAAGTACGGGATTACCGTGCAGACTATGATCAGTCACTGGAAGTACTGCGCTTCCTCAAAACAAATTGTCCGGATGGATACACCAAGTCATCCCTTATGCTCGGACTGGGCGAAAGCCGCCGGGAAATATTACATGCCATGGAAGATCTGCGTGATGCCGGAGTGGATTTCCTGACCATCGGTCAATATCTGCAGCCCACAAGAAAACATCTGAAAGTCTTAAAATTCCTGCATCCGGATGAGTTCAGTGAACTGGCCCGGATAGGAGATAAAATGGGATTTGACTATGTGGCATCCGGACCACTTGTTCGCAGTTCCTACAAAGCCGCCGAGTTTTACATTGAAAGAAAGATCCGGGGAACCGCATGAATCTCCCGGACAAACTCACCCTGTCCCCCATCAAAAACATTTCCGGCACAGTTGACCTGCCTGGTTCAAAGAGCCTTTCCAACAGAATTCTTCTGCTGAGCATGCTGGCAGAAGGACAGACTGAGATTTATAATCTGCTGGACAGTGATGACACCCGCAGGATGGTGGAAGCACTGTATACACTTGGAGTGCAGCTGCATGAGAATCGCCAGGAAAACATGATTACAGTTTCCGGAACAAACGGAACAATTCCGGTTGCTGAAGCCACCGTGATGCTGGGAAACGCCGGAACAGCCATTCGTCCGCTTACCGCTGCAATGACCCTGGGACACGGACGCTTTTTGCTGGATGGTGTACCGCGCATGAGGGAGCGCCCCATCATAGATTTGATAAACGGTCTGCGGCAGCTTGGCGCAAACGTACGCTGCATTAACAACACAGACTGCCCCCCTGTGGAAGTAATCGCCAGCGGACTACCCGGAGGAACCACACTCCTTAGCGGTGCCATCAGCAGTCAATACCTGAGCGCCATTCTTATGGCCGCACCTTATGCAGAAAATGAGGTGTGTGTAGAAATCACGGACAAACTGGTTTCTGTTCCGTATGTGGAAATGACTCTGAGACTAATGCAGCGTTTCGGAGTTTCCGTGGCACATGAAGATTTTCAGAATTTCCAGGTACCCCGCCAGGCATACCGCTCTCCCGGAACAATATTCGTGGAAGGAGACGCATCTTCAGCATCCTATTTTTTAGCCGGCGCAGCAGTCACCGGAGGCACTGTTACAGTAACAGGATGTGGTACAGACAGTTTGCAGGGTGATTCACGCTTTGCTGAAGTATTAGAAAAAATGGGAGCCAAAGTCGATTGGAAAGCGAGGGAGATCACTGTTTCAGGATCATCGCTGCAAGGCATAGATGTGGACATGAACAAGATGCCGGATGCTGCGATGACCTTAGCCGTTGCCGCGCTTTTTGCTTCAGGACCAACCGCGATCCGGAACATCTACAATTGGAGGGTGAAGGAAACCGAGAGATTAAACGCGGTTTGTACTGAACTGCGTAAGCTGGGAGCGAAAGTTGAAGAAGGTGAGGATTATCTGGTGATTCAGCCGCCGCAAAAAATTCAGCAGTCAGCAATTGACACTTATGATGACCACCGGATGGCGATGGCCTTTTCGCTGGCTGCCTGCGGAAATGCTTCCGTAACCATCAATGATCCCGGATGCGTGAGCAAAACTTTTCCGGATTATTTTGAGGTGTTTGCTGGAATATGTTCCTGAGACTGCTGAAAGTCAGCTAAATTCTCCTTCAGCTGAATCATCCCTGAATCTAAAAATCAACATTCCGGAATTTAAGCATGGGTCATTATCAACACCGGAAAGTTATGGCCCATATTTGAATACATCGTCCTTGTAGGTGTTATTGCCGATATATCCACCGGAAATGTAAAGTCGGTTAGCCATTGCGGCGCTCCCCATTCCTCCTCGTGATGTTTGGTTGGCAATCGCGCCAACATCAGCCCATGCGCTGCCGTCAGTTGAGCTCCAGCTGTTTAATGATCCGCTGCCCGCATTCCCGCCGATTACCCATAATTTACCGTCGAAAACAGCTGCAGTGTGTCCGGAACGTGCTGACCACATGGAACCTGAAGTGGTGGCTTGTGTCCAGGATGAGGCGTTGTCGTTGGTTGAGTACCAGACATCACTCAGCAGACTGCCGTTGTCACCACCCATGACCCAGATTTTATTATTGAAAACTGCGGCCGCGTGTCCGTAACGCTTTGACCAGGACGCATTGTCGGTGATCTGTGTCCATGTCTTGCCGTCACTAGAGGACCACACGTCATTCATGTAGGCAGTGCTGTTGTCAATGCCGCCAAGCAGGTACAGCTTTTTATTGAAAACCAACATCGAATGTTTATGCCTTGGGGTCCATGACGCGGCGCTTGAAACCTGCAGCCATATTTTTCCGTCGCTGGAACTCCAAACATCATTCTGCAGGCTTGAGCCATTACTGCCGCCTCCGGCGACCCATAGCTTGCCGTCAAATGTAACAGCCGCGTGATGATTACGCCCGCTCCAGGCACCATCCACACCCGCATCTGTCCAGCTTGCTCCATCTGAAGATGAAAAAACCGTGCTGTACACAGAGCTGCCGTTTCCTCCGCCTGTGATCCAAAGTTTGCCATTAAGACTCACAAGAGTGTGTCCTGTTCCGGCAGTGAGTCCGGACGTGCCGGCGTCTGTCCAGGAACATCCGGAAGAACAAACTGAAGCAGTGGTGAATCCGGAAGATGTGTAGTTATCAGCCAGAGCAATTCCGAAATAATCTTTTACGCTTGTGGTGATTTTAAGCTGATGTGTTGTTAAGGAAGCAAGTTCCTGAGTAGCGGAACTGGAACCGGCAGTCAAAGTGTATGTCTTACGTGAACTGTCGTAACTGACTACCGCGGGAAGGCAGCTGCTGAAATTGTCCGCGGAAAGCTGCATTGTACCGCTGCAGCTTTCATTGGATGAAGCTGTTACGTAAACCGGTTCAATGGATTTGCTGAAAGTGACAGAAACTGTACTGCTGACAGATACATCGGTTGTGCCATCTGCAGGTGAAATTGCTGTAACTGTTGGAGCAGATGTGTCACTGCTTGCGGAGGTCGATTCTTCTTCCTCATCACTGCTTGAACAGGAAA
>LUQO01000027.1 GCA_001627865.1 SAR324 cluster bacterium REDSEA-S27_B3
TGGATTATGTACCTTCGGACACTGCGCCCAGTTGTTGCTGGCTGCACTTTGTGACAACGACGCAAAAAGGTTCAAAAAGATCAGGGTCCGTTTCTCGTCCCCAGTGTTTCTCAACGACAAGCTGGACATCAAGGCCTGGAACGATGGTCCCGGTCGCGTGCTGTTCGAAGCGGCGGTTGGAGAAAAAACCGTTGTCTCCCACGCCTACTTTGAATACGTCTAGATTGAGCCTGTCCATGATTGACTTTTTAATTTCATTGAGCGGAATGAAAGCAATACTCTAAGCAAGGTAAGTCACATCATCTCCTGTGAGTAACTCCCACTAATTCTTCACAGTCAGACAATCAACACAAAAATTAAGTTTATTTTACGAAAATTATGATAGTATAAGCTTCCTTAATTCAATATTTAATCAATGTATCAAATGCAAAATCTCCTAAAACTTCATCTAATATTATTCTCTCTACTGGTATTCCTATTTGGATGTAGTTCTTCAGATTTGTCTGAGAAGGAAGAAAAGGCTTCAGAAGAAAATTTTGACTTAAGTGCTGCAGAAGTGGATTACATTAATATCAGTTCATCAAATAATAGCAGCAAAAAAAACTATACGAAGAATATTTTAATCCCTTTGGAAAGAATTGATGGTTGTGACTATGTAGTGAAGGGTAAAATTGAATATGTTAAAGATGGAGCAGTAGTAGCAACAGTAGACTTTGGAGATGGTGAGTGTGATGACATTGCAACTAAGACAGTTGATGGTGTAGACCATGAAATTAAATTAAATAAAAAAGGCAAGAAACACAAAAAAGGCAAGAAACAAAAAAATTGATTGGTGTTCGAGTTGTTTTTAAAGTTTTTTGATTTTTAACAACTCACAGGAAGGCTTTTCCCATTAAGATTGAAATTCTCAACAAAACATTTATTTCCCGCATTTGTAATAATCTAAAAAATCAGTAACACGACCTTCCTCGTGTGATTGACCTCCCCCACTAATTCTTCACAGTCGGACATCCTCCTAGTAAAATCTATAAATTCTTGTACATCAAACTTATTGATGTTATTTATTGGGTTCTCCTAATACACCAAACCGTAGTAATTTATTTTTGGGATTGAGGAAAAGATGAAGAAGGTTTTACTCATTAAATTCTTGTTATTTTTCTTCACAACTTTAAATGCCAGTATTTCATCCCAAAAGCAAGACACCCTGAAATTCATTAGGAAATATCAATAACTGAGAGGTGCCAAATGGTAAGAAACACGACAAGGCCTTCACTGAAACCCTATGGCATTCATCCAATTCACGACATTCTGAGAACTGCAGCGTCAAAGTATCCGGATAAGACAGCAATAATTGATGGAGATAGTAGTTACACTTTCTCTGGGCTCGAAAATTTTAGCTCGAAATTTTCAGGTGCTTTAAAGACATTAGGAGTCTTGCAGAGTGATCGAATTGGAATACTTGCCCCCAATTGTGCTGAATTTGTAATAGCGTTTTATGGGATAACACGATCAGGAGCAGTAGCATCCACCATAAATTCGGGGTATAGGGAAAGAGAAATTGCGCATCAAGTACAAGATAGTGGATGCCAGATATTAGTGGTGCATGAATCACTAAGTGAAATTCTTGATGAAGCCAAAAAGTTAATCAAAAATGACGTCAGATCAATCGTTATAACAACCGATAAGACCAAACAAGGATCATTCTGGCAATTATTGAGTCAGGTTGAAGCATATACAGCTACCGATATAGACCCAGAAAAAGATCTAGCAGCTCTTCCGTATTCTTCAGGTACAACAGGTCTTACCAAAGGAGTGATGCTGTCTCATTTCAACTTGGTGAGCAATGTTAAGCAGCTCATGGGCCTTTCAGGTGGTGCGTCGATGGCAGAGGATGACGTTATACTTGTACACCTCCCTTTGTTTCATATATACGGCATGAATGTCCTGATGAATCCATGCATTGCCGCCGGTGCAACTCAGGTCATGATGCGCCGTTTTGATATGGAAGAATTTCTCTCTATCATCGAAAATCACAGGATAACAAAACTTTTCACGGTACCACCGGTAGGACTAGGTCTGAGTCAGTATCCTGGGGTAGCATCAAGGGATCTGTCATGCCTCAAGTTTGCCATGTTTGGAGCAGCCCCCCTTTCTTCAAAATTACAGGTAAAAATATCTGAAGTCTTAAATTGCCCTGTTATTCAAGGATATGGTATGACTGAGTTATCTCCGGTGACGAATATAGATTTCATGGAACCTAATCTATTTAAAGCTGGTTCCATTGGGCCGGCCTTGGCAGATACCGAGGAGAAAATAGTAGATACTGAAGATCCAACCAAGGAATTAAAACCTGGAGAGATCGGAGAGCTAGTAGTCAGGGGGCCTCAGGTAATGAAAGGCTATCTCAATAACCCTGAAGCCACAGAGGAAACGATTACCTCTGATGGATGGTTTCATACTGGCGATATAGGCAAGATGGATGAAGAAGGCTACGTCTGGATTCTTGACAGGAAAAAAGAATTAATAAAGTACAAAGGTTTTCAGGTTCCTCCTGCCGAACTAGAAGGACTATTGATAGAACACCCAGAAATATCTGACGCAGCCGTGATCGGGAAACCAGATGAAGAATCTGGAGAAATACCAAAGGCCTTTGTGGTGAAGTCTGCGGGAAGTAATATCTCTGAAGATGAAATTATGTCATTTGTTTCATCAAAGGTATCCACATTCAAGCACGTCAGGGAAGTAGAATTCGTCGAAGTGATCCCTAAGAACCCGTCTGGTAAGATCTTGCGAAGACTGCTAAAAGATCAACAAGAGTAATCAATCAGCTAAAACTTAGTGCCATAGTTGTTACAACTGTAGAAAGATAATCAACGGCGAGAAAATTTGGATTTCCGGTGCCGGTGACCCCAGATGCAAAATCCTAATTTGTATGGTGGTGGCCCGACTCGAATTGCTCAAATATTAAAATTAAGAAGCAGGAGGAAAAATGAAAGAAGCTGTAATCGTATCGACTGCAAGAACACCTATTGGAAAAGCCTATCGCGGCGCGTTCAATAACACCGAATCACCCACCATGGGTGGACACGCGATTCGTGAGGCTGTCAAGAGGGCTGGGATTGAACCTGAGGAGGTCGATGATGTTATCATGGGGTGTGCTGTGCAACAGGGCACCTCTGGATTCAATATCGGGAGAACTGCGGGCATTGTCGCCGGTTTGCCGATCACTGTGTCAGGAATGAGCATCGACCGTCAATGCTCTTCCGGGATGATGGCCATTGCTACAGCGGCAAAACAAATTATCCATGATGGGATGCCAATTGTAGTGGGAGCCGGTCTGGAGTCGATCAGTTTGGTGCAAAATGAACATCAAAACCAATATAGAGCAACAGACCCAAACGTACTGAAAATCGCCGGTGCAGCCTACATGCCGATGATTGACACTGCGGAGGTTGTTGCCAAACGATACAATATCAGCCGAGAGGTACAGGACGAGTATGCACTGCAAAGTCAGCAGAGAACTGCTGCGGGACAGGAGAATGGTAAATTTGATGATGAAATTGTCCCGATGCCTTCTACAAAAGTCATTTTCAATCAGGAAAATGAAAACACTGTCCAGGAAGATGTTTTGCTGGAAAAAGACGAAGGCAATCGACCTAGCACCACCCTGGAAGGACTAGAAGGCTTAAAACCTGTCAGAGAGGGAGGAGTGATTACGGCCGGGAATGCCAGCCAATTGTCCGATGGGGCTTCTGCTTGCGTTTTAATGGATAGCAAACTGGCAGAACAAAAAGGTTTGAACCCACTTGGTGCTTATCGAGGCATGGCGGCTGCTGGATGTGAACCAGATGAGATGGGGATCGGGCCTGTTTTTGCTGTGCCGAAATTGTTACAAAATTCCGGTTTGAAAATGGATCAGATTGACCTTTGGGAATTAAACGAAGCTTTTGCGGTGCAGGCGATTTACTGCCGAGATAAACTGGGCATTCCCAATGAAATTTTCAATGTCAATGGGGGTTCGATTTCCATTGGCCACCCCTATGGGATGAGTGGTGCGAGAATGGTAGGACATGCGTTGATTGAAGGAAAAAGGCGAGGTGCGAAGTATGTCGTTTGTACCATGTGTATCGGTGGTGGAATGGGTGCTGCTGGACTTTTTGAAGTGTATTAAATCTTTTTTAAAATTAGATGAATAAGCTATGAAAGATGCACCAGAAATCACTACGGTTCGGAGTGCACACCGTATAGACGAATTTGCTCTGGAAGCCTATCTTCATTCACTGAGTGCGGAATTCTCAGGTTCTCCTAAAATCCTATTATGAAGGAACTAACCCAATCCGTATCTTTTGAGGTGGATGGAGACATCGGAGTAATCATTATTAACAATCCACCTGTAAATGCATTGAGTTACCATGTCCGGCAAGGAATTTTTGATGGAATTAAAGAAGCAGAAGCAAACGATGAGGTAAAATCAATCGTTATGCACTGTGAAGGCAGAACATTCATGGCAGGGGCTGATATTTCTGAATTTGGTAAACCTCCCATTCCAGGTGCTCCACACTTGCGGGAAGCGATTGATGCCATCGAAGCCTGTTCCAAACCGGTGGTTGCGGCTATTCATGGTACTGCATTAGGAGGAGGATTGGAAACTGCTATGGGAGCCCACTATCGGGTGGCGAACGCGACCGCCAGATTAGGGCAGCCTGAGGTACATTTGGGGATACCTCCAGGAGATGGTGGAACGGTACGTTTGCCTCGGGTAGTGGGTGTACAAAAGGCTTTGGAGATGAATGTGTCTGGAAATCCTATTTCTGCGAAAGAAGCCCATTCCTATGGATTAGTGGATGAAATAGTCGAAGGAGACCTAAAAAAGGGTGCTATTGCATTTGCAAGGAAAGTTGTTGCAGAAGGGCGTCCCTTGGTCAAGATTCGGGATAAGAATGAAAAGCTGGAAGAAGCGAAAAATGACCCGGATTTGTTCAACAATTTCAGAAAATCCATTGCTAGAAAGAGTAGAGGGTTCAAAGCGCCAGAAGCCATTATTCGGTGTGTTGAAGGTGCGGTGAATTTACCATTTGACGAAGCGATGAAGAATGAACAGAGAATCTTTAAAGAATGCCACGACAGCCCTGAATCTGAAGCCCAACGATACTTCTTTTTTATTGAGAGGCTGGCAAACAAAATTCCTGATATCCCTAAAGATTCCACCACTCGTCAAATCGAAAAAGTGGGTATTCTGGGTGCCGGCACAATGGGTGGCGGTATTGCCATGAATTTCCTCAATGCAGGAATTCCGGTGAAAATGGTGGAGATCAAACAGGAAGCCTTGGACCGAGGTGTAGGGATCATTCGAAAAAACTATCAAAATACTGCAAATAAAGGCCGTATAACCGAGCAAGATGTGGAAGATCGCATGGCCCTGCTCGAAGGTCACTTGGACAAGAGTGTGTTCCGCGATGTGGATTTGGTCATTGAAGCTGTTTTTGAAGAGATGGAAGTCAAAAAAACGATGTTTGCAGAGTTGGACAAGATTTGCAAACCGGGAGCCATTCTGGCGTCCAACACCTCCTATCTTGATGTCAATGAAATCGCCAGTGTTACTTCACGTCCAGAAGATGTGGTTGGCACTCACTTTTTCAGCCCTGCCAATGTGATGAAACTCTTGGAAATCGTTCGCGGCAAAAAAACGTCCAAAGACATCATTGCCACGTTGATGTCTCTTTCTAAGAAAATTGGGAAAGTAGCCGTCGTGGTTGGGGTTTGTCACGGATTCGTGGGCAATCGCATGCTGGCAGCTCGTGGTGTAGAATCAGAAAGTCTGCTCTTAAAAAATGCCTTACCACAGGAAATTGATAAAGTGATTTATGAATTTGGCTTCCCAATGGGGCCTTTTGCCATGGAGGATTTGGCGGGTTTGGATCTTGGTTGGAAAGGCGACCAAACACCTGACAAAGAGACAAATATCAAACATCAGCTTTGTGCGATAAATCGCCGGGGACAAAAAACTGAGGCAGGGTTCTACGATTACCAGGAGGGGAGTCGAACACCGATTCCCAATGCGGAAGTTGAAGAAATCATCAAAAAAGTCTCGGAAGCCTCTCACATCACTCGTGAGTCGATTTCTGAAGAGGACATGCTCAAACGGATGATTTACGCCATGATCAATGAAGCGGCAAAAATTCTTGAAGAAGGAATTGCTTTGCGCCCTTCCGATATTGATGTGGTTTGGGTTTATGGGTATGGATGGCCCGTTTATCGTGGGGGTCCGACCTATTATGCCGACCAAATCGGCTTGAAGAATATTGTTGAGGATTTGGAAAAATATGCCCAAAAATATGGAGAACATCTGGCTCCGGCTCCTTTATTGAAGAAGCTGGCAGAAGAAGGCAAAGGTTTCAAAGATCTATAGTTTGGAATGAATAAACATTTACATTGAGCAATCAAGAGGAGAATATGGGAATGAAAACAGAAGATTTGAAAATCAGTGTTGAAGACAAAGTTGCTACGTTCACATTCAATCGTCCTGACAAGTTTAATGCTTTGAGTTGGAAGCTCATTCAATCAGCCAAAGACCATCTCCAAGAATTTGCGGTCGACCCCGCTGTGGGAGTGATTGTCTTGACTGGCGCAGGTCGGGCTTTTTGTGCGTGAGGGGATGTGTCTTCAATGGCAGGGCAAGACGGTGTTACGTTGACCTATGAAGAATCGATTGACAGTCAACGTTCTGACCATGAAATGCCTTGGCTCCTTCACAATATTCCAAAGGTGACTATTGCCGCGGTCAATGGGTATGCAATGGGAGCAGGGCTAGGAATTTCGCTGTGCTGTGATTTAAGACTTGCCTCTGAAAAAGCAAAGTTTGGGACGGCTTTTGCCAAAGTTGGTTTTGGTGGAGACTATGGAACAACATGGCAATTGACCCGTTTGGTGGGAGAAGCCAAAGCGAAAGAAATGTTTTTTCTAGGAGACATTGTGGACGCTCAAGAAGCCTTGCGCATTGGTTTGGCAAATCGGGTTTTCTCTGAAGAAGAATTTGCTGCAAAAGTTCAAGAAGCCGCAGCCCAGATCGCTCATGGTCCTCAAGTGAGTTACCGCTATATGAAGGAAAACATCAATCTTTCTGCCAATTCTGATTTTAAAACGATCCTCGACCGAGAAGCCCTCACTCATTTGAGATGCGGCCAAACCGAAGATCATAAAGAAGGAGTGGCCGCTTTCATGGAAAAACGACAACCGAACTTTAAAGGGCGTTAAATGATATCAAATGAAATTTGAAATTATTTTAGTTTTATGGCAGAGCTTTATCTGATACGGCACGCACAGGCGTCATTTGGTACGGCAGACTACGATCGTTTGTCTCCACTTGGCTGTCGTCAGGCCAAAGCGCTTGCAGAGTATTTTCGTGACTACGCCATCCATTTTGATGCAGTGTACAGCGGTGAGCTGGAACGGCAGCGGAAGACGGCAAACATTGTGCTCGGACTGCAGCCCGACAATGTGCACCACGAGATTGATCCGCGTCTTAACGAAATCGAAATCGACAAAGTTTTCGAGCATCTTGTGCCGCAACTGGTCGAGACCTCATCAAACCTTGAAAATTTTGTAAAGGAAGGCGAACACTCGTCAAAAGATTACCAGAAAGCACTCGAAATCGTATTCAAACACTGGGTCACGTCCGATAAAGACTATCCCAATTTACAAAGCTGGGCCGAGTATTCCGGCAATGTACATCGGGCACTGGCAGAGATCGTAGCGAATGAGGGCTCCGGCAAGAATGTGGGGGTGTTTACTTCGGGCGGAACGATCGCCACGGTCGTGGCCCATGTACTCGGCGTTACAGGAGAGCGGGTCTACAAGTTTTACGAACCGCTGTTCAATTGTTCGGTCACCAGGATTCTATATAGTGGAAACAAGATGTCGCTGTCCAGCTTTAATGATCATTTGTTCATCCAGTCGCTGGCATCGAAATCCGGTAAGGCATTATTGACCTATCGGTGACGGCTCCCAGAGTCGATTATACCGTCGTTGAAGATGGAATCAATAGAGTACGTTAACCCGAGCAACGATCGAAACAATCAATCAAAGAAAAGGAGTGACTATGGCAACTTTTAATGCGATCACCGCATTGCCAAACAATGCGCCAGGGCCATGGGGCGATGATGTTCTGATCAGT
>LUQO01000028.1 GCA_001627865.1 SAR324 cluster bacterium REDSEA-S27_B3
GATTATAAGCGTTAAGATCCCATTACGGCTTCCTGCAAGGATAATACTGTATAAGGCAGTTGCTATTCCAAGACTTGAGAGTATCAGGGAATGCCTCAAGTTGGCTAGACTCCAAAAAAATACTGCCACACTGGCCACAGCATACGGATTCCGGTTTTCAAAAAATGATGAAGGTGAATTTCCTCTGAAAAACAAATCTATGTGCAGCCCATAACTGGACAGCAAACCTGGAATGCTGAGTTTTCCGTGCAAGTCCAAAAAAGTCAGGGCCATTAACAATACATATATTCCTGTGAAAATCTGTCCACTTTTTTTTAATGAATTCCGTTCAAGAGCAAACAGAAATGCCAGAAACGTCAATAGCATAATTGAATAGCGTCCGGAATGTTTGAGTGCTAACGCCGGAAAATCACTCATAATTGCACCCAGCCACATCCAGCAAAACAGAAAGGCAAGAACGAGTAAAGGAAGTCGAAGTTTGTCCCATATTTCAGCAATCCTGCCTCTATTCCATAACAGGCATAACAAAGCAGTCGGAGGAAGAAATAAGGTATACAGACTGAGACGGATTGGAAATGAAATATTTAAAATATTTTCCAGCGTCTGCTGCAATGCAGGGAGTTTTAATGGAAGTGAAAAAAGAATCAACAGTCCTACCAGAACCGGATTTATCCATTGTTTAAGCGGCATGGGCAGTGGAGTTTGAAAGTTGGTGTTTTAATATCATAAGAAAGCAACTCAAAGGAATAAGTGCTTCTGTAATTACTGTGGCTGTTGCTGCTCCTGAAGCACCATATTGTGGAATCAACCAGTAGTTGAGCAGTACATTAAGCAAAACAGCACAGGCAGTGATCCCAAGGTAAATACGATTATGATCCAGAGCAACCAAAGATTGGGTCATCAGGTATCCCCAGAATATTATTGGAATTGCCAGAGCCAAAATTTGTAATATTTCAGCAGAGTCTTGGAATTCTGGTGCAAAAAACAATTGAATGATTATTTCCGCAAGAAAAAATACTGCTGCACCACCGACAATTCCTGTCAGGGAAAGCAGCAGTAATCCTTTACGGAAGTAAATTTTGAACTGTTTGGTTTGTGAAAGTCCGGGAAAGATGGCGGCCATCACGATTGTCGGGATGAAAAATGTGCCTTCCATTAAATTGAATGCCACGGAATACAGTCCAACTTCAGCTTTTGAAGAAAGTACACCCAGCATTATTGTGTCAATACGAAAATAAAACTGTATTAAAAAAAGCACCAATCCCAATGTTATCGCCTCATTCCAAAGCTGTGAAATTCTAAGCGAATCTTTGCTGTTTTCATACTTTTTTAACTTTGAGAGATATTTTTTCCAAAGAATTCCCGAAACAAATACAGTGCCTGCAAACCTAGTCAGCATCAAAACTAGTGAACCAACCCATGACTGATCAATCTCCTGATAAACAAAAATCAACAATATTCCAAAGGCAAGCAAATTTTGCAGAGCCACAGTGATTGACTCAGGACGCAAATCTTCCAGTCCACGTAAAATACCGAAAATTGATTGCTGAATCGTGTTGATCAGAAAATAACTAAGTATTGTGCCTAATAGAAGTGGATGGATTCCCTGCCACCAACCGAGCAGAATTACAGGTGGTATCAGCACTATTGAAACTCTACTTTTGATATTAAATGAATTCCTGATTACCTCAGTTTTTCCCCGGCTCACCCATTTGGTAATCAACTGATTTAATCCCAGATCCAGGGCGGGTTGCAAAATTATTACACCTGCCACAAATACGAAGGAAAACTCCCCATAACCCTTTGTGCCAACAAGATTTGCGAATACAATATGAAATAATAGAAGACTGACTTTGGCGACAATCTGTCCCGAAAAGTTCCAACTTAAATTACTTCTTAAGGAATTAATAATGTGAGACTCCGAGGAGGCAGGCATAGGGGGGGAACTAAACTATAATTTTAATGAGAAGCAACTGAAATAATGAAGTTGTTAGAGTGCGGTGCTTTTTGATTCACACCACACTCCAAATTCATTTTCAGTCAAACTCCACCAAGGGCGGCTTTTTGTGAGGGAGTGGCAAGGCTGTGACCCTTTGTGCGTATTTCCAGGCGGTTGAGGGCATTCAGAAAGGCGAGGGCACTGGCAACAACTATGTCTGTGTGTGCTCCCCGGCCAGTGATGCGAACACCTTCTTTTTCTACACCGACACTCACTTCACCTTGAGCATCGGTTCCGCCTGTGATGGCTTTAACCACGTATGAAGTAAGAGTACAATCAATGCCTGTAATTTCCTTAATGGTATTCAATGCGGCATCCACCGGACCATCCCCGAAGCCAGCTTTCTTAATGACTTTATCATCAATTTTCATCACAATTGTCGCAGTTGGAATTGCAGTAGTGCCCGATGTGACGATAAGATCTTTCAGAATAAACTTATCCGTTTTCTTGCCTATTCCATGTGTGACCAGAGCTTCAATATCTTCATCAAAAACCTGTTTTTTAAGATCAGCAAGACGTTTAAATTCTTTAAAAATATGGTTCAAGTCAATGTCATTCAGATCAAAGCCCATTTCCTGGATTCTCTGGCCAAGAGCAAAGCGCCCTGAATGCTTACCCATTACCAGATTGCTGGACTTGATACCCACAGACTGAGGTGTCATAATCTCATATGTCAATGGGTTTTTTAGAACTCCATGCTGGTGAATTCCTGCTTCATGCGCGAAGGCATTTGCGCCTACAACAGCTTTATTAGGCTGAACATCAACTCCGGTGATTTGTGAAAGCAGTTTGCTTGATGGAAAAAGCTGTTCTGTAACAATGTCGCTTTCAAAGCCGAAATATTCCTGTCGTGTTTTGAGAGCCATCACCAACTCTTCAAGTGAAGCATTGCCTGCACGTTCTCCAATTCCGTTGATTGTGCATTCGATCTGTCTTGCACCAGCACGTACCGCGGCCAGTGAGTTTGCTACTCCAAGTCCTAAGTCATTATGGCAATGCACTGAAAACACCACCTTGTCCGCATTGAAAACTTCATTACGAAGCATGGTGATTAATTCAAACATCTCATCCGGAGTGGTGTAGCCCACTGTGTCAGGAATGTTCAAGGTAGTCGCTCCGGCCCGTACAGTGTCCGACAATACTTTCACTAAAAATTTCGGATCACTTCTGGTCGCGTCCTCTGGACTGAACTCAACATTGTCTGTGGATTGTTTTGCTCTCTCCACTGCGGCCACAGCCATACTTTTTACATCTTTGGGCTCCATCTGCAGCTTATGCTTCATGTGAAGCTCACTGGTGGAAATAAAAGTGTGGATACCCCAGTTTTTTGCATCACTTAATGCTTCAACTGCAGAGTCAATGTCAGTTTTTGAGGCACGGCACAATGAAACAACCGTTGAATTTTGAATTTGCTGTCCGATATCCCGGACACTGTCAAAGTCTCCCGGAGATGAAGCCGCGAATCCGGCTTCAATTGTGTTCACACCAAGACGCTCAAGCTGCTTGGCAAGGGTCAGCTTTTCGTTTGCTGACATTGAACATCCGGGGGACTGCTCTCCATCACGGAGAGTAGTATCAAAGAACTTTATCTTTTCCATACATCTCCTTGCCTTACATTACCTGTAAGCTGTTGATTAAAATTCCTGAACAAACATGGTTCAGCTGATGATCACCACGCAAAACTGCGTGGAAAAATCATGATTATGCCCTTTTCAGATTCCAGCCAGAATTAAAGAATCTGAAAAGTGTTATGTCAACGCTTGAAGTGCCAGTCTTTAATCCCGCAGGAAAAACACCTTATTCAACCAATTTTTTACCAGTAACCGGTATAATCAGTCTTGTAATGAAAAGAACAATTACGATAAAGCAAGGCACAATTCATGCGTTTACCATAATAAACCTATCACATTCACAATAGAGTTGAAAGCAAATGTTAATTTCAGAGTTAAAAAATCCATGTACTGAATGTGATGGAAGCGGATATATTGCAGGATTAGATGAATTGGGAACTATTCAGATTAACTTGCGCCAGTCATGCCATGTTTGTTCCGGCAGGGGTTACAATCTGACAGAACTTGGACAGGATATGTGGAAATTGTACAAGCCCATGGTCAAGGACTTAATCAGCATGGAGATGCAAAAAAAATCGGAGTGATGACCTGTCTTCAACTATAATTGGTAAACATGCTTTGCTAGACTGAATACTTAAAATTAAGTCAAAAGTAATCGAACCCAAAACCAAAATTCTGAAATCCTAACTCCTGATGCAGATAGACTATTATCCCAGCCAGGCAAAGAAAAGGAGCAAAAGGAATTTGCGTTTGCAGCAGAGATTTTAATTCCTGATTTGCTTCACGCTTTTTCACCAATGATATTCCTCCAATAATAATTCCTGTTACAGCAGCAATCAGTAAAACCGCTCCAAGTCCCTGCCAACCAACCCACATACCGATTAAACCAAGTACAGCCGCATCTCCCTCCCCTAGTCCTTGACGGTGCCGAAAGGTTTCATATAAAAATCCCACAAAAAAAAGAAGCCCTGCACCAATCAACAATCCTGCAAGAGAATTAAGTATTTCCTCTGGAGCAAAATAAAGAAGCCATGATAAACGTAGAATAATCGCAAGAGTAATCAGTCGTCCTTCAATTAACAGGGTTTTTATGTCAATCAGGGCAATCCCTACAAGTGTTGCTACTAAAATGAGGTCGCTTAATAATTCCGGACTCCATTGCCTCCATCCAGCAAGTGCTCCCCCAGCAATTGACATTGCAGCAAACACTCCCCAATCTGGTTTATAAACTGAGTAGCTGTCTGATGAAATATTTGTAGAATCTTCCTGCGAAGTTGCTAAAACCTGCGCCACAAAAACTTTTACCCATAAAGATATAATCCAGGCCAATCCTGCTCCAATAAGTGCGCCCGCGGCAATGTTGGTAATTTCAAACATTTGGATTATTAGATCCAGGTAATCATTTTTTGTGTATTTTAATGAATGGGGTAAGTGAGATGTTCAAACTCCAAACTGTAAATTAGCATCTCCTATAGGAAAAACATTTCAGAGGCTACCTAATTTCACTCTAACTTTACCATCTCTCACATCATCAAAGGCACTATGGTCCATAATTGCATGAAACGTAACTGACCCTTCAAAGGTTCGGTCCTCTTGACTAGGCGGGTCAACTTTGATTCTAACAGCAGCATTGCCGTCTGTGTTAAGACGGATTGAATCAGGTATATCCAAATTATAATAATTGCCTTTTAAAAACACTGGACCGGGGCGTTCAACTTTACGGTCACTGCCAGAGCGAACAACCTGCATATTCAGTTTAAGTTCAATTGGTTTTGTGCCTGAGAAGACGGGCTCCGACGGTTCAATCCAGAGTTTTAATTCATTCGGAATCATACTCACTTTTTGAGGCATAAAATCGTTTTTCTGGATTTGATAGAGACGTTGCCCCCTTTGTAATTTTACGAAAGAACTTTTATTAAACACCTTCACTTTTCCAGATGTGACTGCAATATCATTTCTGGTTTTTTTCTTAGTAAATCTAATGGATGCATCTGAAAGCTGTAAACGCATGCTGCCACCGCTTATTTCTACATGATTTTTTCCCCGTACAAAATGTCCCCAAAAACTCCCTGACCGCAAAATCAGTCTGTATCTTGCCCAACGGGAGTTATGAGTCTTTCTTGCACCGACAGTCAGTACAGTATCAGCAAACAAACGTATTTCTGAACCATCCTTAATAAAGACAGTCGCCCGTCCTTCTTTTTCGGTCCGGACTCTTTGCCTGTACCGCAACAGCAATCCGTTTGTGCCTTCCACCATTTTTTTAGCGGGACCGGCTTTAACTTTTCCTTTGATTTGTGAAAGTACTGCTATGGCTGGAAATGATTTTGCCGAACAAAACTCCGGCAATGTACCGAACAGTAAAAAAAGACTGATTGAAATACAATACCAGCGGCAGATATGCATTTTTTGCAGTTTTAGTTTGTACGATCCCGGCGTGTGAATTCCAGTAGATGTTTTATAATTAATTCTGAACTCCAGAGTCCATTGCTGTGCAAAACTTTTGGAAGAATCACGTAGCGGCCATAGCGCATTCGCTTTCCAGCGTCTCTTACAGACAAAAATCTGGACTCGGCTTTTGCAGTAAAAAGTAAAGTTACAGTTCCCAGAGATTGTAAGTCGTCGCCTAAACCTTCCCAGTTGATGGATGCTTCCAGACCAAGGGCATACCCCTCAGCATCACCTTGCAGAATAACATTTTCCTGTTCCTTAGTTAAATGGTCTAATGAATGCCATTGTTGAAGATATGCGCTAACATTACCTGAACGCAGTTTATCTAATTTTTCTTTTAGATATTTTGCCTCTTCAAGTTCCTGATAAGGTTGAGCGCCGACGGTAATCAGTGATCGAATTCTACGAGGAAATTCTTTAGACATTTGAAAACCGACTTGTGCTCCCAAGCCGACTCCAAAAAAATATGTGTAATCTGCCTGGACTTCCCTCAGAATATCAAGCACATGCCTGATGCGGGAAGCTATGGTGTAATGGGCATAATCTTTTGGGGCATCGCTTAAGCCCTGACCAAGCGGCTCAATAAGCACCAGACGGAAATCCTGCTCCAGTTGTTTCACATAGCCTTCCTCCTTCCAGGCATTCATTGGAATCATGTGAGGAGGATGAAGCAGCATCCAAGGGCCTTTGTCGCCTGCAAGTTCGTAGTGAATTTTCTGCTTATTTGAAACAACAATTGACACTTTTCAGTTTTCAGTATTCAGTTTTAAAAGTTAGGATTCCGGATTTGTTGCTAACTAATACGGACTCACATGGGGCATTCAATTAAATTTGCTCCAGTTCCTCCATTTTTTTCAGCTCTTCCTTCGAGGGACGGTGTCTCCAGCGCCGATGAAACCAGGCCCATTGCTGAGGATTTTGACGGATACGTTGTTCCAGGTGCAGGTTCATTTTTTTTGTAACTGAATAAACATCCTGTTCCATTTCTGGATGATGACGTACAAATGTACCCACTGTTTCAAATTTCAGTCTGAAAGTCCCGTCTGTCTCACGTATCACATTATAACTCACTACAGTTGCGCCTGTTTTCAAGGCAAACACTGCCGCCCCAACTGGAGTCTTGGCTGGTATTCCAAAAAACGGAACCCATGTACTTGGCACGTTAGTGTCCTGGTCAATGATCAAAATCAGAATATTTTTGTTCCGCAGGCAGCGAAACAGTTTTCTGGATGACATTGATGTACCGCGCGGCATAATTTCCATGTTTGTTTGCTCACGCTGACTAATGATCAACTCGTTGATGCGTTGATCAGGGACATTAGCAGTTGCTGCTGTCATTACAAGCCCCGTACGCTTTGCATAGGTAGTAATCAATTCCCAATTGCCCATATGCATACCTAAAAGAATAACCCCTTTTTCAGCATTTACAGCATTAGTCAATGCGTCTTCATTTTCAACATGAACCAATTTTTCTTGATTGTTTATGATTTGCGGCAAACACAAAAATTCAAAAAGCATTTGACCAAAATGGCCAAAACATTCCCTCGTCCACTGCTTACGCTCTGCATCATCCAATTCAGGGAAAATCAGTTTGAGCTGTTTTTCAACAATACCTCGATCTTTTCGAAGCACACGGTAAGCAACACTTCCTACTCCTTTTCCAAATTTCTGTAACAAAGGCACGGACAATTTTTTACCCAGAAAAAGTCCAAACTTAAATACAAGATATTCCAGTTCACGCCGTATCGAAGTTGTCCATTCCGGACGGGATTTTTTGAATTCATCATATGTCGGCTGAGCGATTTCAGCACCTGGATTTAGTCTGTCAGAATTCAATAGTAGTATCCTGTATATTTGTTTCAGATGGTCAGGCTTAAGGCCTGTTTCAGGCATCCAGCGTTCCGATTATTTCTTTTTTGACTGCTTCCGGATTGGCAGGAACTGTTTTACTGCGTGTATCCATGTTTTCCAGTGCTGCCAATTCTTCCGGAAGTTTCGGCTCAGTTCCCAGGGCTTTCCGGATGGCTTTGCTGAATTTGGCAGGATGCGCGCAGGCCAAACAAATGACTGGTGTTCGGATATCTGTTTTTTCAGCAGCACGTACGCCCACTGCAGAATGAGGGTCTAATAAATATCCATGTTGCTGATTGTAATTTCTTATTGTGGATAATATTTCTGCATCATCAACACTCCCGGAAACAAAGTCATTTTTGGCATTGCTAAGTAAATCAGCTCCTATTGTTAATCTCCCGCTATTTTCAAATTCATCCATCCAAAGCTGCAATTGTTCAGAAGACTTTCCCGCAAGATTGAAAAGGTAGCGCTCAAAATTACTGGATATTTGAATATCCATAGAAGGGCTTAATGTTTCTTTGACTTCAGCACGATGATATTCTCCACTGCTGAAAAAGCGATGCAAAATATCATTTTCGTTTGTTCCTACAATCAGTTTGTCAATTGGCAAACCCATGCATTTTGCATAGTATCCAGCAAGCACATTTCCAAAATTTCCAGTCGGTACAACAAAACTGACAGGTTCTGATTTTTCTCTGGCAACTCGAAACCATGCATAAAAATAATAAACTATTTGTGCCAATATACGAGCCCAGTTAATTGAGTTTACAGAACCTAGATGATAAGCCTGCTTGAATTTACTATCGTTAAAGAGAGCTTTTACAATTCTTTGCGCGTCATCAAACGTACCTTCAACTGCAAAGTTGTGGATGTTTGAATCAAGAACTGTAGTCATTTGACGCTCCTGAATTATACTAACCCTTCCTTTTGGATGAAGCATGAATACATCCACGCCATTCTTGCCACGCATTCCATGAATTGCGGCACTGCCTGTATCACCAGAAGTTGCACCCAGAATTCTCAAAGGATGATTTCGTTTATTTAAAAAGAACGCAAACAGGTTTCCTAAAAACTGCAGTGCCACGTCCTTAAAGGCAAACGTTGGTCCATGAAACAGTTCAAGAATGTTTATTTGTCCAACGGAATTAACCGGTGTGATTTCCGGGTGGCGGAATGAGGTGTAGCTCTGCAGAATTATATTCCTTAAATCTTCATGTGTGATACTGCCGCTGGTAAATGGCAGCATGATTTCAAGGCTTAACTCCGTAAAACTGAGTTTAATCCATTTGTCAAAATCATTCTGAACGAAGGGCAATTCATTTGGAACCAGCAATCCTCCATCATCTGACTGGCCCATCATGACTGCTTCCTCAAACAGCAGGTTTTTTACTTGCCCTCGTGTACTTGAATAGCGCATTGCTTTGATGTATGTTTGTACATTCTTTAAAAAGACCGGAACTGGAGTTATTTCAGTAAGATTTTTTGAATAAACTGAATGTTCTCCAGAATACTCAGATTAATTATATCGATGTCATTTCAGAAAATTCTATTTTTGCTGCTGTTTATATTTTCAGTAAACAGCACAATCTTTGGGGCAGCATTTCCGGTTCTTCCGGAATTTCAAGTGTATCATACTGTTGGAAGCAGAGGAAGCACTTACACTACAGGAGCGCTTGGTTTATCTCTTCATCTATATGATGAACCTGTTGGTCCTGGCCGCTATTTACATTTTTTGGCTTTGAGCATTCCAGAAAAAACTGTGGCCTGGAAAAGTAAAGTTGGGGCCTTGTTTTTGAGTGAAAAAGCATCCGGATTTGAAATTGGTGTTCATGATCAATGGCAAACACCATCCGGAAAAGGCGCGACTTTGTCCTTGCGGAAAATTCAATGGCCCAAAGTTCATCAGGGAGATAGTGACCTCGGAGAAGCCTCATCTGATATTCTTCACATGGGATGGAGCTGGATTACAGGCACTCCCATCATCACTGTTTGGCTATTGGGGCTTGATATTGCCAATCTGAATTTACCCCATGATCGTAAGCAGGAAATTCAGCTTGCATTGGGGATGCGAACAGTTTTTTGAATTTCTTATCTTAAGAATGTCATTAGATATTCTTAATACGGCACTGTCCGCAATACTTCATTATTTCAGGCAATTTTCAATGAGTATCCTTCAGAATGCAAGTGCAGCTGAACTCGAAATAATAATCTATTAAATCATCTAGTTAAGAAATAATGACAAAAACAAAAACATCTAATTCATCAAACCATGAGTGGTATTTTGAAGATTATAAACAGGATGCTGTAATCGAAATTGGGACGATTCAAGTAGAAGAGGAAGAGATTCTTGAATTTGCTCTGCGATATGATCCTCAGCCTATACACATTGATCCAGAAGCAGCAAAAAAAGGCCCATACAAAGGACTGATAGCAAGTGGATGGCAGACCTGTGCATTTGTAATGAGGGCAATGGTTGAAAATTATTTTTCCCCATCCTCCAGTCTGGGTTCTCCTGGGATTGATGAATTGCGCTGGCTGAAGCCAGTGCGACCGGGGGACAGACTCACAATCCGGGCTACCATACTGGAAACAAAACGTTCACGCTCCAAACCGGACAGAGGAATTGTCACAACGTTGGTTGAAGCAGAAAACCAACAGCAGGAAAAGGTGCTTAGTTTCAAAGGCTTAAATTTTATGCTCTGCAGGGAGTTTTCTGCAGATAAGCCTTTTGATTAGGCTAAAAGGTATTTCCTCATTTTCTAAAAGAATTTTTTTTCCTAAAAATCAAATGATGTGTTTCAGATGAAAATGATTTTTGATTTGTATTATTTGAGTTGACGATCAGTAATCGTCACTACATATTAACATTGCCGTTTAATGATAAATATGATCCAATAACACGCTGATATATAAAATTATTTTTCCTGGAGAGCTATTTGTGACTGACCCTATGGTACTAATATTTTTATCAGGTGGCCTGTTTCTTGGCTGGTCGCTTGGGGCTAATGATGCCGCAAATGTTTTCGGCACTGCAGTAGGCAGTCGCATGGTGCGTTTTACTACTGCCGCGCTGATTTGTGGTGTTTTTGTGATAATAGGGGCGATTGTCAGCGGAACCGGTACAACACTGACATTGGGAAAACTTGGTGCGGTAAATGCGCTTGGAGGTTCCTTTATGGCCGCCTTCGCCGCAGGACTGACTGTGTATTGGATGACAAAATTCGGTCTGCCTGTTTCTACCAGCCAGGCAATCATTGGCTCAATTATCGGTTGGAATCTGTTTAGTGATTCATACACGGATATTTCCTCCTTGTTGAAAATTTTGTCAACCTGGGTGCTTTGTCCTTTGCTGTCAGCCTTGATTGCTGCGCTTTTGTTTACCTTTGCAAAGTCTCTGGTAAGAAAAGTCAGCATTGGTCTGATACGATTGGATGGTTACACCAGGCTGGCATTGATCCTTGCCGGTGCATTTGGCGCGTACAGTCTTGGGGCAAACAATATTGCCAATGTAATGGGAGTTTTTGTGCCAGTTGCTCCGTTCCAGGAAATGCAGTTTGGTAGTAATTTCAGTATTTCATCCGCACAACAACTGTTTTTACTGGGGGGGCTGGCAATTGCAGTGGGGGTCTTTACCTACTCAAAGCGTGTTATGATGACAGTCGGGTCAGAACTGATGACTCTGACTCCTTTGGCGGCTTGGGTGGCAGTAATGGCCCACTCAATTGTTCTCTTTCTATTTGCTTCCGAGAGGCTTGAGCAGTTGCTGGCAAACATGTCTCTTCCAACCATCCCGCTTGTTCCGGTTTCAAGTTCGCAGGCTGTGGTTGGAGCAGTGATTGGAATTGGAATTATTCAGGGAGGAAGAGAAATACAATGGCCCAGAATTTACAGCATTGCCAGAGGCTGGGTCATCACACCCCTTATTTCATGTTTAATTTGTATCATTGGTTTGTATTTCCTTCAAAACGTTTTCCAGCAAACAGTGAAGCGTGAATCGCAATATCAGCTTTCAGCAGGTGTACTGGAAAAGTTACAAGAAGAGGGAATTAACACTGAGGGATTGGATACACTTTCCGGATCAGTGTTCTACAGTTCTGCAGAGCTGGTAAGGGTAGTAAAGGAGAAAGTGGATTTATCCGGAAGGCAGGGTTTGAAAGTGGTTGAATATTCGCTTCAAAATAGACTTGTTATCAACTCGGAAAAAATTGATTCCATGAACAAACAGATTCTTTCACCACAACAGCTGGAAGCCTTGCAGCAACTGGAAGGACAGAATTATAAATTCCCCTGGCAACTGGGTGATGCATTGGGTGCAATCAGCGAAGAGTGGAAACTGCGTGGAGGTGGACTTAAGAATAAGCTTCATGACCGTAAAATAAAACAAAAACTTACTTATTTATACCGAATATTTCAAGAGAGAGAAAAATGAACCCTTTGAGTTTGTTATTTAAAAAACAATATGCCGTAGAAGAAAAGGTACAGCGCTTATTGCGTCACCTGGAAGATATGGCACATCAATATCAGGCTGCGTATGAAGCATATCTGGATGGGAGCATTGAAGAATTTTCTCAACGGAATCAGGAGCTGGGTGAAATTGAAAAAGAATTGGATGAGCTAGGGCATCAGATTCAAATGACCCTGTTGCATGAATCTCTGATGCCGAATTCACGTGATGATCTGCTTTGGTTTCTGACAAAACTGGATAAAGTGCCAAGCAGTTTCAAACATTCCCTTGGAGATATTGTTCTGGAGAAACCGGAAATTCCGGAAGATCTTCATTCGTCTTTGAGAAATATGCTAATACATACCCATCAAGCAGTGCAGGCATTGGCGCACGCCACCGATTCATTATTTTCAGACTTGAGAGCTGTGCGGCAGCACGTTGAGGAAGTCGGCCGTCAGGAAAGTGAAGTTGATAAGTTAGAACATAAAATGCTTCAATCGGTATTTGAAAATGAAAACTATGAACTGGCAAAGCAATATCAGCTGAAAGGAATATTGAAGCAAATCGGCAGAGTCACCAATCTTGCGGAGGATGTTGCAGACGCAGTGCTTATATTGGCCACTAAACACTCTACCTGAAAATATGTCGGCAAATGTTTTACAATTCTTCCTCTGAAATAAAACTTAATCACTAAACTGCTATATGAGTATTACATCCAAATCAATGAACTACATTCAAATTGAAAAGCCCGGCGAACCTGAAGTATTGAAGCTCAGCTCACAGCTTGTTCCGGATCCAGGCCCTAACGAAGTGCTGATTCGAGTTAAAGCCGCGGGAGTCAACCGTCCGGACATAATGCAGCGTAAAGGACTTTACCCTCCTCCTCCGGGAGCCACTGATGTGCCGGGTTTGGAAGTGTCCGGAACTGTTGTTATGGTAGGTAAAAAAGTTACGGAACTGAAACTTGATTCGAAAGTTTGCGCGCTGGTTACTTGCGGCGGTTACGCGGAGTATTGTTTGGCGGCAGCTTCTGTATGTTTACCTGTTCCAGAAAAAATCTCACTGGAGCACGCGGCAGGAGTTCCGGAAACCTTCTTTACTGTCTGGACAAATGTTTTTGAGCGAGGGCAACTCAAATCCGGAGAAACAATGCTGGTACATGGAGGGAGCAGCGGGATCGGCACCACCGCAATTCAACTAGGCAAAGCTTTTGGAGCGACTGTTTACACAACAGCAGGAACTCAGGAAAAATGTGAATTTTGTGAAAACCTCGGAGCAGATGCTGCCATAAATTACAATGAACAGGATTTTTCAGATGAAATAATGACTCTGACAAAAAACAGAGGAGTAGATGTAATACTTGACATGGTCGGAGGGCCATATTTCCCAAAGAATATTAAACTTCTTGCTTCACAAGGAAGACTACTGCAAATTGCCTTGATGCAGGGTTACAAAGCAGAAGTAGATTTTCGTCCGTTGCTGATGAAACGCGTAACTTTAACAGGCTCCACATTACGTCCCCGCAGCATCGAAGAAAAAGCTGAAATTGCTCAGGGACTGCGTAAACAGGTGTGGCCGCTGCTGGATTCAGGGACTGTCCGGCCAATCATCCATCAAACTTTCCCGCTCGAACAGGCCGCAAATGCGCATCACCTGATGGAAAGCAGCAGCCACATCGGCAAGATTTTACTTTTACCTAATGCAGATTGAAACCAGTCCCAAAAAGAGAATCTTTAATATTTGCCCAATGTTGTTTCCAAAATTATCGGGCAGATAATTTTTTTGAACATCGCTTACACACTTGAAAAATATTAACCAAATCCTGAATTACTTAGTCTGAAAACACCTTGTGAAAAAACAATTTATGTTAGCTGAACAGAAAGAATGAATGGCGATTGAAGTCCGGAACGTCTGTAAATCCTTTAAAGACGTCAATGCCGTCCAAAATGTCGATTTGCTGGTTGAATCCGGAGAAGCATTGGCTCTGCTTGGACCAAACGGTGCAGGCAAGACAACCCTTGTGGAAATGATCGAAGGGGTTCAATTCCCGGATTCTGGAGAAATTCGAATCCTTGGAAAAAGCTGGGAAAAAGAAGAGCATTTTTTACGACAGCAAATTGGGCTTGCCCTGCAGGAAACCAGATTCCTTGAGCGGTTGACTGTTGAAGAAACGCTTCATCTTTTTGCCAGTTTCTATTTACTGAAGAAAGAGCGGTCTCAGGAAGTTCTTGAAACCATCCAACTTGAAAACAAACGCAGCACCTGGGTACTCCAACTCTCCGGAGGACAAAGGCAGCGGCTGGCGCTGGGGATTGCAATTCTGCCCCGCCCGCGAATCCTGATTCTTGACGAACCCACAACCGGACTTGATCCAAACGCAAGGCGTGATCTCTGGAAAATCCTTGAAGGCTTCAAAGCAACAGGAACAACTCTGATTCTCACCACGCATTACATGGAAGAAGCACAACATCTCTGTGAGAGGATTGTGATGATGGATCAGGGAAAAATTCTTGCTGAAGGGAGTCTGAATCATTTGCTGGATAAATTTGGTGAGGGAGATTTGATCGAATACGTGATTGAGGGCTCGTTTCCCACCGAAGAAGCAAAAGCGCTTTCCGGAGTGATTAATAGCCGTTTGAATGAAAATACCGGAGAAGGACTATTAACTGTAAAAAACATTTCTGAAACACTGCCTGGATTTTTGCAGTTGATTGATAATTCAGCGACTTCTTTAACATCATTGGAATGCCGAAGGCGTACACTGGATGATTTATTTCTGGCGATGAGTGGGAGGCATTTGGATGACTAATATACTTATTCGGTTGATTCTGTCCCAATTCAAAATTTTCTTTCGTGAACCAGGTGTGGTTTTCTGGTCATTTGGATTTCCTGTATTGATGGCCTGGATTTTGGGTATTGCCTTTGCGAATAAAGGAGAAACACTGCGCACAGTTGCAGTTGTTGGCGAAAGTCCGGATGCAGTTTACAATCTTCCGCAATGGCTTCATGAAAAAACCGGAACTGATTCAACAGAGTATTCTGTTGAATCCGGACTTGAATGGCAGGTTGGAGAAAACCATGGAGAGAAAGCACGTTTTCGTTTCCGTGCCATGTCTGAGATTGAGGCGACACAGGCCCTTAAACGGGGACAAATCTCCTTATGGATTGAAGAAAGTTCTGCTTCCGGCTTGCGTTACCGTTTTGATCCAGACAACGCTGAGGCGCGTCTCACATATTTGCTTTTGGAAGGAGCATTCAGGGATCAGGGTTCTTCAAAGCAAAAAGGGGAAATTCGGACTTTGACAATAATTGGAAGTCGTTACATTGATTTTTTGATTCCGGGATTAATGGCCATGTCCATCATGAATGCGTGTTTATGGGGTATTGGCTGGAGCTTGATTGACTTGAGGATTAAAAAACTGCTGCGGCGCATGGTGGCAACTCCGCTGAGAAAATCAATTTTTCTACTTTCGCACGGCATGAACCGCATGATTCTTAGTGCTGCCGAACTACTGCTGTTGTTTGGATTTGCCTACTTTTATTTCGACATCACAATACAAGGAAGTTTGTTAGCACTGTCCCTGATATTTTTGAGCGGCTACTGCGCCTTTGCAGGTATTGCTGTTCTTATCTCTTCGCGTGTACAAAACACACACAGCGGTAATGGACTAATTAACTGCGTGACATTGCCGATGTTTATCCTTTCCGGAATATTTTTCAGTTATCACAACTTTCCTGACTGGTTCACTCCGTATGTTGAGGTACTCCCACTGACGATGCTGGCCAATTCCCTGCGTGGCATCATTACCGAAGGTATTGGCTTGGCACAGGTAATTATGCCTTCAATCGGTTTATTCGGAATTGGCTGTGTTTGTTTCGTGCTTGGACTCAGATTATTTAACTGGCATTGAATCGATGTACATTGGATTCTGCCTAAGAAAAAAGTCAGATTGGAAAAAACTGGTTCATTTGTCTGTTTCAACTTCCAGCGAAACAATCATTTTTTGAACAACAATCTCAAATATTATGCAGTGCAATTCCGAATTTGTGACGAATCATGCGCTGCAGCAGCAGGTCATTTTCCAATCCGGCAAAACGGATTTCAGTTCTAATTTTGTCTCTGATCATCACCAGATCCTGTTCTGTCCTGCTCAACTCAATTTCACTGATTAAATTTAGGTGCGCCAGCGTATCAAGCACATCCCGACGCAATCTGTTTTTGAGATGCTGCAGTTGCTGCTCAGTAATTCCGGCAAGAATTCCCTCAATTTCTGACTGGTTGTGACCCATCATCGAGAGTTTCATCCAGATGGAATACAGGTTTTCACGATTGTCGCCCGGTGACTGCTGACCAAGTCCGGGAGGTACCCCGATCAAAAGGGCCACCAATAATACCACCAGTACAACTTTGGTTTTAAATGCCATTTTTCCCTTCATATAATATATTTTGTTACAGTTTCAAAGTCTGAATGCAATCCTGCATATAAAACGGATAACACCAGTCTTCCAGCTTTCATTTAGACATACCAAGCCATTACAAGCAGCAATAGTTCATGATTCAGTGCGGATCTCTCCACTGGCAAATGAACACCTCATGGGAACAATTCGCTGCATTGGTTATGACAACAGTGTGTAAGTAATTTACAAGAACATCAATCAGGATCACTCTGTTGACACACCACACCAGCTTTGAATGATGCAGAGTGAATTCCGGATGGAATTCTTCCTGCCATCCAAACAGGAAAGCAATCCAAATCTCATGGTTCGTTATCGGCAGAACTGACGTAAACTTTAGAGTGGATGATGGTGGGGAAAAAAGAAGAAATGCGGAATTAAATAAACCGCCTGAAGCAGCTGGAAAGTCAGCGATTGCTTTTGAGGATTGTTACAAGTCCGCCGTTTGGACCAGGGACAGCACCTTTGACCAGTACGATTTTTTCATCAGCAAGTATTTTGACTATTTTTAAGCCAAGCTGAGTTACTTTGCTGTTTCCATGACGGCCATGCATTTTCTTCCCTTTGAAAACACGGGACGGGGTAGCGCATTGCCCGATACTTCCTGTTCCACGGTGTCCACGGTGTCCATGAGTGGCAGGCTGGCCATGAAACCCATGGCGCTTCATAACACCGGTGAAACCCTTGCCTTTTGAGTTTCCTGAAACAGCGACACTTTCACCTTCAGTGAACAAATCAACATCAAAAACCTGTCCGACTTCGACTTGATCAATATTCTCTACCTCGAATTCCCGCAGAAATCTTGTGGGAGATTTTTCCTTAAAATGCCCTTTTTTGGGTTTGTTCAATTTACGCTCCGGAATTTCTTCAAATCCCACCTGGACATGGTCGCAGCCATCCTTGTCTATGGTCTTTTTTTGGATAACAGTCATTGGTCCTGCCTGTAAAACAGTTACAGGGAGTAACGTTCCATCATCTTCAAAAATCTGGGTCATGCCCATCTTGCGGGCAAGAAGTCCGTTCAGCATTGTATATTCAAAAAGAAAAAACTCTGTTTATATTTTACAACTTCAAAATAGGAAGAATGAAGCAAATGAATTTAAGTACATTAGATTTTATATAATTTTCACATGATTTCAAGACTATTTTTCATGGTATGGAAAATCTCATGCAATATTGCGTACTTTATATAAAGGATAATATGTATTTCTGCATGACTTCTCATTCATGCAGAATGCGATTCATTGTGGCTCCAAACGTTGCTTTCTTTTGCTAGTCTGGCTATAATTGAATGCTTCCAATGATATGAAATACAAACTTATTATTGCAACTCGATGAAGTTATTGATACTTAACGATTGGAAACGCCCCCTGCTTATTGTACTTGTTTCAGGAGTGTTAACAATTTCGATTTTTGCAGGATATGTTTTTCATATTTATAACAGTCCAATTAACAAGAATTCTCCTGAAATCAGCTCAATAATTCTAATACCTCGCGGTTCAACTTTCGATTTTGTTACCAATCGCATCAGGGAAAAAGGCCTTCAGCCGTACCCAAGGCTTTACCGCTATTTGGCCAAGCAATTAAAAATACATACCAGAGTTCAAGCAGGAGAGTTTGCAATTAAACACAGCTGGAATACGTATGAACTGCTTCAGCATCTTGTTTCCGGAAAAACCATCCGACACAAGATAACAATTCCGGAGGGGGAAAACTACAAACAGATCGCGAATCGTCTTCATAAGGCGGGAATTGTGGATAAAGAAGTGATGATATCATTGAAAAATGATCCGGATTTATTAAAAAAAACCGGCATTCCGGAATTGACAACACTTGAAGGAGTCTTGTTTCCAGAAACATACTTTTTTTCCAGAGCAGAAACTGAGAGGGAGGTTTTGTCAGCAATGATTGCTCAATATCGCAAAGTTTTCAATTATGATTTTCTGGAACGTGCAAAAGAAATCGGCATGAGTGAATATTATGTTCTTACTCTGGCTTCCATTGTGGAAAAAGAAACCGGTGCTGATTCAGATCGCCCAATGATTGCTTCCGTATTTCATAATCGTCTAAAACGCAGGATGCGTCTGGACAGTGATCCTACTGTAATTTATGGAATGAAAGATTTTGACGGTAATCTGACCAGGAAGCATTTGCGCACACCAACTCCATACAATACATACATGCGATACGGATTACCTCCAACTCCTATTTCCAATCCGGGACGTGCCTCACTTGAGAGTGTGCTGTATCCTGCAGAAAATAAATATCTTTATTTTGTAGCCCGGGGAGATGGCAGCAGCCAGTTTTCCAAAACATTAAGGGAGCATAATAAAGCAGTTTGGAAATACCAGAAAATCCGCAAGAACCGTATGGCAATGCAGCGTAAAAGAAAAAATTCTACTTCTGCCAATCCATAAATTTAATTGTTCATAACAAATCCCCCTCTTTTATTCATTACTTTCTACAGTAAAGGGATAAGCAGTAATAGCGGCTTACTGTCTGAGTCAGGGATGGGGCTTACACTATAAAATTATATTTTTCGAAAGTCATACATGCCACCTAAAACCAGTAACAAATATGTTTTGCTGGGCTACTATATCCGGCAGCACTGGCTTTCATATTCATTGGGAACAATTGCAATTCTGGCAACCAATTGGATTGCTGTCAGTATTCCGGAATATATCCAATTAAGTATAGATTTGCTAAACAATGATCTGGAAGCCAGACAGGATTTGTTATGGGAATACATGCTAATCATGCTCGGATTAGCGGTAGTAATGATCATTGTACGGACACTCTCCAGGATCCTTTTTTTTAATCCAGGACGTGCAATTGAATGTCAGATCAAAAATGACATGTTTCAAAAACTGATGGCTCTGCAAAAAAATTATTATGATGCAAATCCTTCCGGAAACATCATTTCTAGAATCAACAATGATATTACGGGGGTCAGGATGATTTGCGGTTTTGCCCTGATGCAATCCTTTAATATCACAACAGCACTTTCGATGACGCCTTATAAAATGTGGCAGCTCTCTCCGAGTCTCACACTTTACTGCATCATTCCAATCGTCATTGTTTTTACTGCTGTACGTTTAGGAATGCGTGTTCTTGTGCGAAACATGAGGGCACGTATGGAAAGTCTGCAGCGTCTTTCCGGATTTACTGTTTCATCTCTGTCAGCAATTGATATTATTAAGAGCCAGACTATGCGCGAGTGGGGCAGAGGGCGATTTGAGAATGAAAATCAGGATATGCTGCGGCGTTCAATGAAAATTGCCTTGACTCGTTCATTTGTGCTGCCGATGTTAAGCAACCTGGAATATTTTCTGAAACTTCTGGTTCTGCTTGTCGGTGGAATAATGGTAATTAAAGCTGATTTAACAATAGGACAACTTACTGCTTTTATTGCCTACTCGGCACTTTTGACATTACCGCTGATGGGGTTGGGCTGGGTCTCCACCATGATTCAACAGGGACTGGTGGGGCTGTCCAGTATTCAGACAGTATTGCAGCAAAAACTGCCGCGAACTAATATAGAATCACTCCCTCAAAATGAACTGAAATCACTTTTTACTGAAAAAGGATTAGCAGTAAATAATTTGAGTTATCGATATCCAATGAGCAAAAAAGATGCTTTACAAAACATATGTTGTCAAATTAATCCCGGACAGGTGATAGGTCTTCTCGGACGTATCGGCTCAGGCAAATCAACTCTTGTTAATGGCCTTAACCGCTATTTGGACATGGGGACGGGTTCTATTTTTATAGGTAAAAAAGACCTTGCTGAACTAAGTGATAATGATATTCGTAGCTGCATCAGAACAGTTACACAAGAGCCATTCCTGTTTTCTGACTCAGTGGAAAACAATATTAGATTTTCTGAAGATCTTGATAACATAGAAAATCTGGAACATTTTCGTAACATCATTCGTGCTGCGGCATTGGAAGACGAGGTCGCACGATTTCCAAATCAGGAAAACACAATGGTTGGAGAAAAAGGCATAATGTTGTCAGGGGGACAAAAACAGAGAATTAGCCTGGCGAGGGCAATGCTGAAACCATGCGACCTGCTGATTCTGGATAATGTGCTTTCTGCAGTTGACTATGAAACAGAACGTTATTTGCTGCGGGAAATTCATAAATTGCTTTTAACGGAAAAAGATATGCCAGCACTGGCAGGAAGCATTCTGATTGTTTCACATCGTGTTACAGCAATGGAAAAGTCGGATTGGATTTTAGTTTTGGATGAAGGACAAATTGTGGACCAGGGCGTACACAAGGATCTTATCCAGCGGCCAGGTTATTATCAGCAGATGTGGGAACTGCAAAACGAAAACAATTCTTGAACTGATCAGATATTCACCACATGTATCCTCAACTGCAATTCTAAACCTCTCCTTTGCTCACTCTCAATAACGTTTCAAATCGGCTCTGGGATAAGCCGATACTCAAAAATATTAACTGGACAACAAAGCATGGTCAAAGCTGGGCTATAATTGGTCCTAATGGAGCAGGTAAATCCACCCTGGCAAAAGTAATACTTGGGCAGCTTCCTTACTTCGGTTTGATCAGGCGTGATGAGAAAATTACGAATTTTTGTGAAATCGCCTATGTTTCTCTTGAACAGCAAAAAGCACTGGTAGCACGTGAAGAAAAAAAAGACCGCTACGAAGAGTACAGTGGAAACGAAGAACATTTTATGACCGGAAGTGAATTAATGGATCCGGAAGGAAAACATACGAAGGCACTGTTAAATATTGCTGAACATTTTGGATTGACCTCTCTGCTGGATAATCCTTTGCGCTATTACTCAAACGGTGAAACACGCAAAACTTTAATCGGGAAAGCACTGCTGTCTAATCCAAAATTGCTGATACTTGATGAGCCTTTTGATGGTTTAGATACGAAATCAGTCAAATGGCTGAAGCAGGCAATCTCCGGACTGATCAATGACGGACTAGCGGTCTTGTTGATCAGCCACCGTATTGAAGAACTGGTTCCGGAAATATCACATGTTCTTTGTTTGAAATCCGGGAAAGTATTTGCACAGGGAAAACGGACAAAGGTACTGACTCCGCACAAAATGGAGTTGTTGTTCGGAAATAAAAAAATAAAGAAAAAGGATGAACAGAATCTGTTTTTATCAACTGACGTACATGGGAGAAATCTTCAGGAAAAAATTCTTATAAAAGATCAGGATGCAATTATCCGGATGATAAATGTAAATGTGCGCTACGGGAAGAAAACGGTGTTGAAGGATTTTAACTGGAATGTATTTACAGGGGAAAACTGGAAAATTGTAGGACCAAATGGTGCAGGCAAATCCACACTGCTCAGCCTAATTACCGCGGACAATCTCCAGGCTTATTCAAATGAAATATATCTTTTTGGCAAGCAACGAGGCACAGGTGAAAGCATTTGGGACATCAAACGACAAATTGGACATGTCTCCTCTGAGTTTCAGGTACATTACCGGGAATCTGTTTCAGTCTTGAAAGTTGTGCTTTCAGGTTTTTTTGACACGATCGGATTATATCAAGCGGCAACGGAATCACAAAAAGAAACCGCGCAAAACTGGATGAAATTTCTTGAAATAGATAATCTTGCCGAAATCGATTTTACCCGTTTATCTTACGGACAGCAAAGGTTGGTGCTGATAGCAAGAGCAATTGTAAAATCGCCGGCACTACTAATTCTTGATGAGCCTTGCCAGGGACTGGACCGCGCAAACCGCAATCGAGTTTTATCTATAATTGATCAGATTGGACTTAAAACCGAGACACAAATTATCTATGTCACGCATGTTGAAGCAGATGAATTAAACTGCCTTCATCATGTATTGAACTTTGTGGCAACGCCCTCCGGAATATTTAGGGCTGTTTATTCCTGAGCTTCAGTACGCTGCTTAATCTTTTCTGTTATTTCTTAAAGCAGAGTCGCAATTGCAAAACCTCCTGCAAAGGTACCGATTGCACTGCCTAAATTCGCGAAGATGACTACCAGCAGAATGCGAGTAATATTATTGTGCCAGAAGCCTTTTAAATGAGTGATATCATCCGCTAGGTTTTCGAAATCGCGTACCTGTGGTTTTCGCAATAATGCTTCAACCAGGCCTGCCACCCAGCCCGCGGCAATAGTTGGATTTAAAGAAGTGAATGGTGCTGCTACAAATGCTGTCGCAATTGTAATTGGGTGACCAAACGCCGCCGCAGTTCCTAGCGCGGAAAGCGTGCCGTTGATCAGAAACCAGCGCTGAATCATTTCGATACTTACATCGGTGTCAACCGTAAAAAATCCGTAAACTATCAAAGCTATGATCAGTGAAGGGATTCCCCATTTAAGAAAGTTGCCTGCCTTCCCCGGTGAAGGTAGGGATTCCAGTTCATCCAAATTGTGTTTGTTCTCCAGCTCTGCGGTGAGTCCCTTGACATGACCTGCACCCACAACTGCCACAATCTGTTTTCCCTTGGACTGTCGTATTTTTTCTGCCATGTACTGATCTCTTTCATCAATCAAAATTCTTTTCATTTCCGGGGACTGTTTTGCCAGCATTTGCATTGCTTCGGAAAGTGCATCACTCTCTTTGAGTTTTTCGATTTCTTCTTTGCTGATTTCTTCACGGATGAATAAACTGGCCAGCAGTTGCCCTAGTACTTTCATCCGTCCCAAAAATGGCATCCCTCGCCAGGTACGCTGCAAAGTTATTTTTACATCACGGTCTGCCAGCACAAGTTCTGCATCCAGTTTTTCTGCGGCATTTGCTGCTTCAAACATTTCTGCTCCAGGTTTTACTCCAAGCTTTGAACCCAAGCGTTTCTGAAAAGCAGTCATAATTAAATTTGCAAACAACAAAAAGGATTTTCCCTCACGGACCACCTTGAAAATATCCATGTTTTTCCACTGATCTTTTTCCTGCATTGCCTGATAACGTGAAGTGCATAATTCAATGCAAACTGTGTCAGGTTTCTCCTGAAAAATTACAGTGTTCACCTCATCTACACTTGATTGAGAAATGTGAGCTGTGCCGATGAGTAAGATTCTCTTTTCATCAAGCACGATCTCATGTACATTGCCGGAGTAAGGCATTAAAAACCATGGTTTAAGGTTCAGAATTGAAATATTGCTGAAGCAGCTGATAAATTGATCTTAGAATCTACGAGAAACTAAAAAAAGGAGCAAAATGTTTTTGCCATTTTTACCAATGATTGCTGCTTCGGTAAGTTTAACTTTGCTTTCCGGAGTGCTGTATCGTCCCCAGTCATGGCTGAACATACCTCTTTGGCTAATGCTGCCGACAATTCTGGTTTTAAGTGTCATACTTGCCCAAATGCCGCAGAAATTCAGGATTTTTAGCCGAGTCAAACAGGCACCACTTCCAGAATATCAAAGTCATTCCTCCGCAAAACTCACCCAACCAAGAATCATAATTTTGTTTGTCTGGCTTGCGATTGTCTATGGTGAGCATTTGGATTTGCGTTTAGTGGATTTGTTTGAAAATTCTGCTGAGGCTAAAACATTCAGTTTAGCAATTTTACTGTTGGTTTACTGGATTGCAGATGCAATAGTATCAGTTCCGGTTTACCAGTGGAATACTCCGGGAATAATAGAAAAGTTCAGCAGATCGGCCCTGCACTTGCGATTGCAATTGCCGGTTCTGTCGTTAATATTCATTCAATATGTCTGGATATGGACTATAAACCTTGTACTTCCAGCTTTTCCTTCAAACTGGAGCCTAATTTTTGAACTATTATCAAGTTTAATTCTGATTGTACTGCTGGCTCCTGTTGTGTTTGTAAAGAGCTGGGGAGCGCAAGCAATTGATAAAGATAAAGTCTATGAAGAAATCCGAACTGAACTGGATGAATTCCGAACGCCGGTTGCCGGAATTTTATTATGGCCGGATACTATAATGCCTCATTCAACTGCTGGTGTGATTGGTCTCTTGCGTGGATTCCGCTATCTTCTTATCAGTCCGAAACTGCTCAGATCGTTGTCAGCAGTTGAACTCCGAGCTGTGACCGCCCACGAAGCAGGACACATCAGGAGGCATCATCTGTTTTATTATCTGCTTGCATTCATATGTTTATTGGAGTTAATTGCTTTGGCAGGAAGCGTCAACTTATTGCTTGCCTGGACAGGTATTTATCAAGTTTCGGGAATGTTGATGGTAACAGTAGCAATTATCAGTATCTTGTTGTTCGTTCGTTTTGGCATTGGCTTTCTCAGTCAAAATTTTGAACGCCAGGCAGATTGTCACGCCTTTGAGCGCTACGGCATCACACCCATCACGACAGCTCTGTTGAAAGTTTCATGGCTGAATGGAATAAATCCGGAACAGGACAACTGGCATCATTATGGAGTAAGGCAGCGTATTGAATTTTTATCAAATTGCTTAAAAAATACGGAATTGCTGCAAAAGCATCATCAACGTGTGTTCCGTATTAAGATGGGGTGCGCATTACTGGCCTTAGGATTGCTTGGGGCAAATTTTATACTCAGTTCTGACGCAATGCAGACAAAGGTACTTGCCTGGAAATTGGAGCAGACATTTGATAATTGGCAATTGAAAGATGCGCCCTTACTGACTAAAATGGGGGACCTGTTTTATTTTCAGGATCAAAAAGATAAAGCAGAAATTTGGTATCGACGCGCACTGGAACTTAATCCGGAAGAACCACGCACTTTGAACAACCTTGCCTGGCTTTTAACTGAAACACACAACAATGATCAGATACGTCTGAAAGAGAGTATGGTGCTTGCCCAAAAAGCATTGGCCGGAAAACAGGCGGCTTTTATTTGGGACACACTGGCAGAAGCATATATGAAGAACGGTTACTATGAGGATGCGGCTGATGCCGCACTAAATGCTCTCAAAAGTGCTGAAGAAGGTAAAGGAACTAGTGTCGAAGCAGGCCTTGACTACTATAAGAAAAGATTTAAACAAATGGCAGGTGAGTAAAGATGTTTCACTGACAACTCACCAATAAAATGCCATTTGTTTAGATTAAATTACTATAACACCATGAAACAAATTCCCATGATGATTGTGGGAATTAGAGCGCCCGCTAACAATAAGCCAGGATTTACACCATGTGTGAAGAATCTGCCTAGAATAGACTGTCCTGCTGGATTAGGTGCATTGGCAATAACGGTAAGACCACCTCCGGTAACTGCACCTGCTACAACCGCGTATTTAGAGGCTTCAGCTAAGTTAGGTACCAGTGTGGCCAGATAAGTAATTGCAGCATTGTCGTTGAAAGCCGTGAGTATAGTTGCAGTAAGCATTAATGGTAATTCCGAGAGTGAACCAAGTACAGGTGCAATCCACCAACCCTGCAATCCACCATGAGTTATCAGCCCCGCCAGAAAAAATCCAACTAGAATTGGACTCTTGAATTCCACCTTATTCTGATGAGTACCTGTAAGGATCATGAATCCAAGAAAAAATAACATTCCTCCAATAAACAAGGCAGGATAGTGTGCATTGAAAACTGTCCATGCCAGGAAAAGGAGATGTACCACTGTAACTCCCCAGGGGATTGGTGTTTCCCTTTCTGCCCACATTGCCTCAAATTCTTCGTGGCTCATCTGCCTGGGTTTGAGCTTTGGTTCTTCCGGAGTAGCAAGGGTTCCATTTGACTCTGCTGCTTCCTTACCCATTCTGGCAAACTGACCTCGAAAGACCATGAAATAAAGTATGTTTGCGATAATAATCCCAAGTGCGGCTTTCCAGCCGAAATTGGCTGCCATAAAACCCATGCCCCAATCCCATGGTGCTGCAACCATCAGAACAGGCGGAGCAGCAAAATGTGTCAAAGTTCCTCCTACAGAAATGTTTACAAAAAGCAGTCCTATCGTTGCATAAGCAAACCCAGTGGAAGGTTTGTGCTTGTAAAACTGGTTGGCCAGTAAGAGGGCTGCTATGGTTATTGCCGCGGGCTCTGTTATGAACGACCCCAGCAGAGGTGCAATTGTCAGTATTGAAAACCACCATGCAGCAGGGCTATGACCACCCAAACCTGCTGCAAGACCGAGCAACTGTTCTGCAATCTTAACTACCGGTCTTGTTGAGGCGATGGCCATGATTACAACCACAAACATTGGCTCTATGTATACTCGATCATAAACAATGTAATTCTTAAAAGTGGACCAGTCAAAATAACCGATCATGAAGGTCATCAGAACAATTACCCACAGTCCGAAAATAACCTCTACCTCACCAAGAAAGTGAAACAGTTCTGCCTTGAAAGGGATATCGTGTTTGATCTCTTCATCTGAAGCTCCTGCTTCTTTCATGCGCTCATCATGCTCTTCATGAATCTCGTGTGCATAAGCAGTCAGCTTATTGGCCATAAAGGTGTGAATGATTGCAAGAAGAAATATTAGAGATGCAATCAGATTAAATGGGTTTGCACTGATTCGATGGCTGAGTAGCTCGCCCATATTGGCTCCTTCAGGATCCTTAAAGTCTTCAATTCCCTGAACGCGGTCACAACCGTCTTTCAAAAATTCTGAGGAGCCTGGGTCCTCAGAATAACAGCTTAAAGGTACAGGAAAAGGAGGGGCATCATTATTTCCACCTCCTGCTGCTGCGTAGATGCTTAAACTTATCAGTGCTAATATGGCAGCGAGAGCATACCATTTAATTAATCGAGACATAATTTTTCTCCTATTAGGGGTGAAATTAATTTTCCAATCTTGTTGAGTATGCAAATACCTTTTATAACATGTTAACTTTGATGGTCACGTAAAAACTATTTTTGACAAATAGTTTTTACGTGACCATCACTATTAAATAATAAAAATTATATTTTGATCTGATCATCTGGCAATAGTGTAATTTTTTTTACTTACACTATCACTTTCTTTAGCATTTTATGCAATTTAGGAGCAATTTCTTAACACAAATAGTGTTTACAGGAAAATATATTAAATTACAACAACAATATGAAAGAACTAATAATTTAAATTTTATATTAAGAAATTAACTATATGATTCATTTTACAAAAAAAGGGATAAATCGGAATCACTTTGAAGCTTCTAATGCAATTGTTTTTGCCTTTTGCGGATCTTGAACATCCTGCGGAATAGCCATATAGCAAAACCCCATAATGATCGTGGGAATAATTGCTCCCAATGCCAGCTTTGCGGGGCTCACACCACCGTGAAAAAACTTTGACAGAATTGACTGACCTGCCGGATTTGGCGCATTTGCGATTACAGTTAGACCGCCACCTGTTACAGCTCCGGCAACAACAGCATATTTGGCAGAAATGGAAAAGTCCGGTACTAAGGTACTTAAATACGTTATTGCCGCGTTGTCATTGAATGCTGTTAGTACAGTTGCCGCAAGCATCAACGGCACGTCCCCAAGGGAACCTAAAACCGGAGCAATCCACCATCCCTGCAATCCTCCATGAGTAACTAAACCAGCCAGGAAAAAACCGACCAGCATGGGTGATTTCAGGTTAATATAGCTCTGATGTGCTTTGGTTGCGATAGCAAAACCAAGGAAAAACATGAATCCGCCAATGAACAACGGAGGATAATGTGCGTTTACAACAGTCCAGGTCATGAAAAAAATGTGTGCGATAGTAATCCATGCAGGCACAGAATCTTCATTATTGTCCAAATCATTTTTTAACTTTGTATCAACATCTGTTGTATCAGCAAGCTGAGAAAATTCTGCTTTAAATACTAAATAATAAATGGTGTTTGAAATTAATATACCCAATAATGCTTTCCAACCGAAATTAATGGCCATGAAGGGGAATGTCCAGCCCCACGGTGCTGCTACCATTAGTACAGGCGGAGCAGCAAAATGGGTGAATGTTCCTCCCACAGAAACATTTACAAAGAGAATCCCGATAGTTGCGTATGCGAGTTTGCTGGAAGGTTTTAGTCGATAGAACTGCTCTGCAAGCAGCATTGCGCTAATAGTCATTGCTGCAGGCTCGGTAATAAATGAACCTAACAAGGGAGCAATTGTAAGAATCGATAACCACCACGCTCCCGGAGAGTGTTTCCCGATTGAGGCAATTTTCCCCAGGATTTGTCTGGCTAACTGCATTATCGGACGTGTGGATGCTAATGCCATTATCACCACCACAAACATAGGCTCTGTGTAATTAACCTTGTAGGCGATGTAATTTTTGAAAGTTGTCCAATCATAAAACGAAACCGTAACTGCAGCCAGTACAAGAACCCATATCCCGAAAATAGCTTCAACCTCACCAAAGAAATGCAGCATTTCAGCTGAGACAGGAGGATTACGTTCTATTTCAACTTCCGATTTGCCTTTTTCTCTCATTTTCTCAACGTGGGCGTGCTCCAGTTTTTTTGCCAATGCAGTGATTTTTCCTGCCACAAAAGTATGTAAAATGGCACAGAGAAAAGTGAGAGACGCCCACAGATTAAATGGTACTTGCTCAATACGGTGTGACAATACTACCATCAAGCCTTCATTGTTGATGACCTCATCATCACCATACAAATCCAGTGGTGTGGGGAATTGAGGAGAGTCCCCGCTGCTTACACTCGCATAAGCAAGTGCAGCAAAACCTGTGAAGGCTATTACACCTGTTAAATATTTTCGAATAAAACTCATTGAGCAGGCACTTTTGTAGTTCATGTATGTTTAGATTGCCTAATAAACTATTAGATTTTTTGAAAATGTCAAAGCCGACAGGTTACAAGAGCAAAAAAAGCCGCTTAATTGACGTGATTTTATTTGATATTTCTGGGATAATATGCCACCAGTTTCAGATATTATTTCACGTGTTTCAGTAAATATGGCCAAATTAAGAAAGCAAAAAAAATCAGGAATGCTGAAGCGCCAGCAGCAAAAGCGTCATAACAAAATGGTCCGGAGACGCAAGGCAATGCCTAAGCGAAAACCGCAGCAGCAAAATTCTTCACAACTGGAGCAGCTTTTAAGTGTCTTGCCAACATTAGCATTTGAGCCTGAACTGATTGATTTGAAAATGGACACCGGTAAACTAAGTGAATTGTTGGAGAGTGAACAAACAGAAGTAGATATGCTGCTGGCATTAATGTCTGAAGAATTTATTTCTGAGATTGACCAAAAACTGGCAATGCTGGAGGTAGCTCATTCCGAGACATCAGTAAAATCTTTGCTGGCAAAAGCAACACGGCATCAAATTGCAGAAAGTAACGACAAGATAACACACCTTTCAAATCCGTTACTGGTTGCTGTATTCCTCAAAACACGCTCTGCAGTAGAAGGCCATCAACTGGACCTTGACAGCTTGCCCTCGGCAATTAAAGAATTTGAGAAACGGAATCATGATTACATTCAGAATTTAACTGAACAAACTCAGACAGCTGAAAAAGACGAACTAAAAACAACAGCAGAGGAAGATCTGCAGGCAGATGAGGAAGAGGAACCAAGAGTACCATCGATTGAAGAAGATGTTTACAAAAAATTTATTGAACTTGTTCCTGCCGAAAAACAGGAGCGGATTGAAGAAGATTTAGATGTCTTTCTGACTGATTTCCAGCCTCCACATGTTAGTGAATGGGATCTTAGTATGATCAAACATTTTCTTGAGAAATGGTTCGTAGAGAATGCGAATCCTTTTCAGGAAGATCTGGACAGTATGAGGGAATCATTATTGAAGCTGTTTCAGTTTCTTGATGAAGAGAAGCTGCTGACAAATAATTTTTTGGAGCAGGTGCCAGCTTATTTACAAAAACCAAAGTAACCGTTCACACTTAGAATAATTTGGTTTCCTGCTGAGAATTCAATGTTGCGGTGAATTAAAATAGAAATGTCCAAACGACCTGAAAATAAGCACAGCAAGGAACAAACTCAAATATTGGTCCTGGACGACGAACCCAGCATCCGCTGGGTTATGGAACGTACCCTTACACAAGCAGGTTATGTTCCTCATCTGGCAGCAGATGCACCTGAGGCAGGCCAACTGCTTAAAAACCATTCTATCCGTCTTGCGTTTGTTGATATAAATCTTCCCGGACAAGACGGTCTTTCGTTCACTCGTGAAATACTGAAAAAGTATCCTTCGCTGCTTACAATTGTGATGACAGGTGAAAGTACGATGTACAATACGGTTGAAGCAATGAAATCAGGTGTATTCGATTACTTGTCCAAGCCCTTCAATATCGAGGAGATTGAAGAACTTGTAAACCGTGCTCTACGGGTTCCTGTAAACATCAATTCTGCTGCAGGATTGAAATCCAGAAAACCGGCAGAAGATTTGCTTACAGGTCAAAGCAAATCAATGCGTGAGCTTTATAAATCCATAGGACGTGTTGCGGCTACAGACTTGACAGTGCTCATACAAGGCGAAAGCGGTACTGGAAAGGAATTGATTGCCCGTTCTATACACCGCCACTCTTTGCGCTCCAGTAATCCCTTTGTAGCAATTAATTGTGCGGCTATTCCTTCGGAGTTGATGGAATCTGAATTATTTGGTCACGAAAAAGGCGCTTTTACTGGTGCAACAGAACGCAAGCATGGTAAACTGGAACTTGCCAGTCAGGGGACGTTGTTTTTGGACGAAATCGGCGATATGCCCATGAGGCTCCAAAGCAAGTTGTTGAGGGTCTTACAGGAAAAACAATTTGAACGGCTTGGTGGACATAAACTGATAACAACTGATATGCGGGTAATTGCTGCCACTCACCAGAACCTGCAAAATTTAATTCATAAGTCAAAGTTCCGGACAGACCTTTATTACAGGCTGAATGTATTTCCTGTAAACATTGCTCCATTGCGTGAACGCAGGGATGATATCCCGGTTTTAGTGGAGCATTTTTTACAAAAGGGCAATAAAGAAATGGCAGTAGGCCGCAAAGAAGTTGAGCCTGAAGCGATGCGGGAGTTAACTCGATATGACTGGCCGGGCAATGTCAGAGAATTAGAAAACACAGTCAAGAGCTTGATGATCACAAATGTTACCGGCATTATTACACGGGAATCTTTACCTAAAAACTTTTTCAAATCCGGGAATAAAGTGGACCTGGATGAAAGTCTGGAAGAGATTATGTCCAGGAAACTGGATTATTTTGTTCGAAATGCTATCGAATCAAACAGTAATTCACTGATGTCAGAAGTAATTCCCAAGGTTGAACGTCCGCTGCTTAAAATACTGCTTCAGCAAACAAACTGGAATCAGCAAAAAACGGCTAGAATTTTAGGAATAAACCGTAACACCTTACGTAAGAAAATCGAAACATTGGGCCTCAAAAACCAATAACTAAATGACAACTCAGCTTCCAGCAAATACATTTGATCGTGTTTATGATGTGATTCTTGAACGCAAGCAAAGTTCTCCGGAAACGTCATATGTTGCATACTTGATGGACAATGGCACGGATTTGATTTTGAAAAAAATCTGTGAAGAATCTGCAGAAGTCGTGATTGCCGCGAAAAATGAAAACCGGAAGGAGCAAATACACGAAATTGCAGATCTCTGGTTTCACCTGCTTGTACTGATGGGACACCAGGAGATAACTTTAACGGATATTTCGATGGAACTGGAAAGACGTTTTGATCAATCAGGTTTAGAAGAAAAAGCAAATCGCTAAACAATCAACAATAAAAACACAAACAGCAATGCCTTCAGCATCAACCTCCAGAATTAACTTAGCAAAAAAGAATTTCTCCAAAATAGAGTCAATATTTCAACCTTTTGAAATACAAGGTGTTAAATCCAGAAACAGGTTACTTGCTCCGCCAACTATAGATGATCAAGCAGATGTACACGGTAAGGTAACCCCGGCAATTATCAAACATTATCGTACTTTGGCAAGGCAGGGTGTAGGCACAATAATTGTGGAATCAGCTTATGTGATAAAGCAGGGACGCAGTCATGTCAACCAATTGGGGATTTCCGAAGAGGATCATCTTGAGGGTTTGGAAAAATTAGCAATTGGAGTAAAAAAGGAGGGATCCAGCATAGGTATAAGACTCAGTCATGCGGGAGCACATACTTCTGAAAGCGCTTGTGGTGAGCAGCCGGTTGGACCATCTGTTTTGAACTTTGGTAGAGATTTTGACATCAGTCGTGAGTTTGAAAAGGGAGATGTTGAAGAGATTGTGCTTAGTTTTGTTCATGCGGCTGAACGTGCCTCAGAAGTTGGAATGGATTTTATTGAAATCAATGGTACAGAACAGCATTTACTGGATCAATGTTGCTGTGTCAAACTCAACTCTCGTGATGATGAGTATGGTACAGCTAAGATTGAGAATAGAATGAAATTGGCAGTAGAAGTTGTTAATGCCATTAAAAAACGTGAATCAGTCAATTTACCAATCAGTTATCACTTTTCAATTTTTGATAAAATTGAAGATGGATTTAAGCCCAAAAATCTTAAAACCATGTTGAATTTACTGGAAAAAGCAGGAGTACAGATTTTCCATCCTCTTGCAGTTCATGCAATGAACAAGTGTTTTGAAAACAAAGAGCCCCTTTGTCAATGGACAGCAAAATATACAAACAATCCCTTGATTATTAATGGAAACATAAAGTCTCCACAGTTGCTCGAAGAAGCAGCAACTTTGGGCTGTGCAGACTGGTACGCGATGGATCAAAGTATTTTTGAACGTTTGCAGTGGTATCAATTCCTGAAGAGAAAAATAAATCCATAACACATAGTATTTAAAATAAAATGCCACGATCTGTAATCAAAACTTCAAATGCCCCTGCTCCTGTGGGTCCTTATTCTCAGGCAATTACCTCCGGAAACCTGTTATTCATTTCAGGTCAAATTCCACTTGATCCGGAAACAGGTGAGCTGGCAGGGAATTCATTTGCCGAACAGTGCAATCGAGTGCTTTTGAATCTTAAAAATGTTTTGCTGGCAGGAGGTTCAGGTTTGGACCAAGTACTGAAGGTGACTATTTTCATGACAAATCTTGGTCAGTTTGGTGAATTAAATCAAATATACTCAGAATATTTTGATGAGTCAAAACCCGCGCGCTCATGTGTTGAAGTAAATAATTTACCCAAAGGTGTAGATATAGAAATTGATGCAATTGCACAAATTGCTGAGGCAAGTTAATCACAAATTCTATGCAGCTAAATAAATGACGACATTGAATGTAGCCATTGCAGGATACGGAACAATTGGCAGCGGTGTTGCTCATGTTATTTCACAACATGGTGAGCATCCTGATGCAAAGATAAATCTTGTGGGAATCCTTGAAAAAGATACACAGGGTGTTTTTGTCCGTTCGATGTTTGAACAGAATCCGGAATTGTTTTACGAAAACTCGGAGCAATTGCTGGAAGATAAACAAGTTGATGTTATTGTTGAAACAATAGGAGGAAAGGACTTTGCCCGTGAACTTATTACAAATGCCCTGCAAAGAGGAAAACATGTAATAACAGCAAATAAAGATTTGATCGCAGTTCATGGTTCAGAACTGACGAAGATAGCCAGAAAAAACGGACGTCATTTACTGTTTGAAGCCGCGGTCGCCGGTGCTATTCCTGTATTAAGATTGCTGAAAGATTATTTACAAGTTCGTGATATTCAAGGAATACAGGGCATTCTGAATGGCACAACAAATTACATTCTATCTGAAATGGAGAGTAATGATCTTTCATTTGAAAAGGCACTTTCCCAGGCACAGGAATTAGGATTTGCGGAAGCAGATCCTACAAACGATATTAAGGGATTTGATGCTCGTTACAAACTTGTAATTCTGACTTATTTAATTACCGGACAGTGGCTAACTCCGGAACAAATAACTTTGGAAGGAATAGATCATTTGGAACTTGCTGATTTTGAGTATGCGGAGCGAATGGGGCGTCATATAAAATTGGTTGCTAATCTTCGCCTGATTGAAAAGGGGGCCCAGGTTTATGTTTTACCCCTGATGATAAAAAAAGATGACATGCTGGCTAAAATTTCCGGATCGACTAATGCGGTTACTCTTTCAGGAAAATTTTCTGAAGACATAACCCTGATAGGTAAAGGTGCCGGCAGTCTCCCTACAGCATCGGCAATTGTCTCTGATTTGAATAAAGTTCTAAGGCATCCGGAACCTTTCCCCCCGCCGCCCACTACCGAAAAGTTAGAAATAGAGCCTCTGGAAGATATACGTTTTCGCCACACATTACGTTTTGAAGTTAGGGACCACCCAGGAATTTTTGGTCATATTGGAGGAATTTTTGAGAGACATTCAATTAACATATATGCATTGGAGCAGTTGCCGCAGTATCACCGAATTGGAAAAGAAGGTGAGGAAATTGTGATTTTCACACTGACTGTACAGGACTGTCAGGAAGGATTGGTCCTCAGAGCTCTCAAAGAAATAAATCAAGCAGAATACATGCTTAAACCCGTCGTTCTCCTTAGAGAAATTGTCTGAAGTCGGAATAAGTCATCACGTCAATAATCTTTTGACATCAGACTCTCCCCAATAGAAAAATGTTCAAGTTTATCAGTACATACCGTCTGCAAATTTCTATTATTGTTACTTTTTTGGTGCTGTTTCTGCTGTTGTTTCAATCACATAATGAACAAGGATCATCAAGAATTCAGATGGTAATTCAAACAGTGACCTATCCTTTGCAGGCTTCAATACATTCTGTTGTATCAAATATTAAAAATCTATGGAACTCATATATATTTCTGATTGAAGTTAATCAGGAAAATAAGCAACTGAAACAACAGCTTTTGGATATGGAAGAAAAGTTAAACATACATCTTGAAGATTCTGTTCAGTTCAGGCGTTTGAGGGATCAAATGCTTTTCGCAAGGAACAATCCTTTAATAAAAATATATGCAGAAATAATTGGAGAATCTTCAGACAATACCCACGACATTCGTTTCATTAATCGAGGCAGCAATCAAAAGATTAAACGGAACTACATTGTTATTCGAAAAGAGGGTTTAGTTGGACGCATTTTCTCAGTATCTCCATTTCAATCTTCAGTGCAATTAATGATTGACCACCGTAACCGTGTACCTGCATTAATTCAACGCAGTCGTGTAAGAGGTCTTATATATGGGACTCATGAAGGAATAGAAATGCGTCAAATCAATCAGCATGCAAAAATAAAAATTGGAGATCGTGTAATTTCCAGTGGCTTGGGTGGGCTATACCCTAAAGGGATACTAATAGGATGGGTTAGCGAAATACGGCATCAGCCACATGAACTTTTCAAAACCGCGATATTAGAGAGTGCTGTGGATTTTAATCGGATTGAAGAGGTGTTTGTGATAATTCCTGAAAAATCAGATTCTGATTTGATTGTTGACTGATGAGATTAATAACACTTGTGCTTGGATTTATGTTAATTGGTGTCTGGTTGAATATTGTTCTGAACAATTATGTACAGCTTGGCGGCTTAAAAGTTAACTGGATACTAATATTTTTGTTTGTACTGACATTCAGACATTCGACTAATTTATTGCCATTTTTTGGGATATTGGCTGGTTTAATCTGTGATGCTCTGTCCCATGGCATCATGGGACTTTATGCTATTTCTTTTTTTATGACTTTGTTACTTGCTCGTTTGTTGATTAAGTTGTTTTACGCAAACACTTTTTTTACAGCCAGCCTGGCAGTGTTCAGTATGTCACTATTGGAAGGATGGATTTCTCTTTTGATTATGGACATGCTAGAAGCAGACATTGACAAAACTTCTCTAATGCTTACCATTACTCTTCCCCTGTCAGTTCTGCACGCTCTGGTGACTCCTTTAGTACTTCAAAGTGTAATTTGGGGTGAAAATCTTTTTCTAAGGGATATTTCATGAAACTAGACTCTCTGGATTTTGAAGATTTGGATCGATTCCGGATACGTCTTATCATTTTGGGCGGAGCTGTAATTTTGATATTTTCTTTGTTGGCATCACGTCTCTGGTACTTGCAAATTTCCCAGGGTGAAATATATACAGAATTTTCGCAGGGCAATCGTATTCGCCTTATTTCAGAACCTGCATTGCGTGGAATAATATATGACAGAAACGAAGTTATATTGGCTGAAAATCGGCCAGCATATCAGTTACACCTGATAAGAGAAGACACTCCTGATTTAGAAAAAACTTTAAGAAATGTTGCACAATCTCTCAAAATTCCATTTTCATCTCTGCAGGAAAAAATTGAAACAAACAAGGGTTTAGCACAATTCAAACCGATCATCTTGGAGGAGGATTTAGAATATGAAAAGGCAATGTATGTGGAAACTTTTCAGGATGATTTTCCAGGGGTATCAATTGTAATTCGTCCGCGTAGATTTTATCCTCATAAAAACCTTGCTTCTCATCTTATTGGTTATGTGGGTATTGTTCAGGAAGACTGGACTGAATTGCCCGAAGAAAAACGGAGTTCCAGCCAGATTGTTGGACACTCAGGAGTTGAACTGCTTGAAAACGATCTCATGATTGGACTTGATGGTGGTAGGCAGGCGGAGGTTGATCACATGGGTAGAGAGCTTCAGATATTAGGAGAACCTGTACCCTCTGTTCCAGGCAAGAATATTTATCTGAATCTTGATGTTCGTCTTCAAGAAGTTGCAGATGAAGCCATGAAGGGAGAGAGCGGCGCGGTTATAATTATGAATCCCAAAACCGGAGAAGTACTGACTCTGGCAAGTTATCCTGACTTTGATCCAAATTTATTTTCAGGTGGAATTGATCAGGAAAACTGGAATATCCTCCTGGAAAATCCTGAACATCCGTTGGAAAATAAATCAATTCAGGGATTATATGCTCCGGGATCAATCTTTAAAGTTGTCACAGCATACACCGGACTTGAACAAGGAGCAATATCACCAGAGGATGAAAATTTTTGTAATGGTTATTTCTACGTAAAAGGCCGCAGTGAACCATACAAATGCTGGAAGGAAGGCGGTCATGGCAGAGTAAATATGGTAAGTGCAATTAAGGGTTCCTGCAATGTATATTTCTATAATATCGGCATGGACGTTGGCGTTGATCAAATGCACAAATATGCCACACTGTTTGGTCTTGGTAAGATTACAGGTATAGGCCTACTGAATGAAAAAGAAGGTTTAATCCCAAACAGTAAGTGGAAACAACGAACATACAATGAACCCTGGTATTTAGGTGAGACTCCATCTATGGCCATTGGACAAGGTTACAATATCACTTCTCCAATGCAGGTGATTAATATGATAAATATAGTTGCAAATGATGGTTTGTGGATGCCGCCAAAGCTTTTCAAAGATCAAGCTGGGACTCAGCCGCAGCAAATACCTTTAAAACAGGAATACTTAAGTCTCATCCGGGAAGGGATGGTTGCTGTTGTAAATGATATTGGCGGAACAGCACGGAAAGTTCAGTTTGAAGAATTCACAGTTGCAGGAAAAACAGCCACTTCACAAGTTGTCAGTAACAAGACGCTTGAAACACTGGATAATGCTACAAAAGCAAAAAAAGAATTACAGAATCACGCCTGGTTTGTGGCTTTTGGTCCGGTTGAAGATCCTGAAATTTCAGTATTGGCACTTGTCGAACATGGTGGTGGAGGCTCGAAAGCTGCTGCTCCTGTTGTTCGTAAAATTCTGAGTTACTACATAGACAACATTTACAATCTTGATACTGAGAAAGTAAATCGGAAAAGATTCAATTCAAAAAATATTAAATACAGTGATAGACTTCAAATGGCCTTCAACTGATTCTGAAACCTTAAAATTGTTTTCAGAATCATCACACATCTTAATTATTGAATATAATCTGTTATAACCTGATAAATTAGTGTCTTATTTTTTACAACATCGCCCTTTGTGTCTGGCATCTTCTTCTCCTCGTAGAATGGATTTATTGAAAAAATATAATCTGAAGTTTGACAGTTATTCTCCTCAAATAAATGAAACCCCGAAGAAAAACGAGCAGGCCAAAAAATTTGTCAGGCGTATGGCCAGTGAAAAGTGTCGGCAGATACATCAGACATGTTCAAACCTTGCTCAGGATGTAATTATACTGGCAGGTGATACAATAGTTTATTTTAACGGACAAATCATGGGCAAACCGGAAACTCTCCAACATGCCAGGTCTATGCTTAGCCAACTGAACGGCAACGCGCACAAGGTTTTTTCAGGTTTTTCTGTTTTAGACTCTGCTTCCGGAAATGAAATCACAGATGTTATTTGCACAAAAGTTCAGTTTAAAACTATACCTCCTGATATGCTGGAATGGTATGTGAGTTCCGGAGAACCTCTGGGAAAAGCGGGAGCATATTCTATTCAAGGCCATGGTGCAATATTGGTTGAATCAATCACAGGTTCTTACAATAATGTCATAGGGTTCCCGATTGAAAATATCATTCCATACATGGCTGAAAATAGCTGGATTTCTTATTTAGATAAAAATCAGAGTGGGAAGTCTGAATGAAGTACAGTTTAATTTTTCTTATTTTTTTAATCTTTCTTCCTGCAACAGTATTTTCCATTGAAATTGAAAACCGTCTACCTGCCTCAATCTGGCACGTAGAAATTCATTTAAGCCATTCTCCTGCCTACAGCAAGGCTTTTAACGGCTACGGCAAAGAAGCTCCTTTGCAACATCTTATTCTTTGGGATCGTGGTTGGTATGATCTTGTTGAAGGAGAATTTAAGCGTGAGGAACAGCGTTTAGAATTGCGAATGGCTTATGGTCTCAATCAAAATTGGATGGTGGAAGCAACTGTTCCGATGCTGCAAAAAAAACAAACCTCTTCCTTAAATTTCGAAACAGGAACATCAGACCAGCAGAAAGTGATTGCCAACCTCACTTCAGAAAATTTGAGCGGAATTGGCGACATCAGCATAAAAATCGGAAAAGACATTAGCTACAGTACGACCTGGCATAATCGAGGTGGTTTCACTGCTCGCCTGCCAACAGGAAATACGGGAACTCGTCGTGGTATTTCTTCTAATGCAATAGGTGAAGGACACGGTTCAGTTGGGGCATTTTTTCACTTTACCTGGTATCCACTTGTACATGGGATCAGGAATGGTTTCAGAATAGAAGGCAAAAATGAGCTAACCGGTAAACGTGAAACACTTGAAAGTGAAAAGGTTTATTACTCAGCAGGTCACAGCGCGGATATATATTATAACTGGAGTATTGAGAGGCAAAACATTTTTTCCGGAACAGAGTTGCATTACTTTCAGCAGTCAGAAAGCAAGCTGCCGACAGGCAAATCAAATGCTGCGTTTCTGAAAGAAATCAGCTTTGAGTTTGGTTATGGTAACCTGAGTGAACTTGAACTGAAACCATTATCTTTCCCATGGCAAGTCCGTTTAGGTTACACCAGACCTATTGCCGGTCAAAATACACCTGTAATTCACCGCTGGGAATTAAGTTCAATGATCTTCTTCTAATGTTCAGTTTCTGTGCTTAGCTTGAATGAAAGCCATTAGACTACTGCTGGGACAGGTTTTTCTGACTCAGCCTAAATGCTGATTTCAGGATTTGCTGCGGGGCAAAACCAGGTTCATAATTAAAGCTGTCAAACCACCGGAAGTTATGGCAGAGCCAAATATTTGCTGTAATGCAGGTGGCATATGGTAGAGAACTTCCGGCACGAAAGCGACTCCAATCCCAATTCCCAGAGAAACTGCAATTATCAGGATTTCACGACGTCCCAGTTGTCCAATCGAAGCAATTATATTCACGCCTGCTGCGGCAACAGTTCCAAACATCACCAGAGTTGCACCACCTAATACTGGGTTAGGAAGCGAGCGGAAGAACCCGCCAATTACAGGAAACAGTCCGAGAATCACAAGTATCACCGCTAAATACATGCCGACAAAGCGGCTGGCTACACCTGTAATCTGAATGACTCCATTGTTTTGACTGAAGGTGGTATTTGGGAAAGTGTTGAAGATCGCCGCAATCGCAGAATTAACACCGTCACCTAAAACTCCCCCTTTGATCCGTTTTATGTAAGTTTCTCCATCTACAGGTTCTCCGGAAACCATCGAAGTTGCAGTAAAATCACCTGTGGATTCAATAGTTGTGATGATGTAAATAAAGGCAACTCCGGTGAATGCAGTCCAGTTGAAACTGAAGCCATAATAGAAGGGTATTGGAATGCTGATCATCTCCATTCCGGACATGTGTCCATAATTGACTTTGCCTAGTATTAGCGCCACGAGGTATCCAACCATAATTCCACCTAAGATTGATCCCATCCTGATTAAAGGGGTTTTACTACGGTTGAGAATTAATACCACCAACAGTACCAAAATTCCCAATCCTAAATTATCTGTGGAACCAAACAATTCAGGTTTGTTGTCCAGTATCCATTTACCTCCTGCCATGTCTGTGATACCAACTTTGACCAAACTCAATCCGATAAGTATCACAACAGTTCCGGTAACAACCGGGGTGATAACTTCTTTAAGATGATGAAAAAAACGACTGAGAATGATCTCTATGAATGCTCCCACAAAACAAATTCCGAATATTGCAGCAAGCATCTCATCAGTCCCGCCACCCTGGCCTTTTACTATAAAACCGGCAGTTAGTATTGCTCCAATGAAGGCAAAACTGGTACCCTGAACGCTCAACAATCCAGAACCTATCGGACCAATTCGTTTTACCTGGATAAAGGTTGCCACACCTGAAACCATCAGAGACATACTGATCAGGTACGGAATGCGATCACCTAATCCGAGGATATTGCCAATAATCAAAGTAGGAGTAATGATGCCTACAACTATTGCGAGCAGGTGCTGTAGAGCTGCATAAGCTGATTCCATTGGTGGTGGTTTTTCCTCAAGACCGTACACCAGTTCCAGTTTGTCAGTTGCTTGTTCCATATCATCTATTTGATTTATTTAGAATAAAATGGTTAATGTCAAACCTGAATCACGAACTTGATCACACCAAAAGCAGACAAAGTGACATGTTAACAAAGTCGAATTGGCACATAGATATCAAAATGAATTATAAAATCATCAATTACATCTAATTAACATATTCTTAAGAAACTAACTCCAAATCCGGATTGTGACCTCGGTTTCGCCCAATTTTTGACATTGCTCTCCAGATGCCATCTATTTTTACTTGCGCAATATCGGATGTAAAATCAGTCACTCGAGGCCCGTCATTGGCAAAAAGTGAGGAGCCGACTGCGTAAATGTCAACCGGAACATCGAGCTTCTCAAAACGGGATATTTTTGACGGATTGAATCCTCCTGAAACTACTATCTTAACACTCTCACACCATTCACGAGCGCGTACTAACCATTCCTGTGGCAAATCCCACTTTTGCCATGCTGAGTCAACGGCATTCCGGACAATGAATACCAGCCGTGGATTGACTCCCATGTCAAGCTCATGCTCACCAAGTGGCGGAACAGACACATCACGAATGGAAGAACTGGTGTCGAGCCTAATTCCATAAAGCAGGTAACGCTTCGCTTCAGTTTCATCTCCAGAATCGACCAATTCACGATATCGTGTAAACATGCGCTGCATCACAAGCAATGAATCCTTAACAGAATCGTTGTTGAAATCAACCAGCGCGATTCGAGGGATATCCGGATCACATGTGGCTGCAAAGGCCATCATAGTTTCCGCGGTATCACCAAAAAAACAGGCAATAGAGGCGTGCGCAACAGTTCCCCCTCCTGCACCGCCCCACCAGTCACCTTGTGCATCAGTTGAAATATATGGTCCTACACGCTTTTTATGGTCATGATTGAAACGCTGAACCGCGACATTGTAAGCATATCCATCCGCGGCCTGTACTTCGTGCAAATCAAATCGAGCAGGAAAAAACAATACAGGCTTACCGTTTGCCGCCATTAAGGTTTCATAAACATTTGTTGCAACACGGCTGGAGCGTGTGAGCAGACCCAGGGTTGGTGTCTCCAGAAGCGCAAAATCCCTGTATCGCCCCCGTATTCTCATAACAGGCTGAACTGTCATGGGATCACCACCGTAATTGATTATTGCTCCATCATGTACTGCTTCAACTTCCATGCGATTCCAGGTATTTACAAACTTACCGTTTCCATTAAAGTAACCGCTGCAATGCCGTAGAACGGTCAAAGCTTTATCCACTCCAGCAACAACCACTTGCCCTTTGCGTCGAGTGAACCATTGCATCTCAACCTCAATGTTTCCTGTTTCAGTTTTTGAAGGATCAACATCACCTAAACGCAAAGCCTTACCGTTAAACAAATATTTCTGTTCAGCCAAAGTCTTGAGCATAACGCCGATATTTTCAAAGTATTTATCTGAATACCAGCCTTGCCGCATGCGTTTGATGTCAATTTTAAAGACATCATTTGTAAGCCGTTCACTGTTAAAAATTGTCATTTATAATTAAATCTGGTTTGCTGTTATGAAAATTCTGAAATAAAAATATTTCCAAAAAAACTGACATCGTTCCGATTTGCTTAAACGGGAAATTATGGAGATTGAAGTTTGGTGATTTTTTATTTTATGTCATCCGGAGGTGAAAACATTTCCCACGTTTCCAGGAATTCAAGCAAATGCTCTTTACCGGGAAGAGTACCTTCTGTGCTGAGTAAATTCCGGACGCGTTCCTGCTCTTCCTCATATTGAGCCTGTGTAAAAAATCCTCCAAAAAATGCCATTCGCAGCCAAATCAAATATGTTGTTAATGCGTCACATTCGTTATATGCTACAATTTCTTCCAGTCTGCCTTCCAGCCACAACTGGGCAACTTCCTCCCCTTTTATATCAAGTTTCCCCGGAATTCCGCAAACTAATGCCATTTCATTTAGCGAAGGTGTAGATTTCCCAAAGCCGCCCAGAATCTGGATTAAATCGATATGACCCTCACTATTTCTGGCATCAAAATAATCATAACCTTCCCAGGGCTTATTTGGTCGTTTAGCAAATTTTGCGGCTGGCACAGTGTTGGCTGCTGCGCGCTGCACCAGTATTTTCAGGTCAGCTTTTGCTGAGTTGAAACCCACCAGCTGAGGATTATTATCTCCCACAGCATTCAGGAACCTTGATATAATTTCTGCTTCAGCGGTTTGTTTGGGATCAGCAGCATTATGAGGCAATGATGCTAAAGACAAGGCAACATTGCCTATTTCTTTTTCAGACCTAATAACCGCCGCAATGGAAACCACACGGCATATTGCAGTCTTGAGGTACGGCATTGGATTTTCTTCATCGGCTCCACCCTCTTGCCACATTCGTTGTATAACTTCTACATCCGGAGTATCTTCAGGAAGTTCAAAAAGTCGTCTTCCTGCTTTTGGATCAGGAACCCATTCCGCATCAAACACCCAAACGTCTTTGTTAACAGTTTTGAACATCAAACATTACATGATAATTTAAGTAGTTTTTATAAATATATAAAAATTTGTAATAAATAACGTCAACCTAAAGATATGACAGTGAGGTGTTTAGTGTCAAGAAGTAGTGAGAAAATGTACATTAGCAATGAAATAGCAAAATAGTCAGGTAATATCCAAAAGAAAGTAACGTCAGCGCTCTCAGAACTCTCTGTTATGTTGACAAGAGTTAATACATGATTTAGATTGTTCAAAATGTAATTATGTAAGAATGAAAAAATTTTCTTCGTAAACAATTGAAATAACGTGATATAATCTCAATGAATGTCAGTGTTACTATTATCGGCCATAATGAAGCAGATCATTTAAGGGAATTACTTCCTCAACTGCAATGGGCTTCTGAAATTGTGTATGTGGACTGCGAAAGTCAAGATGAATCGTTGGAAGTTGCAAAAGAACACGGTTGCCTGGTTTTCTCTCGCCCTAATAATCCAAATTTAAATGTCAATAAAAGTTTTGCAATGGAACAGGCATCAGGAGATTGGTTGTTTTATATTGACCCTGATGAGCGACTTCCGGATTTGCATTGGCTGCGTCACGGCAGTCAATATCCTGATACGCAGTTACGACTGTTCCGTAAAGGCATGGCTAAATTCCCGAATCAGCATGTACATGAAAAATTGAATGTACTGGGCAGCATCGGGAAATTACAAAATGATATGCTTCACTTTCCCTATAGGAACATTAGCCAATTTCTAAGCAAGTTCGATTTTTATACCGGAGTCGAAGCTGGCTATCTAAGGGATGCCGGAGTCAGAGTTAATTTTTCCAATACTCTGCGCTTTACAGTTCTTAAACCATTCACGCGTTTTTTTCGTCGTTATATTTTTAAAGGGGGATTCAGGGATGGACTCCCCGGTTTGTTTTGCTCTGTATTTGATGCACTAAATTATGTTGTGCGTTACTTCAAACTATGGGAGATGAGTCAGCAAAATTCAGAAAATCGATATCAAGAAAAATCAGCAAAAACGTGATCAGCATACCTATTTTGCAGCGGGTCCATTATGTATAAAATTCAGAATCCACTGTGCAATAATTTGAGGTTGAATAGGCTGTTCAAGGGATTTAATTCCACTTTCAAAAACTTCTGCTCCCAAAATTTTTTCACGTTTATGTAACAAAGCTCTGCTATAAGCTTTTGTTAACTCAGGATGTCCCTGAAATGAAATTAACCAGTCACCAATATAATAAGCAGAATAAGGGCAGAAATCACTTTCCGCAGTTAATATTGCACCTTCCGGGAGTTGAGTTACTTGATCCTGATGAAAAGACAAGATAGAAAAATTCTCTAAATCCGGTTCCATCCAAGGTTTTGTCAAAACTGTCTGATAGTTTTGCACTCCAACTCCCCATCCTTGGGTTGCCAATTCAGTTTTTCCTCCAAGAGCTTTGGCAATCATTTGGTGTCCAAAACATATTCCTATCAATGGATGTTTATGTTGCTGAAGTTCCACAACAAATTTTTCCAAATCATCAATCCATTCATCTCCATCGTTAACACCATAACGACTGCCGGTAATTAGATATGCATCGCAGAGCTGGATGTTTTCAGGATATTCTCCAAGAAGCACATCATAGGTTTCAAATTTCAAATCAGGCTCAACACTTTTAAATAATGAGATGAACATGTCCGGATAGTCTCCATGTTCCTCCCGGA
>LUQO01000029.1 GCA_001627865.1 SAR324 cluster bacterium REDSEA-S27_B3
ATCAATAAGAGTGTATGTTCCTTGACCATTATATTTCCCATCCTTCCATTCTCCTTTATACTTACTTCCCTCATGAAAAGTGTAAGTCCCTTGACCATTTCGTTTCCCTTCCTTCCATTCCCCTATATACATATTTCCATTAGGATAATATATAACACCCAGACCACTTGGTTCCCCGTTCTCTACTTGACCATTATAATTTGGGTGGGTGTCTTTATCCCCAAAACCCATCCATACATCACCAGAAGAAGTTTTCCATTTGTAAAGTATTTCCCCCTTATGCTTATCTCCAAACAGAGGAGAAGAAAGGGAAAGTATGGAGAGGATGATGAGAATATGTTTCACTTGGTTTCCTATTGGTGGTTTATGAGAACTCAATATATACAAGAATTTGGGAGTTTTTTCAAAAATATTTGAAATTTACTTGGAGGGTGTTTGACTTTGAAGAATTAGAGGGTGTTAATCACAGGGAATGAATGTGTCACTTGGAGAACAATCTTCTGCCAGTACAGAGCGTTATTCGCACCTTAGTGAGGAAGAAACTTTGGAAACTGGAGCAGCCATATCCAAGAAGCTGTATGGATAATTTGCGTACAAATTTACGTACAAATGGTTTTTCCAAAAATTGCAAATCCCGTAAACCGTTGGTATTGCTGGTGGCCAGAGGTGGAATTGATGTCTGGTTTAGTAACGGGAGAGTCACTACAGGAGAAGGTTGCTAAAGGAGCTGTCAACTAACCTGGCTACACTGATGGTTGAGGAGAATTGAGAGGATGAAGCAAGTTGGTATTACTCCCCACTAATTCTTCAAAGTCAAACACCCTCCAAGTAAACTCCCACACTCTTGAAAAAGTAAATTTATTAAAACAATCTCAACATAATTATTTAATTTATACGGGTCCTCCCCCTCCAGAATACATAACTTCATTTACTTCACTGTCACGTGCAGCTTTAGGTTTTGCTGCCAGGATTGCATCGAAGAGTGGAAAATTGTCAGAATGAACTGCATAGTCAGCATAAAGAAACATAGAAGCAGACCAGGCTTGTCGTGCATATCCCATAGGTTGTCCGCTTTTACCGTGTATCCACTCGTTGAATTCTAAACCTTCTGAAATGCCTTTTAGATTAGCCTCAGCCAGCGAAGCCAGCATGGACTCAGCCTGTTTGTTGCACCCATGTTTTACAAGTGCCGCAATATGGAAACCACCAATCATTGGCCAAATGCCTCCGTTATGATATTGATCTGGAAGGTTCAGATTCCTGCTGCGATAATACTCTCTCCAGTTAGTGTCACCTGGATAAATCGGAGGGTGAATTGCTTTAGTAGGGAAGGGCATAGTCATGTCAACCTGCCGCATGTAGCTTAGTATTTTTTCAGATCGATTATAGTCAGCAACTCCTGTTAAGATTGCCAGAAGATTTCCCAAACTGTCACACCAATCACCATACTCACGAAAGGCAACCCAAGGAAAATAATAGGGTCGACTTGAGATGGTTCCCATGTTGTGGTAAAGCATAAACCATTCTAAGTGAAAGGACTTTAGTTTTTCTAAATGTTCTGCAAATTTTTGGGTATTCCAAGTTCTTTCTATCCACATTAATAAGTTTATGCGTTGATGAATATCTGCAGGTTCAATCAGGTTTTGCACATCTGCTTTAAGAGTCATTTTAGTAGGCATTTCTTCGTATGCTAAACTGGCTGCATAATACAATACGTTGTCGTACAGAGTGTTATAGCGGACAGCAAACAAATCCATCCAGTTACCTGCCTCTGGAACTTCTAAAAGACCACACTCATTTATATCCTGGTAGCTTAACCAGATCATTGCCCTTTTAATCTGAGTCCAGCTAGACTTCAAAAAATCGATATCATTGGAGGCTTGCTGGTAGAGAAAATGTCCGAGTATGTACCAAAGATTCGAATCTGCAGCACCTGCATTTTCCGAACTGACGTAACCTGAATCCGGATTAACATTAAGATGAATAAGTCCACGTGAAGATTGGTGTGTTCCCATTGTTTCCAAAGAAGAACGGATGGTTGCAAGCAGATCAGGATCCCCGGAAGTGGTCGCTCCCAAAGATATTATCATGCTATCTCGTGCCCATATCTGTGGATATCCCGTAGTTAAAGATGAAGCACGAAAACCATGCGGAGTGATGCAGTCATACAACACATCAAGAGCTCTTTTACGAGCCTCTTTAATTATGGAACTTCCTTGCATGTTAGGTGTCGGCTTTTACTTCTGGATTACCTGTTTCAGGAAAATTTGGTATCAAGATTAACTCATTATGTTCGTTATTTTGAAACCCATCTTAGTCTTAACAATGGCTTTATTAAATTTGTTATCTTTTTACTCATTCATTAGTGTTGTATAAAAAAATTATCCCATCTTAAAATTTCAAGCAGTCAAGTGTTTATTAACCAAAGGTAATAATCTTTGTATTCAAAAATTATTTTAAGGTTTTACTGAACTTTTCTTATCTAGAGTACAGACTTCAATTGACAAGCTTTAATCCCTGACAGAGGTGGACAAAAGGTATATCATCATTAGATTCTTTTTTCAAGAATAGGATAGGTTCAAAGAAGAAATAACAACTTGCACACAATAGCTCTCCACAATGATCAGGAAGGTTCTTTTGTAAGATCTTAACGTATTTTAAAGGTGCGAATTTCAAAGGGTTTAAAGTTCAAAGAGAGTGGAGATGCGTGTAATTCCCCTATGTCTTCCCATTCCAGCAGATTAGTCTCCTGAAGTCGTGCTTCAGGTTCCATCAGTTCTATCTGTGCAACGCCTGACCGTCCAAAGCGTTCCACAAGTCGAAAGACCCAACAATTTTCTTTTTCAGCACGTTTGAGTGCCTCTAGGCCTACGCTTTTGCTGTATATATTTACAGGTGGGTGCAATTCTTCAGCTGCCTTTCCTGGATACAACAAGGGAGGCTGATTGTATTGCAGGGCCTTTGCTATCACTTCAGATTGCATTAAATCATGTTGATGTATAAAGAGGCAGTAACTGAATTCATGACAACCCAAATCAGCATCAGAATCTGGATAAGTGGGGGAACGGAGCAAGTTTAGATCAAGAATATTTTCATGGACCTTATGTCCATATTTACAATTGTTAATCAATGCAATTCCTCTATCAATGCTGGATAGGTCAACATATTTTTGGCCTACAACTTCGAAACGTGCCATGTCCCAACTTGTGTTACGGTGGGTGGGACGTCGCACATATCCATATTGAATGTCAAACGTGGCAGTGTCGGCCTGGATGTTTACGGGGAAAGACGTTCGCAGCATACGATGGCACTCCTGCCACTCAACCAGCGTGTAAAACTCCAGTGCCTTGCTTTTTTTACTGAGTGTGATTTTTTGAGTGATAGTTGATTGACCTATGCTGAGCTCGAACTTGAGACCTTGGCGAATCACTCCTTGGCCTGTACTGGACCATCGTTTGCCTTGGGCGGTTTCCAGTGCCATTTCTTCATAGCTGATGTCCACTTCCCAAGCATCCCAGTTGTGAGGACGGTCTTCATAGAGGGTCAAATTGTTCCCTGGCTCTCCTGCTACAATCATTTCAAGTTGCATGTCCTTGTCGAAGGCACTCAGCAGCTGACCGTTCTCGTTGAATTCGTAGCGGACCAGATCATTTTCCATAACCAGTGACTCGACTGATTCTGCTAAGGGTATACCTCCTTCTCGATACAGTGTACAGATGGCTTGAGGATCCATTTCCAGCTGTGTTGTAATCGCACCATCGCTGTCCTGTTGCATATCAATAGGGTTGCCTGAATCATCCACCAGTCCACCTTGCCAATCTTCAGGGAGTTGGATTTCACGGGTGTATGGTACATTCAGTGTGTTGATAACAGTCAGTGCTTCTACATCTTGATGCAGGACTTTGTCAGCTGTCTCGGCTCGGATCTTGGAGCAGGCTATTAGTGCCTCTGCATGCTCGCGTTCTGTCACCTCATAAACACCTCTGATACTGGAACCCGGTAGGATGTCATGAAATTGATTTATAAGCAGTTTTTTCCAGATGCCGTCCAGTCTCTTGATAGGATAATCCTTAAGTTCACCCAGGGCTAGGAAGTATTCTGTTTCCCTAAGACTCTGTTCTAATAGTCGATTCCCGCGCTTGGTTCTAGCCTGAGTGGTGTATGTTCCTCTGTGCATCTCTAGATAAAGTTCTCCCGACCACACGGGTAGTTGATCCAGTTGCTTCGCAATCCCTGCAAAGTAATGATCCGCTCGCCCGAATTTAACCTTGGGTACTCCTTCCAAGTTTTGTTGACGAAGTCCGCGTTCAATCATTTCGGCAGTGGGACCGCCGCCGCCATCACCCACTCCAAACGGGCATAGCATTTCATTCAAAATCGATTTTTCAACAAACTGTTGTTCCGCCTTTTGTAGTCCGCAGGGTTGGAGATCACTGTTGTAGTTGTCTTCCGGAGGAAAATGAGTAAGCACTTCTGTGCCTTCAATTCCACGCCAGCGGAATGTGGTATAGGGAAACCGGTTGAACTGACTCCAGCTTATCTTCTGTGTCATCAAATAATGTATTCCCGCGAGCTTAAGTATCTGTGGCATGGAAGCAGAGTACCCGAAAACGTCCGGAATCCAACAGTTGGTTACTTCTACACCGAATTCGTCCATGAAGTAGTTCTTACCGTGTATCAACTGACGCACCATTGATTCACCGCTGATCAGGTTGCAGTCTGGCTCTACCCACATGCCTCCCTGGAGTTCCCAGCGTCCATCGGCCACTTCTTTTTTGATGCGTACAAAGAGGTTGGGATAGTTTTCCTTGACGAACTGATAGTGCTGAGGCTGTGAAGCTCCAAAGACGTAATCAGGATAGCGTTTAATCAGATCAAGTTGGTTGGCGAAGGTGCGTGCTGATTTACGGATGGTTTCCCTTACAGGCCAAAGAAAACCGGTATCGATATGAGCATGTCCAACGGTAATCATTGTAGGTGCGCTTGAATGAGCCGGCTGAGTAAGCAACGGTGCAAGGATCTCCCGGCAAATCCCTGCACGATCGGGATCGTCCCGGAATTCGTTGGTGGATTCTACCAGACTCTTGAGGATACGAGCATGACGGGTACTGAACTCAGGAACTGTATCGAGCAAACCATTCAGCAGTTCCATATCCAGCCGGAGTGAATAGAGTTCACGATGGAAGCGAGCTATGCGCATCCGATTGACTTTTCCAAGGTAGTTACCCTGCCGATCAACACTTCCGCGAGGAGGATCACTGGGTTGGTTGATTCCCATGATGGAGTTAGCAGCACCTTCTACCCAGAGATCTACAGGCTCGCCACCCTGGGCTTTGGTAGTGAGAATGAATGTGTGGCGGGTGACATTGCCAAAAGCACTGCCGTTGGTCAGTCCTTGAATGGGATCTCCTTGTGGTGAAAAGATAAGGGCCTCGCCATTGAAATCCAGGTGGGCCACCACCTCCTGCTCCTGCCATTTTTCTGGAATTCGGCCTTGCAGATGAAACCATGCGCTTTCCCAAGCTTGACCCCATTCCTGACCTTCTTCAATCCGCTGGTACTGTAGTCGAAGCCTCTCTCCAAAAGGAACCGGATCCTTACTGTTGGCGAATTTTGCCTCCAACAACTCGAACTGACTAAGGATGAGTGCTTCCAGACGCTTTATAAATTGATTGATCTTGGTCAGGTATAACTTTTTCTGGCTGTCAAGAATCAAGGAACACCTTTCAAGTCTGAAAATACAAGCGGTTGTATCGAAATTCGATAGGATGTATTCATGTTATAAGTGCATAACCCAGAAATTTTCATCATCAACACCGTCAAACTGACTGAAGTCCTCAAAGGGAGTCTTAAATCCATATCACTTCATAAGTCTTCTGTTGAGCTTGTGGACCACTTGTACTTACTGTTGGGAGGACACATCTAGCAAAGCCAACTGGAATTCCCTTCGCGATTGCAAAATGGTGTGGAAGATGAGCTCCGGTAATAGTTTCGTAGTAGATTAAATTGACACATGCTCCAACTACTTCTGGCTCCTGTCAAGTAGCTAAGTTTATTTCGACTTAAACTAGGCTACTACTGAAATGATGGAGTTTTTATTGAAAATTCATAAATTTTCACAATTTATTTGTAAATGCAAGAATTAATTATAATAATCTAAATTTGAACCATCAAATGCGGATTTTCTTATAATCGAGAAAGATGATATCAAGAATTGGTGAGTTGATATGGGTTGTTCCAGTTTCGTTTACGTTAGATATTTAGGCAACTAACCTCCTCAATCTGAAACACATTCTTAAATCTCACTGATACTAAAAAGGATAACCACGTGCCGTCAAAACGTAGTGAGTAAATAGCAAACATTTAATAATTCTTATTTTTTTCTTGATAAACAATTAGAATTTTTTTATATATAGTCTTTACATAACATGATTTTCTATGATCAAGTTGTGATTTTCCCAACAACCCGGCGTCAATAATTACGCAGGAATTTTGAGGATAAATGCTTTGCAAAAAGATTTTCCTCCAACACCTAAGACGGAGAGTACTATGAATAAAGAAAATATAGAAGTTCAAAATAATATATCGAATCGGCACGAATTTAACACAACTGCCGCTGTCGCTGGAAGTGGTAAGGAGGCACAAATGAAAATTGCAGGTAGTCTGATGAAAACGCTGATAGGAGTTGCCTGCGGACTACTTGTTTGTGTCGGCATTGCTCAAGCCAAAAAAACAGTGACTTGGGGTATGTGGGGCAGCCCTGCAGAAATTAAAACCCATCAAAGGGTGGCGGATGCCTTCATGGTGTCTCACCCCGATATAGAAGTTATCATCTGGGGACAACCATGGGGAGATTATTTTACCAAGCTCAAGACACTCTGGGCGGCAGGTGACAAGGAAGGCATACCAGATGTACTTTTTCTCTCACCAGTTGTGACTTATGCGGGACAGGGTGTGCTTGAGCCATTGGACCCGTTCATTAAAGCTTCTGGTTATGACACGTCGGATTACTGGCCCTCGCTTTTACAATTCGGGATATTAAAGGGAACGATTTATGGTTTACCTCGTGACATCGGACTTGAGGTTCTTTATTACAACAAGGACATCTTTGACGAAGCAGGTGTTGCCTACCCAACCAATTTTTGGACATGGGATGACCTGAAAGCTGCTACCAAGAAGCTTTCAAAAATCACAACCAGTGGTCGGGTACAGCGCTATGCTCTGGGAGCAGAAGGTGGTAAGTATCAGTTATTTGTCGGACAGAATAGGGGTAGTATCCTCGATGATATGGTTAATCCAACAGCTTGTACTTTGACCAAACCGGCCGCAGTTGAAGCCATTAAGTTCTTTTCGGGGTTGATGGATGCCAAGTTGGCAATTCGACCTTCTGCGTTGAGTCAATCTGGCGGTGATGCCGGTGTGTTTCAGAGTGGACAGGCTGCTATGATCATTCAGAATGCCAGTCGAATCTCGGCATTCAATGCAGCAAATATGAACTACGATGTAGCCACAGTACCAATCCCTGCAGACGGTCAGCGTGCTGGGGCGGCCGGTGGCGCTGCCTGGACGATGAGCAAGCACAGTGACGATAAAGAGACCGCATGGACATTTCTTTCATGGTTGCAAAGTACTAATGGTGGGCAGGCGATATACACAGCTTCGGGTGAGATTTTACCTGCTCTCCGCTCAACTGCAGTGTCAGACGCTTTCCTTGGAATCAATGCACCTCCGGCTAACCGTGTTGCGTTCATTCTTGAAGGAAATAACACAAAAATAGGACGCAGTGGATACTTCCCCAACTGGGGCACTCTTAACGGGAAAATAATTAATCCAAATCTAAGTCGAATCTGGTCTGGAGCAGATCCGGTGGAGACTGTACTCAAGCAACTCTGTAATGACGTCGATGCTTTTCTTCAGAGCAAGGGGCTGGGCTTCTAGTTGAATCACATTTATGTGGGTTCGTCTTTAACGGGGAACCCACATTAAAGATTGTTTTCTTAAAGATATATTTGTGAAACAAAGCAACTTAAATTACTGAATGCTACACTGATTTATGGGATGATTCAACAAAGTTACTGACCAATGAGAAACAACCAACAGGAAGAAACATTCAATTATATTTGATTAGGTCAATCTAAACACTTGGTTTAAATTAACATGATTGTTTTTCAGAACTTCAATTGCTGGCAGATTTGCAGATATGACATCTCACTGTTATTTTAATTTTGGTAGTCTATGAAAGTCTTAATTGTTTTTCAAGCTTGCCGGAGAAGGGTTCTTATCTGTCAATGAATGAACACTATCTTCACTTATTTCCCCGATGGCAAAACCCCAGCGCATTGATTCCCAATGGAAACATTGGAATCCCCAACAGCAGAGCGAGGGATATCTTTTCTTGCTCCCAAGTTTGTTTGGGTTTTCTACCTTCGTAATAATTCCAATACTAATTTCGTTAGCTCTGAGTTTTACTGAATGGGATTTAATCCGACCTGTAAGTTTTGCAGGTTTTGGGAACTATTACGAGTTGCTGACAGCTGATCGTATTTTTTTGAAAGTAGCCGGCAATACGCTAATTTACGTAATCTTAATTGTTCCGGGACAACTTCTGTTAGGGCTGATTCTGGCGGTAGCCTTGAATCAGTCTCTTCGTGGAATTCTTTGCTACCGGCTTGTAATCTTTATGCCGGTTATAACAAATATTGTGGCAGTGGCGATTGTGTTCCAGTTTTTTCTAAACCGAGATTTTGGGATTGCCAGTGGCTGGATCTGGCAGATTGCCGATGCGACTGGCTGGCCTGTTGCACCGCCTGATTGGTTGAACAGTCAAGAGCTTTCAAAAGTAGCGGTTGCTATGCTGACTGTTTGGAAAAACGTTGGTTTTTCGATGATGATTTACTTGGCTGGCCTCCAGTCGGTACCTGACTCATTATATGATGCTGCACGTGTTGATGGAGCTGGGAATTGGCAAAGTTTTTTTCATATCACCCTCCCTATGGTAAGTCCAACCACTTTTTTCCTGCTAATCATACAAATGATTGGTGCGTTTCAATTGTTTGCTGAACCCTATGTTCTTACTAGAGGTGGTCCGGCACAATCTTCTTTATCCATAGTGCAATATATTTATCAGAATGCCTTTGAATATGGCCTGATGGGAAAGGCAGCTGCTATTGCATGGCTGCTTTTTGTGGTAATCCTGTTCATGACACTAGTGCAATTTTGGTTACAGCGACGATGGGTTCACTATGAATCTTAAGACACTTGAAACTCAAAAAAGTCCTAAGGCAGTCAAGATGGACAGAAAGCTCCAAAGAGGACTTTTACATCTTTTTCTGATGATTGTTAGCTTCATCATGCTGACGCCTTTTCTTTGGATGTTAAGTACATCCTTAAAATTCCCAAATGAAATTTTTACTTATCCACCTATCTGGATCCCCAGCAAGATCCGTTGGGAGAATTATTTTGATGCATTTAATGCTGTACCATTTGGCCGCTACTATTTCAACAGTATCCTGGTAGCTCTGTCTGTGACATGTATTGTTCTTCTTACATCTTCTTTAGCTGCTTATGCTTTTTCGAGACTTAAGTTTCGTGGGCGAGAGATTTTATTTATCACTTATCTTGCAACCTTGATGATACCATTTCCTGTTCTGCTCATTCCCAACTTCCTGATCGTTCGTGAATTTGGCTGGCATGATACCTATGCAGCCCTCATTCTGCCACCTGCTTTTTCGGCAGTCGCTACATTTCTCTACCGACAAGCCTTCAGGGGTATCCCCCCGGAACTCGATGATGCTGCACGAATAGATGGGGCATCTTCATGGCGCATCTGGTGGAATGTGATTATGCCAAATGCAGGTCCCGTGACTGCAGCACTGGGGATTTTCACCTTTTTGGGGAATTGGAATGAGTTTCTGTGGCCGTTGGTGGTGACCAACAGGGCAGAGATGCGTACGATTCCAGTTGGACTGAGTTTTTTTCAGGGTCAGTACAGTGTTCAATGGGAACTTCTTATGTCAGCAGCAGTCATTGCTTTATTACCGATAGTAGTTATCTATCTTTTTGCACAAAAATGGATTATTCGTGGTGTTACTATTTCTGGAATGGGGGGTCGATAAATTATTTCTTATCCGGTAATATTGTTTAACACTTGAATGTATTCAGATGCTACATTCAAAGTGTCTCAACCAAATTAAAAATAAACAAAGATTGTCAAAGCAGATTAATGTACAAAAAATATTGATTGAATATGAAATTACTTGCTATTTTTGCACATCCCGATGACGAGGTTTTCTCATGCGGAGGAACTCTTGCCAGATATGCTGATGAAGGCCATCAGGTCAGCCTAATCTGTGCCACACGTGGAGAAGAGGGTGAAATAGTCCACCCAGACATAGATCCCAATAGTTACCCAAAAGGTCCGAAACGGGGTAAATTGCGTGTTGATGAACTTGCGGCTACTTGCAAAGCTTTAGGTATCTCCCCTCCAATTTTCTTGGATTATCAAGATTCAGGCTTCCCAATTGAAGTTGGTTTGAAGAATCCTCAAGCCTTCATGAACGCAGATATTTTTAAAATTGAGGAAAAAATACTGGATCGCATTGGTTCTATTAATCCGGAAATCATCATTACCTTTGATCCTCATGGTATGTATGGCCATATCGATCACATCACAATTCATCGTGCTGCTCTTGCGGCCTTCTGGTCAGCGGGAAGCGTGATGCAGCCAGCACCACAAAGGTTGTATTATCCTGTTAGAACTATCACTCAGGTGGAAGAAATGCAAAGGAGATTTACAGGTTCTTCAAACTCCGATCTTGACCCTAAAATATTCGGAGTATCTGATGACTCAATCTGTGCCAAAATTGATATTTCTGGTTATGCTGATCACAAACGTTTAGGTGTTTATGCACATCGGTCTCAGTTTGGAACGGAAGAACACATTAACGAATTGCTCGATGGGCGCCCCAACTTTTTTAAGTTCGAATCCTTTGTGCTTGGGGGTGCTCGTGGAGGATTCCCAGCTAATCGATTGAATGATCTGTTTGATGGATTAGGCTAACAATATTCAGGAAAAATGGTTAAAGTTTCAAAATTATAGCTTATTACAGTGGATTTTTTGATTTGATAACTTGAAAGACATCTACAACATTTAGATCCAATTGACCACATTAAGCTTCGGTTATCACTTTATGGGTGACTGTAATTAAGTAAAACCGAAAGAATAGGAATAAAATGTTGATCAGAGGAATTAGCATTAGTGGATTAGTTTTGGTAATTTGTTTCTTGTTAGCAAGACCAAACGAATCTGATGGTCGGCTAAATCTGCAATCTACTGACCTTCCCGGAACTGGGAGGGTTAGTGTATTGTCGGAAAAACTGTCCAAACCAAAGTTATCCTGTTCTGAGGAATTCATCACACACAACCTGGATCACTACACATCTGTAGAAGGAGACACTGTGGACCAGTTTGAAGCTAATGGTGCAGGTGTTGCCTTGGGGGATCTTGATGGCGACAGCGACCTTGATATAGTTCTAGGTAATGACTCAGGTACTAACACTATACTTTGGAACCAGGCTGCTCAAAACTTGGATGAAGGTTTATTTCCAAATTTTTTAAGTGAACACATGCCCTTTGGTAATACAAGAGCAGTCAACCTGGTAGATGTGGACGCCGACGGAAGACTTGATATCGTCATAACCCGCCGTAACGGTGCATTTAACTACTTAAGAAACACACCCCAAACTATTTCAGAGCAAAGTCTCAGCGGCATTAAAAGAGTGACTGAAACTAGTTTTGTTCATCAGGTTTTGCCGGGAATTGCCTGGCCAGCCTATGCCATGAACTGGGCTGATCTTGACCTTGACGGAGATCTGGACTTAGTTACCGGATCATACGATGCTAGTCTATTGGAGAATCAGGGCAACGATTTCCTGATAGGTAATGGGGCAGGTGTTTTTATATACACCAACCAGGAAGGTAAGTTTGTCCCCAATCGTCTTGCAGAAAAGGCACAGGCTATGGCTATCGCTTTTTTTGATATAAATCGGGACAAATTAAAAGATATCGTTGTTGGAAACGATTTTGCTGTACCTGATTACGCTTGGTTGCGATTGGCATCGAACGCCTCTTCAGTAAATATTAATAATAAAGACAAAATATTAGAGTTCCCATGGAGTCTTCAAGTCAAAGGTTGGATACCAACTTCTTTTGATACCACAAGTTACAGTACCATGAGCCTGGATATTGGTGACGTAGATAATGACCAAATTTCGGAACTATACTCTACTGACATGATGCCCTACGATGAAACGATTAACACTGTGGCAGCCTACGAGCCCTTGATGGCCGACATGGATCATGAGAGAAATTCAGGAGATCCTCAGATAATGGCCAATGTTCTCCTCGTTAATACTGGAGTAGTTGGCTATCAAGATGCTGCTCGGCCCAGAGGACTTGACGCCACAGGCTGGAGCTGGTCAGCCAAGTTCGGTGATTTAGATCAGGACGGTCTTCTAGATTTGTATGTCGTAAATGGAATGGCTGAGTCAACCATATTTGCTCATTTAGACAATCACGAACTGATAGAAGCTAACCAAGTCTTTCGCAACGTTGGTAATGGCTATTTCAAGCCGGTGCCTGAATGGAAAGTTGGATCAACTTTCGGAGGACGTGGCATGAGCATGGGTGACATGGACGGTGATGGTGATCTTGACATAGTAGTTAACAATTTACGAGGCCCTGCTCAACTCCTAGAGAACCGTCTTTGTGGTGGAGAAAGCTTGCAAGTCGATTTGCAATGGAATAACGACTCGCCCTCTTCTTTTCAACCTCATATAGTCAAAACTAGAAACACTCTAGCAATTGGAGCAGTTGTCCATCTAAAAACCAGTTCAGGAAATTTAACTCGTGATGTTCGTGCTGCCAGCGGTTATCTTTCAGGTGATCCACCACGTTTACATTTCGGGTTTCCTGCTGGCACTTCACTTTATTCTCTTGAAATTCACTGGCCTGATAATGTCGTTTCAATAGTGAAGGATTTATCTCCAAAGACGTTGCTAAAAATCAGACGTCAATCCGGATTTTTCAGAAATTTAAGGATACCGCAAAAGGACTCGGTTGCTGATCAAAATATGGAAGAAACAGAAAGAAAAACAAATCAAACTTATCAACCAAAAATTAATTGTGATGAACCAAATAGCCAGAGGAAGTGCTCGAAGGTATTAAATATAGTTTACAAAGAAAAGTTTAACCAACAATTACGAAAAATAATCGCCCAACATGGGCTGACTGGTGATCCGGGAAATGTCCATGATCTTCCTTCCATTGAAGACCCATTGGCTCAATTAGGCAAAAAACTGTTTTTCAGTAAAGCCTTGGGTGGTGATATGGATTCAGCCTGTGCGAGTTGTCACCATCCCCTTTTAGGAGGAGGAGATGCTCTTTCGGTCTCAATCGGTGTAGGTGCTCACGATCAGGATCTGCTGGGTTCCGCAAGAACACATCCAGAAGGCCCAACTGTTTCGCGCAATGCTCCAACTACATTTAATGTGGCATTTTTTAAACATGTCCTTACTCACGATGGGCGTTTTGAAAAACTGAGCACGCTGCCTGACCTTTATAATTTTCACGATCAAAGTCAATCTACATTACAGAATAGTATTCGTACTCCAGATTCACTTTTCGGCCAGGCTGATCCAAATGCGGGTGCTGATTTAGTGGGAGCTCAAAGTAGATTCCCACTAACAATGCTTGATGAAATGCGTGGTTTCGAATTCGAGGCACACAGACCCGGCAGATTTGCGCGGCGTCACATCAGTGCCCGGTTAGGAGATTATGGAGAAGGTCGCGGTGAACTGCAACGAAATATGTGGCAGGCAGAGTTTCAAACAGTATTTGGAAAATCCAGTAACCCAAGAAAATTGATTAATGAGAAAAATATCGCAGAAGCTCTCAGTGCCTATCAGCGATCACAGGTTTTCTTAAATTCACCCTGGCGAGCTTATGTTCGGGGGAACGAAGATGCAATCAATTCGTCCTCAAAGCGGGGTGCGCTTCTATTCTTCAAGTCGGTGGTTGACGGAGGTGCAGGCTGTGCCGCCTGCCATAGCGGTGATTTCTTCACTGATGAGAAGTTCCATGTATTAGCCCTTCCACAGGTTGGACCTGGCAAAGAAGATGGACGGTTCCACGATGACTTCGGTCGCTTTCGAGAGAGCGGGAACCCTAATGATCTTTATGCATTCCGCACACCAACCCTTCTCAACGTTGAAGTGACTGGACCTTACGGCCATGATGGGGCATACACCACACTAGAAGGGATCATCAAACATCATCTGAATCCGTCTATGGCGTTGGATGAGTACGATGTCACTCAACTCGACCCAGCAGTCCAGACACAATTTCTACCCTTTAATACTGAGAGGGCTTTATCCAAACTTGAAGAAAATCGCGAAGCTGGACTGCCCACCATTCGGAACATAAAATTAACAGACCCGCAGGTTATCGACATCTCGAGCTTCCTCTTAACTCTTACCGACCCGTGTGTAAAGAGTTTAGCATGCCTCAATCCATGGATCCCGGATGACGATGACTCTGATCCAGATGGACTAAGGCTCAAAGCCAGAATGCTGACCTCTGTTGCTCAATAATTTCAGTCAAGAAATTACCAAAGCATCTATATCTATAGCAGAGCAGTATGAACCCCAGGAAAATAAACTGCCTTTAACAAACGCGTGGCTAAGAATTGATTTTATCAGGAAAGATTTAATATCTTTTGGTAATCAAAAGATAAATCTACATCATGTTAAATCTCCTTTTAACCCTCATTCAAAAAACCCTTTGTCTGGAACTACTGACATTTGTTTTCTTAGTTCAACACCATTTCAGAAATAGCAATCAATCTTCATAAAAAAAGGGATTGAAATAGAAGATGGACCTGTTAAAAAGACTGATGCTACAGGACCTATTATGTCTTTGTATATTAGAGATCCAGACATGAATTTGGTTGAAATAGCAAATAAAATATAGAAAATTACAGATGAGAAGATGTTTCTTTTTATTGTTAGGGGTAATATACAAGAATCGAGGATTTTACTTGGAGGGTGGTCCTGCGGTCAAAAATACTCTCAAACCATATCCAAAATTGTCCCAGCATGACAGACGAGTGTCATTGCCTCTAAAATCTAGTTAATTTCAGGAGAGAATATTCTGGGACACTTATATGGACACTAAGGCTTAAATTATAATTTTCTTAAATATCCTAATCCCTTGGTATTGCTGGTGGCCAGAGGTGGAATTGAACCACCGACACACGGATTTTCAGTCCAAATATCCTAATCCCTTGGTATTGCTGGTGGCCAGAGGTGGAATTGAACCACCGACACACGGATTTTCAGTCCGTATATTTATATCCCCATGTCATTGGTATAACTATATTAATTAAATGCATAGTACACGCTGTAGAACTAATGTAGAACTAAGTGCTTGGTTCACATTCTTCCAACATAAGCATTTTCAGGTGGTGCAGAAAGAAGATTCATAGTATCTTGGAGATCAAAATTTTCTGGCCTTATTTGGTAGCAGATTGGTAGCAATACTTCCGATTCATACAGAATCGAGAGGAGTTGGGAGGAATTTCAGACTTACACCCTGCGTAGGTTAATTGTTTGATATTCTTAGAAAACATTGATAATAAAGCGTTTCTAAGAATAACTGTTTTAATATGGATCCACCCTTGAAAGGTTTTGAATTTCCTATACTTCAACACCGTAAAATCAAATCCGTCAACCCTCCGCCAGATGGACATTGGATCCGTGAAAATATTCACTTGACTCGTTTTGATTTTCCTTTATGTTATTCGAATGCATGATCTATGACGCCTTGGTGCCAAGGATGTGATGAATTACCGAATAATCAACACGTTACTTTCGTATCCGCTTTCGTGGATGGCCTTGCTCACAATCATTGCCATTGAGTGGGCTATATTTGACTGGTTCGACCCTTCCATGCTCATGCAACTAGCCGCACTCGGATTGGGCCTGGTCTTGCTTCTGGTCTGGCCGGTTCTGTTTTTCAGATCGAAAACCTTCCTGCAACTTGACATCCAGGCGCTTAACCAGGTAAAACCCAAGACGTTGGAAGCTCTGGCGCTTCTTGAAAGCGATCTGAAGAACCTGGGTTCTACTCAGGGATTACAACAACTGGCAATGTTACAGCAAAAGCTCGATAGCTTGACCGAGGTGCTCAATCACCGGCTCAGCGCAGGTGAAATGACCTATGGCCGATATCTGGGGACGGCGGAACAGGTCTATTTGGCAGCGATTGACAATCTGATGGATATCAGTGTGGTTCTCAAAAGTGTGAGCACCATCAATTCAGATTACATCGCTAATCGGTTGGAAGAATTGGGTAACCTCGCTGAGACCTCTGATGAAACCGAAAGAGAAGTAGAGTCCCTAGAGAAACGATTGTCACTTCTAAGTCAACAGACAAAAAGGGTCGCTGAACTTTTCTCGCAAAATGAGTCCGCAATGACGGCGCTGGACAACACGGCGACTGCTTTGGCGGACACTAAAACAGGAAAAGGTGAAGCTTCTATGGATGCGGAAGCTGCAATGGTGGAACTCGAGATACTTGCTAACCGAGCCAGCAAGTACTCAATTACCAATTAGCCAAAATTTTGAATAACCGGAGGAAATAGAATGAACACTCAACCACCCACGACAGAGGTATCCACCGACGCAGGACTTGACCTAAAACTAGATGTTGCCACGGTGAGACAAGAATTGGCACTCATCGCGCCCGACAGTATTTCAGCGGAAACGACAGAGGACGCGGAACTCGAGGAAAAAGCCCGGCAATTCGCTGATGAGTTGATCGATCCGGATTCATCGGACTTCGAGGCACAGGATGAAATGAAGGCCGCCATCAACGATATGGGAAGAGAACTTCAGCGCGAAGCCGGCAGGCAAAGCAAGATGCTTCAGCAACCGATCAAAGCTTTATCCAAGCACGGCGAGGACGGCGGACCGGTTGCAAATGCTCTTGTTGAACTCAAGATGGAGGTCGAGGAGCTTGATCCCAACCGGTTCGACTTCTCTGCCGGCTGGGTGACACGAATAATTGGTATGATTCCGGGAATCGGGTCCGCCATGAAGCGTTACTTCTCCAGGTATGAAAGCGCACAGACAGTCATTGATGCTATTATCCATTCCCTTGAGAAAGGTCGTGAACAACTCAAGAGGGACAACGTAACCC
>LUQO01000003.1 GCA_001627865.1 SAR324 cluster bacterium REDSEA-S27_B3
CGCCTAGGATCACCACAAATCAATTTGCTGCCGAAACAGTTTTTCGATACCACAGATTTCCCCAACGGTGTCGTAACCTTGGGTATAAGGCCCGAAGATGTAGTATTCAACGATTCCGGACAGATTGGAACCATTATTGGAATAGAAAATCTGGGCGCAGATACAGTGCTGCTTCTGAAAGTAAAGGATCATGAAATCTCAGCATATGCTGACTCAAGACAAACTTATGCTTATGGTGATGAGTTGAAAGTTGGTATATCCCCTGATAAAGCTCTTTTATTTAACGACGAAGAGCATTTGATCTCAACTTAAGAAAAAAAATCAAAAATAATTTTTCACATAAACTTTCTTTCTCATTTCATATTTTTTCCTTTTCCATGCACTTCCCTCCGGGAACTCATATTTTTGCAGACTGGCATCCTTCATGGTAATACTGTATCCGGATTCCTGCGGCGGCATGTAGCATCCGTATAATCAAAAATTGAGATGTGCTGCACATACTCACACAGCCCCACGCCGCCAGCATGAGGGCAAACGGGAATATTGAATTTTGCTGCCATAAGTAAAACCGACAAAACCTCATTCACACCGCCAAGCCTGCAGCTGTCCAGCTGACAGTATTGCAGGGCATTGGCTTGAAAGAATTGCTTGAAAATAACACGGTTCTGGCAGTGTTCACCTGTGGCCACTCCAATCGGAAATATTTTTTCAGAAATTTTCTGGTGTCCAAGAACATCATCAGGACTTGTAGGCTCCTCTATCCACAAAGGATCAAATTGAGCAAGTGATTTCATATTTTCAATTGCCTCGTCAACATCCCAGTTTTGATTTGCGTCAAACATAAGTTTGCGTTCAGTTCCTATTGCCTGCCGCATAATCGATGCACGCCTGATATCATCATCAATGCTGCTTCCCACTTTCATCTTAAAATGTGTCCAGCCCTTTTCAACAGCTTCTTTACATAATGCTTCTATCTTCTGATCGGAATATCCCAGCCAGCCTGCGGAAGTTGTATAGGCAGGAAAACCATTCGAAAGCATTTCAGATTCACGTTTGGCTCTTGTTGAAAAATTTTCCTCAAGCATCTTCAATGCATCCTCAGGTGTCAGCGCATCAGTGATATAACGAAAATCAATGGACCTGACCAGTTCCACCGGGGACATATCAACCAGCAGTTTCCAAAGCGGCTTGCCTTCAACCTTGGCATATAAATCCCAGACCGCGTTCACAACAGCCGCAGTCGCGAGGTGAATCACCCCTTTTTCCGGGCCTACCCATCGGAGCTGGCTGTCACTGACAATTTCTCGCCAGAACTGACCAAGGTTCCTGGTAATCTCGGTAAGGTCTCTGTTGATCAGCATATACTTCATAGCATGTACTGCCGCCACACACAGTTCGTTTCCTCTGCCTATAGTGAAAGTTAAACCATTTCCACAATACGAAGAATTAGTTTTAAGCGAAACGTAGGTCGCAGAATAGTCCGGATCAGGATTCATTGCATCTGAACCGTCCAATTCGCTGGAAGTCGGAAACCGTATATCTCTTACAATTACATCAACAATTGTTAACATTTATTTCTCCTTCAAAATAGTCAGACTGAACATTGAATAGCTAAATAAACACTATTTCAAGACTAATCAATGAATGATTCATCAGCTTAATAAAATTATGTAAATGCAGCTTTCGATTACTCAACTCCTTGCTAAAACTGACTTATGGTTGTATAACAAAGGTGCATCTTGCTTCTTAAATCTAAAAGTTTTTAATCGTTGTGGTGTTCAACTTAATTAGTACTAAACATACCCTCAGGCAGTTGCTTGTATCAACAATATGCATGTGGATTCTCTGTGCCCAAAGTAAACCGGTTTGGTCCCAGGAAGCTAAACCCAAGGCTGTTGTTATGAGAATGTTCTCTGCTTCCACACCAGTACTTTCGGAACAAATCTTGCTTCAAAAATTGCGCGGGGAACTGGCGTTGAATTATGATTTAAGCGAACAAAAAGCATTTGAACAATCACTGAGAAAACTAACAGATGCAACAGGAGATCTTAACTGCAGACAGCTCAAATGCATGCTGGAAGTACATCAGAGTTTTCCAGACACAAGCCTGTTTATGTTAACAGTACGTCCGAATGATGATCGCCTTTCGCTTGCAATGATTGGTGAAAACCGTAAGTGGCGTGTGAAACATGTAGTGTGCACCCGCTGCGGTTACACTCATGAAGAAATGATAACAAACCTGGCGCTGAGCATGGGAGGCTACGCAACCCCCCCAATGTCAATCGCTAGCTCACAGTATGAGGAAATAAAAAAACCGGTATCTTCTTCAAAACTTTCGAATTATGTTTTTCGCCCAAAACCGCACCAGAAAACTAAAACCATTTTCCTTGATAAGGCAGAACGTGAGGTCAGGAAAGTCATAAATCCATTGGAGGAGTTCAAATTAAAACTTGCGGAAAAGCAGTACAACCAGTTGATCGGCAGCAAAATCAAGAAAGATTTGATGTTCTTTCGGCATAATAACCGCAGTCAGTCCAGAAAGAATTTAAAGGCGCGTCTCAGGCTGCAGATTGATCAATCCGGCAGGGTGATTGACCGACGGCTTTTAAAAACCAGCGGATCCAACATTTTCGATAAAATTGTGCTGGACACAGTTGATCTGTTGAAACTTCCTCCGCCGATGGAGCTGTTGATTCGCGAACCGCCGTATGTGGTAACAATTCTTATTCAGCCCTGACACTGTGAAATGAAAATTATTTCCGTAGAAGAAAATTTTTCTCAACCGTTAAATCCGGAAACAGGCGCACTTGAAGTTTCAACTCCTGTTGTCGCTCCGGCCAAGGCACTGGAGCTGGTTTTTGGTGAATACTCGCCCAACACCCAAAGAGCATACGCCAGGGCTTTCCGGGATTTGCAGGATTGGGCAGGTATCCGGGAACTGCGTGAAATGGAGAGTTTCGATCCTTTGCGCATGCTGGAATACAAAAATTTTCTCAAATCCTCCGGGAAAAAACCTGCGACTATTAATCAGATCATGAGTGCCTTGAGGAAAGTCTGCAAAGTACTCACAGAGTTTGGCTACCTCAAACAGAATCCTTTCAAGGCTTCAATTATACGTGCGGAAAAAATTGACTCGTCTGCAGGCAAGGGCGCGCTGCAGGTTTCGCAGTTGAACGCCATGATTGAAGCCAATGAGACGTTGGAATACGATGGACGTGTTGCTCCGCTGCTGAGATTCCGTAATGGACTGGTGCTGAAATTTCTTTACCTGACGGCCGCGAGGAGAGGTGAAGCGGCAGATCTGCGTTGGGATGACATTGTGCAGGACGGTTCGTTTTATGTGGCGGTTCTAAGACACACCAAAAGCGGAAAGGAACAGCGGATCAAACTGAGAATGGAACTGCTTGAGGAACTTGAGGAATGGAAGAGATTGCTGCAGCAAAATAATATAGAGACTCCCTATGTTTTCCCATCACTCGGTTTTAGAACACTCGGCAGGCAAATGTGCGGCAAGGGAATAAACGATATAGTCGCACACTATCTGAGACACACTGCCATCACGCTGGCGCTGGAACTGGGAGAGCCGCTGCAGAAAGTGCAGTCTTACGCCCGCCATGCCTCCGCCAACACAACTATCCGCTACTTCCATGACCGTCAGCTGCTGGAAAAAAATCCTACAGACACCCTGCCCTTGATTTAACAGATCTCTGAAAAACATTGCCGCTAAATCTGCAAATGCCTCTCCCTGCCATATTTGTAACCTCCGTTCACTCTAATTCATTGTTCATAACCATAACCTGGTATCTATGATTCAAGTATTTAATAACTTGCTTGCATTCAACTCTTAACTGTAGCCACTCATACTTTTGCAGCCAATTCCAGATAAGCATCTCTGGACATTCCAATTACCTTCATATTATTTTTGATTATGAAAACTGGGACCTCTTTATATTTGGGTATTACGACGGGCCTGATTGCACCCTTAAAATGAAAGACTAAATGATCTCCCTTTGTATGACTATAAACGCATCCTGCAGCTTCAAAAATTTTAGTTAACTTTTGGTAAGATAATGACCTTATCTTATCCATCAGTTATATTGCGATTTCCAGAGTATCAAATGCTACCAACTTTCTGTCAGTAATCCAAACATTCTTCTTGTTTTCAAGCAATCCTGCATCAGTTAAATATTTTTGAAAAGTCCCCTGCTTCTGCATTTCCCCCATGTTGATTCCAATTGCTTCAATCAGGTTTTCTTTGGCTTTTTTCAAGTTTTCTCCACAAGAAGCCATATCTAATTCAGGACAGTAGGAAACATACATATTTCCTTCTTTCCATATTTCCTCAGTAAGTTGAATTTGCATTTTTTTACTCCAACAAATAATTTGATAATCTTTAATTATTAGCCCAGATTAATACGATCGGTAACAACAAACAAGCTTTGTTGAAAAATCAGTAAAAGCCTCTCCCTGCCATATTTGTAACCTCCGTTCATTCCAATTCAATTTTAATTCTTTGTTGGATTTGTCCCCGTGGCTTGCCAAATTTGTCATGCCCGCGGAAGCGGGTATCCATAAATACGGACTGTTACAGGGGGCTGGATTCATCGTGCATGGATTCCCGATCAAGTCCGGAATGACAACTGCCCAATACCCTGCTGCTCTGCGGCGGGGTAGTTCATTTACTTGGATTAAATCAGTTACTGCAACATTTCATTAGAACATCAGCAGCAAGTGCTGAGGGAACTGAGCGAGAAACGTTACAGGCTTCTGGTAGAAAATATTCCTGATATTCTGTTCAGGATGTCAATGGATGGTGAGTTTCTTGATATACATACTCCTGATGAAAATTATTTAATGCTCCCAAAAGATAAGCTGCTGGGAAATAAAATTCAGCAGACGCATCCGGAATATTCAGTGAGCATGTGGGAGGAATCCCGGGATGCTTTGAAAAAAAACGGACAAATGCAATTTGCAGAATACAGTTTGGAAATAAACGGGAAAGAACAGTATTTTGACCGCAGGATGGTCTCAAGCGGTGCTGATGAAATGCTGATGATTATCCGCAATATTTCTGAACGTAAACGTGCTGAGCATGAATTAAAGCAGAGTGAAGCCCGTTTCAGATCAATTGCAGAAGCCATGACTAACCCTGTGGTGATCAGCCGCATTGAAGACGGAGTGATTCTCTACGCAAATCAAAGGATGTATGATGCCTTCAAAGTACAGGATGGTGAATTGCTTGGTGAACGGGCTGAAAAATTATATGTCCGACCAGAGGAACGAAAAAAACTGGTCAGCGACATTAAGAAGCATGGCAGGCTGATAAACCAGGAACTGGAAATGTTGAGGCCAAATGGTGAACACATCTGGATACTGTTCTCTGCGTCAACTTTAAACTATCTGGGAGAGGAGGCAATAATAGCATCCTATGTTGATATTACAGAATGGCGCATTACTCAGGCTCAGCTGGTACAGGCCTCAAAGATGGCTGCAATTGGCGAGATGAGCGCGGGAGTTGCTCACGAAATCAATACTCCGCTGTCTACTATGCGGCTGTCGGTGGACAACATCAGGCAGGCCTTGAAAAAGGGCGAAATTAATGCAGCAGAAAAAAGTTTGCAGCTGATTGATGATGAAGTGACAAGGACCAATTCTATAATCAGTCAGATGCTGAGTTTCAGCCGAGACACAGAAAATCAACAACGAGAAATATTTGATGTTCGCACTGTATTTCTGCAGGTGATACTGATGCTGAAAAACCAGCTTGAACAGCTTGGAATTGAAATCCTGATCAAGCTTGGCGGGAAGCTTCAGTTAGTTTACGGTTATCCTGTGCAGTTGCAGCAGGTGGTATTCAACCTGGCAATAAACGCCCGTGACGCGCTGAGTGGCACTGAAGCAAAAAAAATCGAATTCCGCCTCAAAAGAAGAACAGATAAGATTTTCCTGGAAATTGAAGATAACGGCTCAGGCATTGCTCCTGAAATCCGGCAAAGGATTTTTAATCCGTTTTTCACTACTAAATCTTCCGGACAGGGAACAGGACTTGGGCTTTCCGTCTCCCAAAAAATAATCAACGCGCATAGCGGTATAATAGAATGTAAATCTGCAAATACCGGAAAAGGCGCACTGTTTCGCGTCACTCTGCCCCTTGCAGAAGGATAACTGACTTTACGACCGTGTCATTCCACAAAACCGCCTTTGGTCACATTGGAGAGGTTCTCTTTAGAATTGAACCAATATCAGCTGAGGAGGGTAAAGTGCCAAAAGCGCCGCGGTATTCCGGAGCCAATCGTGAGGTGCAAAAAGCGTCTGTGATAAAGGAAGGTGCGTGCCGTGCCAGCAGTGATCCCTGAAGCGTTAGCGCCAGTTTTTCGGTTATATTTCGTGCATGGAACTCACTGTCCTCTGTTAAAATAACTAATTCTTTTAACGCGTCAATAGAACTGTCCAGCAGTGGATGAGCGCCTATTGCCTGCTCCATTTCTGCCAGAATCGCTGGTACAGCCCCTTCTTCCCGCTGCATTGCACGGAGTACATCAAGGCAGACAACATTTCCGGAACCTTCCCAGATACTGTTTACCGGCGCTTCACGGTAAAGCCTGGGCAGAATAGATTCCTCAATGTAGCCTGATCCGCCATGACATTCCATGGCCTCAAAAATATGTGCAGGGGCACGTTTGCAGTTCCAGTATTTAGCTATCGCGGTGCCGATGCGGGCCAGCGAGGCTTCGCTTTCATCCTGTGATGAATGGTCAAGTGCTCTGGCAACACGCATAGACAGAACCATTGCAGATTCTGCCTCCAATGCCAGGTCGGCAAGTACATTGCGCATCAGCGGCTGATCGATCAAATATTTTCCAAAAGCCTTGCGGTGGGCGGCATAGTGCAAAGCCTGGACAAATGCCTGTCTCATCATTGCCGCTGAACTGGTGCAGCAATAGATCCGGGTACCCTGTACCATTTCGATAATTGTTCTTATACCATGTCCTTCATCGCCGACCATCACCCCCCATGTGTCCTGCAGCTCAATCTCTGCGGAAGCATTGGAGCGATTCCCCAGTTTGTCTTTCAGCTGCTGGATGTAAAGGGAATTTCGCTCACCTTGCGGATTCCAGCGGGGCACCATGAAACATGAGAGTCCTTCTTCAGTATATGCCAGTGTCAGGAAAGCATCGCACATTGGAGCGGAACAGAAATACTTGTGTCCGGTCAGGAGATAATCCGTGCCGATTCCCCTTCCGGATCCTTCGGCAACCGCATGGGTTGAATTAGATCGCACATCCGAACCGCCCTGCTTTTCTGTCATGAACATGCCCATTGTGGCCCCGGCTTTTTTGGTTACAGGAATATCACGGGGGTCATACTGTTTGGAAAGCAGACGCGGAATCCATTCATCTGAAATAGCTGGAGTGCTACGCAGAGGAGGTATGGAGGAATATGTCATTGCCATCGGGCAAAGGACACCGCCTTCAGTCTGGCACATCATGTAAACCAGCGCCATATTAGTCACATGGGCGCCTGGTCCCTCATGATTCCATGCAAAACTGGCCAGCTCGTTCTGAACAGCAAGTTCCATCAAATCATGATAGGCGGGGTGAAATGTCACCTGGTTGAGGCGCATTCCATAGCGGTCAAATGCCTTCAGCTGAGGGGGAAAACGATTTGCCTGATCTGCCAGTTCAAACACATTTTCGGCTCCGACAGTTTTGCCAAATGCACTGAGTAATGGAACCGATGAACGGGCACCCTCGCGAACCACCGCTTTACGAAGAACCTGATCGCTTTGCCACAGATCCTGGTCACCCATGTGAGGCGGCATATTTTCCACCTGATGGGTTGGCAGGTCAGCTAGTGGTTTTTCTGGGATCATTATTGATTGTCCAGTAACAATTCAAGAATCCTAAATGACACTTGATTTCAGAGTTTTTACAAGACAGTTTTTTTGATGTGAAAGTAAAAAGCAAAATAACAATCTCGTTTGTTATTCAACAAATCCGCCCTTGGTCATCTTTGACGGATCAAGCGCTTTGTCCAGCTCTTCCTCTGACAAATCACACATTTCAAGGGCAACATCCTTGAGCGGCCGGTTTTCAGCAAAGGCCTTTTTTGCAATTTTGGCAGCAAGGTCATATCCGATCAGGGGATTAAGTGTTGTAACAAGGATTGGATTTTTGCCGATCAGTGAGTTGATATGATCTTCTCGCACCACAATCCTTGAAACGGAACGGTCAGCAAGATTACGGGATGCATTTGCCAGCAGCCGGATAGATTCCAGCAGGCTGTGCGCGACCATTGGCAGCATAACGTTCAATTCAAAATTTCCGGACAATCCGCCCACACTGATTGACGCATCATAGCCGATGACCTGTGCACAAACCATGGCCATTGATTCTTCGATCACAGGATTTACCTTTCCGGGCATTATCGATGAGCCCGGCTGCAGCGCCGCGAGCTGAATTTCGCCAAGTCCTCCGTTTGGTCCGGAATTCATCCAGCGTAAATCGTTGACAATTTTCAGCAGACTGACTGCAAGGGTTTTCAGCTGAGTGCCAAGTTCAACCGGCGCGTCCACCGTGGCCTGTGCTTCAAAATGATTTTCTGCTTCATGAAATGATTCGCCGGTAAGACTGGAAACCTGATCTGCGAATTTTTCCGGAAATTCAGGATGTGTATTTATGCCGGTACCTACCGCGGTGCCGCCCATAGGAAGCTCTGCCATACGCACAAGTGCAGATTCCAGCCGTTGAATACCCAGTTCAAGCTGACGCGCGTAACCTCCAAATTCCTGCTCAAATGTTACCGGCATGGCATCCATCAGATGAGTCCTGCCTGTCTTGACAACATGAGCATACTCCTCACCTTTTTTCAAAAATGTTTCGCGTAAATATTTTAGTGTGGGAATCAATTCATTTTTTGTCTCAATGTATCCGGCAATCCTGATGGCAGTCGGGAAAGTATCATTTGAACTTTGACCAAAATTGATGTGATCATTTGGATGAACTTTGACCTTTAATTCAGGTACAAGTTGCATTGCACGGTGTGCGATCACCTCGTTGGCGTTCATATTGCTGGAGGTGCCTGAACCGGTCTGATATATATCAATCGGGAAGTGTTCATCCAGCTTTCCGTCAATTACTTCCTGTGCTGCCAGCTGAATCGCGTGTGCAACATCCTGAGGAATATTTCCCAGTTCCGCGTTCACTTTTGCCGCAGCCTGCTTGATCACGCCAAGCGAGTGAATTAAGGGACTGCTGATGCAGATGCCGCTTACCGGGAAATTGTCAACCGCACGCTGCGTTTGTGCTCCGTAAAGAGCGTCCGCGGGAACTTTGACTTCACCCATTGAATCTTTTTCAATACGATACTCTGCACTCATCTTGATCCTTTCGTTTTAATTTTAGGATTTTGTCCATTTTAAATTGTTAATTATATTATCCTGATAAAAAAATGTCGTTTTTGTGTGGCATTTCCTCAGCTCGATCTTGGAGAAGTAATACATTCTTGAGATGTTCAAGAAATTGCCATTCCCTAGAAAGCAGGAATCCAGTGAACTCTTCTAAATGAAAAATATGTCATTCCCGCGACAGCAGGAATCCAGTAAACTCTTTTAAATGAAATAAATGATAGGGGGCAGGGAGGCTGTTGCCTTCCTGCCCCCTATCACATAGGTACACCAATATTTTCATTTATCAAGTTTGCACACTTTTGTTTCCGATTTGGTGGGAATGATATTGTAATTGTAAAAGGAGTATACGACATTCCCGTCCATACTCGATGACCACCTATTACGGTAATGACATTTATGTAAATTCCGGAATAACAGCACATTTATTTCAGGCCAATATACCGCCATCAACAGTGAAGGTGCTGCCGGTAACGTATGAAGCTGCATCAGAAACAAGGAAAAGTACCATTCCCGACATTTCGTCAGGCCGGGCGATTCGTCCAAGAGGAATTTGTGGAAGAACAGTTTTCATATATTCATCATTCTGTGTCATGGCTGAGGCAAATTTTGTGTCCGTAAGTCCAGGCAGTAGAGCATTCACGCGTATATTGTCTCCGCCAAGCTCCTTGGCAAAGGCCTGCGTCATTGAAATCAGACCTGCCTTGGTAATGGAATAAATGCTCTGGTATCGCATCGGAATTTTTCCGTTGATTGAGGAAACATTGACAATTGAACCTCCTCCACAATCCTGCATAAGCTTTGCGGCATGCTGGCTCATGAAAAACGGCCCCTTCAGGTTTACATCCAGAGTCTTATCCCATGCCTTTTCTTCTGCCTCAATCGCAGGACCGAAATAAGGATTTGTAGCAGCGTTATTCAAAAGGATATCCAGCCTGCTGTGCCTCCTATTTATTTCTTCAAAGAGAGCATCAATCTGAGTAAGATCTCCATTATGGCAAACCATGCTGGATGCTTTATTACCAGATTTTTTAATAACGTTTTCAACTTCTATTAATTTTTCTGCTTTGCGACCAGTCAAAATCACATGTGCCCCAGCTTCAGCCAGGGTTTGGGCTACAGCGGCGCCAATCCCACGGCTTGCGCCTGAAACTAATGCGACTTTGTCAGTCAGATCAAACATTGATGGAAGTTGCATATCACCTCTGTAAACAATTGCACCCACATTGTGCTTCAAATTTTCTCAATACTCAACCGGGTATTTATTCAGGATATGTTGCAGCAGTTTTTGATGCATGTTTCTTTGCGAGATCTATTCACGCACGCATTATCTGAATCCTTTGTGACTAAAATAAGCTATTTGATTTTGCGTTGCCACTTGGCAATATCTTGGATAATATAATGCATGTTATTTTAGGAACCCCATCAATAAAGAAAAAATCTTCATCAGTTGTAATTGTTAAATCAAAACAATGGGTAAGTGGATTGCCTTAATTTTTATTACGCTTTTAGTGATGATTGTTTTTCGCATGAAGAGACCTGTTGACGAAAAATTGGTATCTCCATCAAATCTTACAATGTTTTTTCATCCTGTCCAAGGCGAAGGAGATTTGTTCATTGGTGGAATATTATTAATATATTTTTCCTCAAGATTGTTTTTGTCATTATTCCAAACCCTGCGGGATATATTTTAGACTTTTGTCAAATTCAAAAAAAGTACGTTCATTCCGATCCCTTTCTACCTTGTACACACTATGATAATATAAAATGATTCGACATTTGATGATCCTGTTATTGACTTTGTTTCAGGATAATTATGTCAGAGCCGGCACATTGCTGGGAGTTATCGCCGGTATCTGGAGTCCGGAAATGTTGAACAGGGAGCCGGTAAACAATATCATAATACTGGGTTTCATCGGATGGGGCATAGGAGCATATCTTGGCTATTCCCGTGACGGGAGTTCTCAATCATCAAAAAAAAGGAAATTCCGTGTGTTTGATGGAGGACGATAACACTCCGGAAGACGAAATAACTCTACAGAATTTCCTGTAGTCATCTGCGTCAATCTGCAGATATTTTTGCTCTCCTTTATAATATTCGGGCTATCACACTGACCACCTGAAATTATGGCTGTAAAAAGTTTTTTGGGCACTAAGTTTCCCATAATCCAGGCTCCCATGGCTGGAGTTCAGGACAGTGCTTTAACAATTGCTGTTTCAAATGCCGGAGGTGCAGGCTCCCTTCCTTGCGCCATGCTCACACCGGATACCATACGATCTGAACTGAAAGCAATAAAATCAAAAACCGCGAATCCCTTCAACCTCAATTTTTTCTGCCATAAACAACCTGAACATGACAGAGAGCGTGAACTTAAATGGCATGATATCCTTGAGCCGTATTGTAAGGAATTTAAGCTGAATTCGTCTAACATCACAAGAGGTACGGATCGAAAACCTTTCAATGAAGACGCAGCTGAAATATTAGCAGAGTTTAAGCCCCCCATAGTTAGTTTTCATTTTGGTCTGCCATCAGCAAGTTTGGTTTCGCGCGTCAAAAAATGTGGCACATTAATTATGGCTAGCGCAACAAATCTTCAAGAAGCAATTTGGCTGGAAGATAATGGTGTTGACGCAATTATTGCCCAGGGAATTGAAGCAGGAGGGCATCGGGGAGTATTTTTGTCAAATGATTATTTATCAAATCAGGTAAAAACATATCCTCTTTTAAACCAGATCAAAGAACATGTAAAACTGCCTGTAGTTGCAGCCGGAGGCATTTCAAATGCAAAAGAGGTTAAAAAAGTAATTTCCCTCGGAGCCGCGGCAGTACAGATTGGTACAGCTTACCTGCTGTGTGATGAAACCAAAACAAGTTCGATTCACAGGAAGGCGCTGAAAATTAAAGATTCCAGAGAAACTGTACTTACAAATATTTTCACCGGCAGACCGGCACGCGCTATAATTAACCGTTTCATCAGGGAAATTGGTCCAATCAACGCGCTTGCACCAGAGTTTCCGCTGGCTTCTCACGCAGTTACAATTCTGCGCAAAAACGCGGAGGCTGTGGGCAAAGGGGATTTTTCTCCGCTCTGGTGTGGACAAAATGCTGATGGATGCCGAGAAATTCCTGCCGCTGAATTAACAAAACTGCTGGCTTCAGAACTACAATAATTCTTTGTTCTTTTGTAAACTTTTCAAGTTGTGATGACTTTTCGCCATTTCATCAATTTCACGCAGTCAATTCTGAAATGAGATACATCAAAATATCATTCCTGGTTTTTTCATCATTTTTTATGATGCTTTGCTGGTTGCCAACTGCCTCGTATGCAGAAAATGATTATGCTGAAGCAGTATTTGCCGGTGGCTGTTTCTGGTGCATGGAATCTGATTTTGAAAAGATCCCCGGAGTTAAGGAGGTAATTTCCGGATATACCGGCGGAACATCCAGCAATCCAAACTATAATAACTATGGGAAATATGGACACATTGAAGCAGTCCGGATTATTTATGAACCATCCGTAATTAATTACAATCAGCTGCTTGATATTTTCTGGGTAAATATTGATCCCACCGACAAAGACGGACAGTTTTGCGACCGCGGGCATGAATATTCAACTGCTGTTTTTTATCTCAATGAAGAACAGAAAAGACTGGCCACTGCATCAAAAACTAAGCTCGACCATTCCGGAATACTGGACGAACCCGTCACGACTCCGATTATCAAGGCTGAAGAATTTTTTCCCGCGGAAGATTACCACCAGGAGTACTACAAAACAAATTCGCTTAAATATCATTACTACCGCTTCAGATGCGGACGTGATCAACGACTTGAAGAACTGTGGGGCGAAAATCAATTCAAATATAAAAAAATTAATCAAACTTCCAAATACAAAATACCACCCAGGACTGAACTTGAAATAATACTGACTCCCCTGCAGTTTGAGGTAACTCAGAATGACGGCACAGAGCCGCCTTTCAAAAATAAATACTGGAATAATAAAAGCGAAGGAATTTATGTTGATATTGTTTCAGGCGAACCGTTGTTCAGCTCAACTGACAAATATCGTTCCGGCACCGGCTGGCCAAGTTTCACGAAACCGCTTGAAACGGACAACATTGTCATGAAAGAAGACAGAAGCTGGTTCATGGTAAGAACTGAACTTAGAAGTAAATATGCGGACTCTCATTTAGGACACCTGTTTAATGACGGCCCCAAACCGGATGGATTGCGCTACTGCATCAATTCCGCCGCGCTCCGTTTTGTATCAAAAAATGATCTGGAAATAGAAGGTTACAAGAATTACAAAACATTATTTCAAAACTGAACAGACTCTCTTGAAAAATATTTTTGATTGGATTTAATACTACTCTGACCCTAATTAAACTTATTCTTCTTTTTGGGGATTGGGAGAAAAACTCTCACTTTCAGGCGAAGACTTTAGTTCGACAATTGTACAGGTACAGGCACTGAGGCACTGAGGCGCATAGTTTGGAAGATTCCCAGTCCTTCTACCTATGTGCCTTTCCTGCTTTAACAGGCTTACTGCCTGTAAACGAAGCTACGGATCATCAGGGTGTAGTAGTTCACTTGTTTTGTCAGTATAGTTCCTGGATACAAGAGCGATACTTCTGTTCAATTTGTTCGTGTTTAATGTGTCGACCGTCAATCACCATTTTCCGTCCCGCTGACCATACATCACGTACCAGTGAATCGTCTCCGGAAAAAATCCAGCGATCCAGAATTTCATCTTCAGCAGAGCCAAACACAGCCAAAGCATCAGAATCCAGTGTAAGCAAATCTGCCCACTGTCCTGAAGCAATGCTGCCTGAATTCCGTGACAGTGCCTGGGCTCCACCTTTGAGGGAACTGATGTAGAGTGACTTTCCAACTGATCCGGATATATCTGTCATTACATTTCGTTCCTTCCGTACAAGTCTCTGACTGTACTCCAGCATTCTCAGTTCTTCTGCCAGGGAAATTCGCACATTTGAGTCGGAACCGACACCGTATTTTCCTCCGGCAGAGATGTAATCTGTTCCTGAAAATATTCCGTCTCCAAGATTTGCTTCGGTGATAGGGCAGAGTCCTGCTACCGCTCCTGATTCAGCCAGATTTACAGTTTCTTCCGAAGTCATGTGTGTAGCATGAACCAGGCACCATTGTGAATCTACTGAAACATTTTCAAGCAGCCAGTTTACCGGACGCATACCATAATAATTTTGAACATCCTCAACTTCCTTCAGCTGTTCAGAGATATGTATATGTACCGGTCCAGATTTTCTTGTCTTAACAATTTCCTTTAAGGCTTCAGGAGATACAGCACGCAGTGAATGCGGTGCCATACCTAGCAGAAAATCTTCTGAAGCATCATGCATTTGTTTTTCTATTTGCTCCAGAACCCTTAAAAACTGCTCAGTGTTGTTTCCAAAACGCAGCTGCCCCTGCGCTAGTTCTTTGCCGTCTAATCCTCCCTGCATGTAAAAAACAGGTAAATGAGTTAATCCAATTCCGGTTTGAAGCGCGGAGGCAATTATTCGGGAAGATGTTTCGGCGATGTTATCGAAAGGCTGGCCACCCTGCTGATGATGAAGATAATGGAATTCTCCCACAGAAGCATACCCGCATTCCAGCATCTCCATAAAAACCGTTGCGGCTATTGCCTCTACATGTTCAGGAGTAAGGCGTTCCAGAAAACTGTACATTAATTTTCGCCAGCTCCAGAAACTGTCCTGCTTCTCCACACGCTTTTCTGTCAGTCCGGCCATCGCACGCTGAAAAGAATGACTGTGCAGGTTGGCCATCGCCGGAAGCAGGATGCGGTTTCGCAGTAGAGTGTCATGCTGATTAGGCTCAACTCCGGATTCAACGGCGGTAATTATTCCTTTCATATCTACAGAAACACGGACATTTTTTGCCCATGCTTCCGAAATAAGAGCAAGTTCTGCAAACAGATTCACATTTTCTCCATGATTTTGTATTGTCATATATACTGTATGAGCATAAATCAGAGCATAAAAAATTTAAACTCATAATAACTCCTTTCACTTCCTTTTAATTTATTTCACAGCATGGGCATCGCCACCGATCTTATCTTTCTGGTAGTAACCGCGTTCTTCAGCGGGGTTGTAATGCAGAAGCTTGGGCAGCCGCTGGTGCTGGGATACATTCTCACCGGAATAGCCTTTAGTCCATTTACCGGCGGACTGGCGCTGACAAGTGTGCATGAGATCGAACTGCTGGCGGAAATCGGTGTCGCGCTTTTGCTGTTCGCGCTCGGACTGGAGTTTTCCATTAAAGACCTCAAACCTGTCAAAAAGATTGCACTGATCGGCACACCAATTCAAATTATGCTGACTATCGCGATGGGTTACGGAATAGGGCAGCTGATGGGCTGGGATGTTAAATCATCAATCTGGCTTGGCACATTGGTCTCGTTGTCCAGCACGATGGTTTTGCTTAAAACTTTAATGAGCCAGGGATGGCTCGGGACACTCTCCAGTAAAGTCATGGTGGGGATGTTGATTGTACAGGATCTGGCGGTTGTCCCTTTCATGGTACTGCTGCCAATGCTGAACGATCCGTCAGTCGGCTGGCTCTCACTTGAAATAGCAATCATAAAAGCGGTGCTTTTCCTGGCTGGAATGATTTTGTTCGGAACACGCTTGCTGCCGCGAATCATGCAGTACATCGCGTTATTAGGCTCACGCGAACTATTTATGCTTGCCATCACCGCAATTGGTCTGGGCGTAGGATATGTAACTTATCTGGTGGGGCTGTCTTTTGCCTTCGGGGCATTTGTGGCAGGAATGGTTTTAAGCGAATCGGATTATGGACATCAGGCGCTTAGTGATATTATTCCGGTACGCGATCTTTTTGGACTGTTGTTTTTTGCTTCAGTTGGAATGCTTTTCAATCCGGCATTTGTGCTGGCACACTGGCAGGAAGTATTGATTCTTGTTGTGATTGTCAGTATCGGCAAGGGAACTATTTTCGCTGTTCTGGCAAAAATTTTCAAATACGGAAATGTGGTGCCTCTTGCTTTGGGTCTGGGGCTTTTTCAGGTTGGGGAATTTTCATTTGTGCTTGCGCAGCTTGGCCTTTCCACAAATTCAATCAGCCATGAAGTATATTCACTGGTGTTGACCACAGCGGTAATAACAATGTTTCTGACACCGATTGTTTCCAGATATACTACACGTTTATATACTCTTCAGAAACACTGGTTCCCTCATGAGTCTATGGACTCCATAATTGTTCCAAAATCAGAAATCCGGAATCATGTGATAATTGTTGGAGGCGGTCGTGTGGGAATCCGAATTGCTCAGGTACTGAAACGTCTCACTGTGCCTTCGCTGATTTTAGAACTTGATCAGCTTCGTGTTGAAAGAGCAAAAAAATTTGAAATAACAGCTATTTATGGAGACGCCAGTCATGAAGTGGTTTTAAAGGCGGCAAATACATCTTCTGCAAGACTGTTGATAATTACCACGCCGGAAATAGTAATTGCACAGGCAATAGTGGATCGCGCACGCATTATGAATTCATCAATTCAGGTAGTGGCACGTGCGCCGGGAGTAGAGTTTCTGGAAGAGTTTAAGAAACTGGATATTTCTGAAGTGGTCATTCCAGAATTTGAAGCCGGGCTTGAGATGGCGCGCAAGGCACTTGTACACCTGCATATTCCCGCCTCCAAAATTCAGCATTACACCGAATCTTTGCGGCAGGATTTGTTTGCCTCTTTTTACAGTGAAAATGAAGAGTACAAAATACTTGAGCAGCTTCGCATGGCAGAACTTCAATACGATCTTCAATGGGTACTTATCAAGTCCGGAAGCTTCCTTGATGGAAAAACAATTCGTGAGACTCAGCTCAGAACAAAGACAGAGTCCTCAGTTGTAAGTGTGGTTCGTGATGATAAACTGGTACCGAATCCGGATGCTGATTTTCGCCTTAAAGCTAATGACCGTGCTGCAATTATCGGGACAGACAGCGCACGGGAAAAATTCTTCCAGATGGCCGTTCCTGAAAATGACCATGATCCTGAATCTTGAATGAAACAGTCTATGCCCTCTACAACCTTGATACGCAGCGCAAAAATCGCAACCATGACTTCAAACAAACCTTATGGCTTGATAGAGAATGGAGCGCTTGTCATAGCAGATGGACTGATCAGCTGGGTCGGTGATCAATCAGAACTTCCTAATGAGTATGCCGGACTTCCGGAAAAAAATGCAGATAGGAAATTGATCACTCCGGCATTGATCGACTGTCACACTCATCTTGTTTACGGCGGCAGCCGTGCTAGTGAATTTGAGATGAGACTTAATGGAGCAAGTTACGAGGTAATCTCACGAAAAGGCGGAGGAATCCTCAGCACCGTTAAGGACACACGCAGTACAACTGATCAGGAATTACTGGAACAGTCACTGCCACGACTGGAAGCTTTGGTTGCTGAAGGTGCAGGGACAGTGGAAATAAAATCCGGATACGGCCTGGATAAGGAAACAGAAATCAAAATGCTGCGTGTGGCACGTAAATTAGGCCAGGAGCTTAATGTACGTGTTAAAACAACTTTCCTTGGCGCACACGCAATTCCCCCGGAATTCAGCGGAAATGCAGACAAGTACATTGATTTTATTTGTGAAGATGTCCTGCCTGCAGTACATAGCGAAAAACTGGCTGACGCGGTTGATGGATTTTGCGAAAAAATCGCTTTTACACCAAAACAGATTACAAAGGTTTTTGACAAGGCTTCGGCTCTGGGACTACCAATGAAACTGCATGCGGAACAGCTTTCGAATCTCGGCGGTGCCGTGCTGGCCGCAAGTTATGGAGCATTATCCGCAGATCATCTGGAATATCTTGATGCTGCCGGAGTTCAAGCTATGGGCGAATCAGGAACAGTAGCAGTATTGCTTCCGGGGGCATTTTACTTTCTTCGCGAGTCAAAACTTCCGCCGCTTAATGAACTTCGTAAAGCCGGAGTTCCGATAGCCATTGCCACCGACTGCAATCCTGGTTCATCTCCGCTGACTTCGCCTCTGCTCTGCATGAACATGGGCTGTACACTTTTTGGTCTGGCTCCAGAAGAAGCGCTACACGGAGTGACTCGTACAGCGGCACAGGCCCTGGGAATCCAAAACGAAGTCGGCACAATTGAAATCGGCAAAAAAGCGGAACTGGCTATATGGGATGTTGATCAACCGGCTGAACTGGCCTATAGGATCGGGCACAACCCGTTGGTAGAAAGAATTTATACTCAAAGCTAAGCAAAAGAAAAATGCGAATAGATGTCATCCCTGTAGAACAAAGTTGGTTTTTTAAGCAATTGCTCTAAGTTTTCAGTAATGAATATTTTATATTTCAAACTTTTTTAATTTTTCTTCGGACACATTTTATGAGTATGATTCTCACACCTGGCAAAGTTACACTCGGGGAACTCTCCAATATTTATTGGGAAGGTTCGGCCACAGCCATTAGTCCTGAAACCAGAAGTGCTGTTGATAAGTCGGCTGATCTGATAAAAGAAGCATCTCTAGCTGACTCGCCCATATACGGAATAAACACCGGATTTGGCAAACTGGCCGGTACACGTATTCCCGCGGAAAAAACCACCCTTTTGCAGCGGAACCTTATTCTCTCCCATTGCTGCGGCGTAGGAGATCCTCTTCCAGAAAATGTTGTAAGGCTAATCATGTCTCTCAAACTCATTTCTCTGGGGAGAGGTGCTTCCGGAGCACGCTGGCAGATTATTGAACAGATTTCCGCATTGCTGAAACACGACGTAATCCCTGTTATTCCAGAGCAGGGTTCGGTCGGTGCTTCTGGAGATCTTGCTCCGCTAGCCCACTTGGCAGCAGTTTTAATAGGAGAAGGTGAAGCCGTTTTCCAAGGACAAAACTTATCCGGCGCTGATGCCTTGCGGAAGATAGGACGCAAACCGCTGGTTCTGGCCGTAAAGGAAGGATTGGCCATGATCAATGGAACACAGGTTTCTACCGCCCTCGCATTGGCCGGAGTATTTGAAGGCTGGCGCTGCGTGATCAATGCCTTGATTACAGGAGCGCTTACCACTGACGCGGCAATGGCCTCAACTGTTCCATTTCATGCAGAAATACAGGCGCTGCGCGGACATCAAGGACAGATCGATGCTGCCAGGTCGCTGCAGAAACTGATGGACGACTCTGAAATCCGCAGATCACACCTTGATGGAGATACACGAGTGCAGGATCCTTATTGTATCCGCTGCCAGCCCCAGGTTACCGGAGCATGTATTGATTTGTTGAGACAGGCGGCAAATACACTTGAAATTGAAGCTAATGCTGTGACAGATAACCCGCTTGTGTTGTCAAACGGTGAGATTGTTTCCGGAGGCAATTTTCACGCCGAACCAGTCGCCTTTGCTGCAGACCAGACCGCGCTGGCACTGGCCGAAATTGGAGCAATTTCACAGCGTCGTATTGCCCTGCTGGTTGATCCTAATCTGAATTTTGGTTTGCCTCCGTTTTTGTCTCCGGACGCCGGAGTTAATTCCGGATTCATGGTGGCAGAAATCGCTTCCGCGGCGCTGATGTCAGAGAATAAACACCTCGCGAATCCCTGCTCAACAGACTCCACGCCAACCAGCGCTGATCAGGAAGATCATGTTTCCATGTCCACACATGCGGCACGCAGGCTGCTGAAAATGACAGACAATCTCAGAAATATTCTGGGCATTGAACTGCTGTCCGCTGCGCAAGGTCTGGAATTTAGAAAACCGCTTAAGACCAGCTCAAATTTAAACAAAGTGCTGACAGGACTGCGAAAAAGTATTTCTCACTTAGAGGAAGACCGCAGCCTCTCCCCAGACATTGAAAAAGCCGCACAATTAATTCAAAATGGTATCCTGATTCAAGCCGCCAGTGATGTTCATTTTCCAAACTTAGCAAGCAGATGAACCCTGTTGAAGTTTCAGAAAAAAGCGGTCCTGTAATACTTGGACAGCCTCACGGAGGTGTATTCATCCCTCCGGAATTGTCCAGCAGACTAAATGATCGTGGTCGCACGCTGGCCGACACTGACTGGCATATTCACCGGCTCTACGAAGGATTGCTTACGCAAGCAACGGTCGTGCAGGCCAATTTTTCGCGATATGTAATAGACGCCAACCGTGACCCTTCAGGAAACTCACTATATCCGGGACAAAACACCACAGGACTTTGTCCTATAATAGATTTCGAAGGACAATCGATCTATAATGAAGGCGAAGAACCCGATGAAGCTGAAATTGAAAAACGACGGCAAACCTGGCATGCGGCGTACCATGCTGCTCTTATGGAGCAGATCGAACGAGTCCGGAATCAGCTTGGAGTTGTCTTGTTATTTGATTGTCACTCGATCCGCTCAGAACTGCCTTTCCTGTTTGAGGGACAGCTTCCGGACTTAAATCTGGGTACGAACAACGGGGCCACTTGTGCTACGGAAATTGAACAGTCTGCTTTCGATGTTTGTTCTGCAGCCGAGGGGTATACTTCAGTGCTGAACGGACGTTTCAAAGGGGGTTGGACTACACGTCATTATGGAAAGCCTTCAGAAGGCATACACGCCATCCAACTCGAAATCACACAAAAAAATTACATGGAAGAAGTAGCACCATGGTCATTCCGAAGTGATCTGGCAAGCGGACTCCGTAATCAACTCAAAACTCTACTGACCACTCTTGAAGAAATAGTGACAGGACTGATCAACACCAGCAAAGGAAATTAAGATGTCCGAATCAAAACATTCCCCCCGAACCATCCGAGCTCCTCGCGGTACCGAACTCAGCTGCCGCTCCTGGCTTATAGAAGCTCCGTACCGCATGATAATGAACAACCTCGATCCGGAGGTTGCTGAAAATCCTGATGAACTGGTGGTGTACGGCGGAATCGGCAAGGCTGCCCGTACCTGGAAGGACTTTGACCTGATAACCGAAACACTCAAAACACTTGGGGACGATGAAACTCTGCTTGTACAGTCCGGAAAACCGGTAGGCGTGTTCCGTACGCATACGGACGCGCCCCGTGTGCTGATCGCAAACTCGAACCTTGTGCCGCACTGGGCGACGATGGATCACTTTAACGAACTGGAGCGAAAGGGACTGATGATGTACGGACAGATGACTGCGGGCAGCTGGATTTACATTGCCTCACAGGGTATCGTGCAGGGTACCTACGAAACTTTCGTTGAAGCAGGAAGACAGCACTATGACGGCAACCTTACCGGACGCTGGATCCTCACCGCCGGTCTCGGCGGCATGGGAGGAGCACAGCCGCTGGCAGCAACCATGGCCGGAGCCTCCTGCCTCGCAGTGGAATGCGATCCCACCCGCATTGATTTTCGTCTGCGTACACGCTACCTTGACGAGAGGGCCGACAAACTGGACGATGCGCTTTCCATTCTCGACCAGGCTAAGGCCGAGGGACGTTCGGTTTCGGTCGGGCTGCTCGGCAATGCTGGTGAGATTGTTCCGGAGTTGGTGAAACGTGGAGCACGCCCTGATATTGTGACTGACCAGACCTCGGCACATGATCCCATCAACGGCTACCTGCCAATCGGCTGGACACTTGAGGAGTGGAAGGAGAAGCAGAAGAGTGACCCAAAGGCTGTGGTGAAGGCCGCACGTTCCTCAATGAAGGTGCATGTGCAGGCCATGCTCGATTTCTGGAACCAGGGAATCCCCACCGTGGACTACGGCAATAACATCCGCCAGTTCGCATTCGAAGAGGGGGTGAAGGATGCTTTTGCCTTTCCGGGTTTTGTACCAGCCTACATTCGGCCTCTCTTCTGTCGGGGCATTGGCCCATTCCGCTGGGCAGCTCTTTCGGGAGACCCTGAGGACATCTACAGTACCGACGCAAAGGTCAAGGAGTTAATTCCGGACAACCCCCACCTGCACAACTGGATTGACATGGCACAGGAGCGCATCGCCTTCCAGGGGCTTCCCGCCCGCATCTGCTGGGTCGGCCTTGGAGACCGCCATCGGCTTGGGCTGGCCTTCAACGAGATGGTGGCCAAAGGCGAACTCAAGGCACCGGTGGTTATCGGACGCGACCACCTCGACAGCGGCTCGGTCGCTTCCCCCAACCGTGAAACCGAGGCGATGAAGGACGGTTCTGACGCAGTTTCAGACTGGGCTTTGCTGAATGCGCTGCTAAATTGCGCGTCCGGGGCAACATGGGTCAGCTTCCACCACGGAGGCGGTGTAGGCATCGGATTCAGCCAGCATGCGGGTTTCGTGATCTGCTGCGACGGCACTCCGGAGGCCACAAGGCGCATCGAGCGTGTTCTCTGGAACGATCCCGCTAGCGGAGTGATGCGCCACTCAGATGCAGGCTACGAAACAGCTCTTGACTGTGCAAGAGAACAAGGACTGAACCTTCCTGGAATTCTTGATGGTTAGAGAATGAACATCGTGAGTTGTAAATTAAAAGTGTATTATCTGAAATCCTAGAGTTAGAAAAAAATGAAAAATGTGGTCGCAAGTGAACTGGTCGGTGCGGCGTGGCCATCGGCGCAGCCGGGGTCGGATCCGGTGCTCTATGGACACGTCTCACTGGACCCGCTGGGGGCGTTCGAGGCACGCAGTCTTCAGACTTTCCGGCTGGTGTACACTGTGGGGCGCTACGGGATTGATGACACCGGCAGCATCCGCGTGGTTTTTCGTTTCATGGGCGACTGGGGAGCGCTACAGACGGGAGACCCAAAAGGATACAACTACGTCACCGCCCACGCGAGTACGAAAGCGCGGCTCTCGCTGAACTATGCTAACACCGGGCATCAGCGCCCGTGGTTCAAGTCTCTTACGGTCAAGCTGCACGGCGGCTACCTGCGCGAGGGGGACACCATCACACTCGTTTTTGGAGACACCTCACAGGGATCTCCCGGAATGCAGATGCAGACTTTTTGTGAGCCGGGATTCGAATTCAAGGTACTGGCGGACGTCTGCGCCGTGGGGCATTATTACCCATTGTCTGAAACTCCAAATATCTCAATCGTTCCCGGGAAAGTAAATGACTGGAAAGCTGTGCTGCCTTCGCTGCGTCGTCCCGGCGAGGTCTTTCGGATGGGGATCAAGGCCGAGGACAAGTGGGGCAATCCCACCGATCAGGCTTCCGGACGCTTCCGACTTGAGAGCAGTCATCCGGTTCAGGGCTTGCCGGAAACACTCGACTATCCCCTTGGCGAAAAATCGATAGTGCTAAACAACCTTTCGGTTGAATCTCCGGGAGTCGTGCGCATCCGAGTGCTAGTCGAGTCAGGCGACTGCGTGGCAGAAGCCGGACCACTGCTGATCCGGGACGGAAGCGGTTCCGGCTACTGGGGCGATCTGCACGGACAGAGCGGCGAATCCATCGGCCTCACCACCTCACGGGATTACTTTGAATTCGCCCGCAACCGCTCCTTTCTGGACGTGACCGGGCATCAGGCCAACGATTTTCAGGTCAACAACGCCTTCTGGAAATACCTCAACGAACTCACTGCCGAGTACCACGAGGATGGTCGGTTCGTGGTGTTTCCGGGCTACGAGTGGTCGGGCAACACGGCGGTGGGCGGCGACCGCAACGTCTTTTTCCGAACCGAAGGCCGCCAGATTCGTCGCTCGTCCCATGCCTTGCTGGAGGACCGCACGGACCTGAACACCGATTCTTCCACGGCGGCACAGTTGTTTGAGGACTTGCAGGGCGAGGACTGTGTGGTGTACGCTCATGTCGGGGGCCGCTATGCCGACATCACGCAGGCGCACGACCCCCGGCTGGAAACCGCAATGGAAATCCATTCCGCATGGGGCACCTTCGAATGGATGCTGACGGACGGCTTCCCGCTCGGCCATCGTTCCGGGGTGGTCTGCAACAGCGACGGGCACAAGGGCCGTCCGGGCGCGAGCTATCCGGGGGCGTCCACTTTTGGTGCCTACGGCGGGCTGACCTGCTTTCTCACCGACGACCTTTCGCGGGACGGCATTTTCGAGTGTTTGCGGAGACGGCATCACTACGGCACCACCGGATGCCGAATGTACATGGACATCGCGGTGCAATTTGCCGAGGACGCGACGGTGTTCGAGCGCGACCCCAACGCCTTTCCGGACGCCAAGCTATTTTCCTCCCGCGAGGTGATGATGGGCGACATCGTGCAGACCTCTGCCAGCGAAGCGACGCTCAAGCTCAACGTTCTTGCCCACGCGCCCATCGAGCGCATCGAGATTCGCAACGGCACGGAAGTGCTGGAAACCTTCCGGCCCTACGCCGCCGCTGATCTGGGGCAGCGCATCCGCGTGATCTGGAGCGGGGCGGAGTATCGCGGACGCGGACGGCAAAGCACATGGACAGGGCGGGCTGTTTTCAAAGGATGTCGCATCGAACGGTTTGCCAAAATCAATGCCTGGAACCATGAGCGGCGGCTGGAGCGATGCAGTCGCGAAACCGTGGAGTGGGACGCAATCACCACCGGAAACTTCGGCGGCTTTGATGTCTGGCTGACCGAAGGCGAGGCGGCGGAACTGGACCTGAGCACCAATCGAGGTGCCCTCCGGAAACCGCTTTCCGAAATCGGCTTGGAAGATACCGTGCTGGAAGCGGGCGGGCTGGAGCGGAGGCTGCGCGTGTTTCGGCTTCCGGAAGAAAACCCGCACCGCGAAGTGCAGCACGAAATCCGTATTCCCCTCAAGTCTGAAGGTGACAACCCGCTCTGGATTTGCGTGACCACCGAGGACGGATTCCAGGCATGGAGCAGTCCTGTGTTTGTTTTCAGCTGAAGCTGCATAAACTTTGCAAAGAGCACCTTCAATCTTCATACTTGATTCTGTTTCATTAACCTCAATGAAGTAAAAGATTTATTATCATAGCATAACCACAAGTCCTCCTGTTTTAATATGTTTTCCGGAAGGCAGTGTGATTCCAGACTGAAATGTAAAAATGTATTGAACCAATAATTTTTATTCAAAGGCTGATCCATGAAAACACCTGCACCAAACCCAACCGACCACAACCAGTGGTATCCCTTTCAGGACCGTCCACTTCCCTCCAGAAGCAGCCAGCCTGCTGAGAACTCCGCAGTGGTTCCAGTTTTTGACCCCGCACCGCTGCCAGAAAGCTCACGCTTTGTGGTGATCGGGGCCGGGGTGCATGGCATGTCAACGGCCTGGCACCTGGCGATGTCCCTGGAGAAATCCGGCAAGGGCAAGGGATCCGAGGTGGTGCTGATAGACAAACAGGGTCCGGGCGCGGGCGCAACTGGTCTGGCCTGTGGCTGCATCCGCAACCTTTACATGACCGGACCGCTCCACGCGATTCTGCGTGAAAGCGTACAGGTCTGGGAAAGCGATCCCGTCAATCTTGGGTTCCAGCAGGTAGGTTATGTGTCCATCGGAGAATCTAATCAGGAAGCCGATTATGTCAAGCTGAACCAGAGTCAGATTGACAGTGGATATCCTTCGGACATTTACGTCGGCAAAGACGCTGGGGCCTTTCTGAAATCCATATGGCCGGATTTTCGTACCGAACACTGTGACGTGGTATTACACGAAAAACCTTCCGGGTATGCGGGAACCCACATGGCATGCTGGGGTCTGGACCAGAAGTGCAGGCAATGGGGAGTGCAGAGGGTGTACGGTGCATCGGTAACCGGATTCGATCAGACCAACGGTCGCGTGCAGTCGGTACAAACCAGCACTGGCAGCATTCGTGTGGACGAGGCGGTGGTGTTGTCCACCGGAGCGTGGCTGCCCACTCTCACCGATCTGCTGGGACTTCCACGAAAACTTGAAGTACATTATCCGGATGGACACATTGAGCAGGAAATGGACATGTGGACCTACTGGCGGCTTTTGGAAGGAGAAGTGTATCTACCTGAGGGAACAGATTTCCGCACTGCAGACGGCAAGGACAGCCCCGTGCTTCATGTTGAACTTATGAACACTCCAGTCGTGGGGCATGACGGAAAAGAAATGAAGGATTACGTGTACTGGTACACTCGCTATGCCGCCGAACGGGTTGGTGCTCCGGGACTGCAGGGCGGAACTATTCCAGTCAAGATGGGACCGGACGCGATACTGGAACCATACGGACACCTGAACGACCTCTATCAGGCTGACCCGTGGTTCGCTGATTACTACTGTCGTGTTACCGAAATGCTGTTTGGACGTTTTGACAACAACCTGCGACCGCACTTCAAGGATCGGCGCAACGGCGGAATCGGGGCCTTTACTCCGGACAACGTGCCTATATTCGATTGGGTGACGGATAACGTCTTTATGACTGCAGATTCAAACCACGGATTCAAGATGATCGGTGTGGGTAAACTTGTCGCCCGATTGCTGTCCACCGGAACCACTCCGGACGAACTCAAGCCCTTCGCGTTTCGTCGCTTTGCTGAGGGCAGGACCTACGGAGACCGCAACTCCAACTGTCCTTGGGTATAAATAATGATGTTATAAGCGGATATTATGACCTGTAGGCATCATATCATCTGAAGGAGCCTCACCATGCAATCTGCTGTATTCCTTCCTTTTGCATTGGTCCATTTTATCACCTTTGCAAAACTGATTTATAAATCCTCTGCACGCCAAATCTTTGACTTCACTGTATTTCCTGAAAAACCCACAAGTTGTCAGCTTTTCACATTCCTGAGCCATATTTCACTCCTCAAACATAATGCAGCAACCTATTTATATAAGCCTGATGATGCTGTTTTCAAAGAAGACTTATCTGGCTGTTTTACACAGATCAATTTTTTGTAACAGCCCTTATATAAACCGCATTTTATATTTTAAAATCAAGCTGGTCAATACAAAATCTCAAATATTCAATTCCATTAAATTATAATGTTTAGTGCGCAGTCAGATACGGAGGTCCATCATAGGCTCAGCTGTTGCATAGACATAATTAGGGTCAGAGTAGTTTAATTTCCATAAGTAACCAAAAGAATTCAACAAGAAATGGCTCGTTTACAAAGGGCAACTCCCGCAGGTATTCCAGTACATCTGCTTCAGCGTGGCAACAATAGCCAGGCATGTTTTAACAACAGTGGAGATTTTTCAGCATTTCTGTGGTGGCTCAGGGAATATTCAGAAAAGTTTGAAGTGGAAATACACGCGTGGGCTTTGATGGAAAACCATTATCATTTGTTGTGTACTCCTCAGACTGACGCTGGATTAAGCCGCATGATTCAAGCCATTGGCAGACAATACGTGCGATACTTCAATAGTCAGAATCAACGAACAGGCACCCTTTGGGAAGGTCGTTTCAGGTCATGTCTGGTGCAGCCAGAGCAGTATCTGCTTGATGTCTATCGATACATCGAGATGAATCCGATCAGAACAGCATTGGTCAGTCAACCTGCCGACTATAGCTGGAGCAGTTTTCAGATAAACGCGTTTGGAAAGCCGTCCGCGCTTTGTAAACCCCATGCTGAGTATTTGAAACTCGGTGAAACAAAAGCCGAACGTGCGGAAAAATATCAGGCAAAGTGCGAAAATGATTTAAATGATAAAATGCTTGATGAAATAAGAAACAGTACAAATAAAGGATTGGCTATTGGAGACGAGAGTTTTAAAATTGAGGTTGAAAAAATGACAGGACGCAGGCTCAGAGCTTTGAAAAGCGGTCGGCCTTTTGGCTGGCGCAAACATAAATGACATACAATACATTTAGAAATAATGTTATTTGATGTAATAGAAAAATGACCAAATATCCTGAGAAACCAGAAGCTGTATATTATTTTGGAACCTGTCTGGTTGATCTGTTATACCCAAACGCCGGCATGGCAGGCATCAAACTCATTCAGCGTGAAGGAGTGGAAGTCATATTTCCTCAAAAGCAGACCTGCTGCGGTCAACCGGCATTTAACGCAGGACACCAGGATGAAGCAAGGTCTGTCGCCGCTTTGCAGGTTGAATTGTTTCCAAAGGATATTCCAATCGTAATTCCTTCCGGTTCATGCGGAGGAATGATCCGGAAACATTATCCCGTCCTGTTTGAGCATCATGCTCTGGAATCCGAGGCAGAGTCAGTCGCCAGGAGAACATTTGAATTGACAGAATTTTTGGTACACGTGCTGAAAATCAAACTGGAAGACATTGGGGAACCGGTAAAAGTGACCTGGCATACTTCATGTCATGCAAAACGTGAAATGGGAATTGAGGATGAACCAAAGAAATTATTGCGTCAACTGAAAAACGTAAAACTGCAGGAACTTGAGCGCGAAGATGAGTGTTGCGGATTCGGTGGCACTTTCGCGATAAAGGAACCTCACATCTCAGCCGCAATGGTCACTGACAAGATAGAAGATGTTACCAAAACAGGGGCTGATTGCCTGCTTGGAGGTGATTGCGGCTGCCTGCTGAATATTTCTGGTGCAATGAAGCATTCCGGAATAACTACTGAACATCAGCATATCGCGGAATTTATTTGGCAGCGTACCGACAAAAGTAATGTTTGAGCAAAATCCATGAATTTTTTTCAGTTAAACTAAGAACTATTAGATAGTCTCACAATTGAGTACTTTTAAATAATTAAGAACAATGAGCACACAGCATTTGAATTTAGAAGAAGTGGAAAAATTAACAGTCGAGGCATTGACCGGTGCGGGAACCCGCAGCGAATCAGCCTCTTCACTGGCCAGAGCCGTGCGGGCAACAGAACGTGATGGTATTCCAAGTCACGGTTTGCTTTATGTGCCGACTTACTGTGAACATGTCAGATGCGGAAAAGTTGATGGTGAGGCAATTCCGGAAGTTTCTAATCCACGGCCTTCTTCAATTCAGGTTGATGCTAAAACCGGATTCGCTCACCCAGCAATTGATGACGGTTTCGAGGCCCTGATTCATTTGGCAAAATCCAACGGCTGTGTGGGCATGACTGTCCGAAATTCATACAATTGCGGAGTGCTGGGTTATCATGTTGAAAGGTTGGCAGATGCAGGATTAGTGGGCATCGCCTTTACAAATGCCCCGGCTTCAATTGCGCCTGTCGGCGGGAATAAGCCGGTAATCGGAACAAACCCTTTTGCACTGGCCGTTCCGGACTCATCAGGAGGAGTGAGTTTTGTGCTGGATCAAAGCGCAAGTGTGGTGGCCAAAAGCGAGATCATGATGCGAGCACGAGAAGGACACTCGATTCCGGAAGGCTGGGCGCTGGATTCCAATGGACAGCCGACTACTGATCCCGAAGTCGCGCTCAAAGGAAGCATGGCGCCAAGCGGCGGTTACAAAGGATTCGGCACCGGATTACTGGTGGAGGTAATGGCCGCGGCATTAAGTGGCGCAATGCTTGGTATTCAGGCCAGTCCGTTTTCAGGCACAACTGGGGGCCCTCCCAGGACAGGGCAGTGTTTCCTTGCGCTTGATCCGAATGCCTACTCAGGCTCAGAATTCAACGAACGCATTTCAGCACTTGCAGAGGCCATAAACAGCCAGGAAGGCGCTCGTTTACCCGGAGCACGACGTAAAGAAAATCGTCAGCGCATTGATATTGAAGGCGTGCATGTAGCAGATTCCGTGATAGAAAAAATTAAGAGCTATTGCGTCTGAAACATGAGGGACGATATTGATTATTCTGCGATAATTTGAAGGGGTTTGGTTTCTAAGGTTTCCTCTTCAGAAAAGTATGTAAATGGTTCAAACAGTTGTATTTGATTTAGTCAAACTATCTCAAGTGATGAACAAAAGCATCTTAGAATTACGGCATACATTTTAGGCGAGCCCTGGTGTATGGTCCGAACTCCTCTTCCTGCAACACCTTGAAATCCCCATGACAGTATTTGATCGCACGTTCCTCAAGCTGATCACGAGTTTCTGTCTTAAAAAAAACGTATTCCGGCTGTGCATTATTGCATCCGGTAAAGAACAGCACCAACAGCGGAACTGTCCGGAATACTTTTTTACAACAATTTCTCAACTTATTTTTCTTTCCTGAAACCCTGTCGCAGCCGCATGAAAACACAGACACTGCTCCACTCAACCATTTTTCCTGCAAGTTCATTCCGGAAGCATTCACGCAATGTTTTCAACTGTTCCAGTGAAAATTCTGCTGAAAGCTCCTGCAGGTAGCTGGATTGATTGTTGTCAGGCTGTGTATTAAACCATTGTTCTATTTGCTCTTTTCTGATCATGGTTGGAGTGCTGAATTCTTCAACCTGCCAGTGTTCGATGTTCCAATGATCAGATTCAAGCTGGACACGCAGTGTGTCCGGAGTCCAGTTGCTGCGAGGGTTTTGTGGATTATTGTATATTGCGACCTCAGCAAGTTTTAGCTTTTCAAGAAATTCAGCATCAAGCGATTCTTCCGGAATTAAGTTTGAAAGCCGCTGCCCCATTGAAGGCACATTTTCTCCAAGAATGATAACGCCTTGCTGTGAAATCCATTTAGATAGAGTTTTAAGATATGCTGTTTTTTCATTTTGTTTCTGCAGCACATTCCGGCCAACGAAGCGTTCAAAACATAAATCATTTATTTCAAAAGAAGCAGGATTCCCGGAATTGTCTACGGCAATTATGGGTTTAATTCCGGAAGCAGGTTTTGCATACATACCGGAAACTATTTGCTGTTCATCCTCTGTTTCAACCAGTGCGTAAACAGTCTCATCAGAAATTTGGCGAATCAATTCTCCCAGCAGCAAACCGTCTCCGGCATTGAGAACGAGAGCCAGAGAATTGCGTGAAAGCTCAGACATTTCTGTAATTTTTTCTCGAAATTCATTGAGTAATTCTGCAGAACTTCCCAGTGTTCTTGCTTCCCAGTAAGCAGTACTTCGGGATTTCTCCGCTGAGGCGAGTGAATGAAAAACCGCCAGTTGTGCTTCACGGTATTTTGCCACAGTTTCACTGACTGTTGCTTCAAATCCCTGCTCTGAAGGCTGATAAAAAACCCTCCCCTGCAAAACATCCGGAAGATACTGTTGCGCCACCCAATGATTACTGTAGGCGTGCGGATAAAGATATCCTTCTCCATGTCCAAATCCCTTACTGTCACGACTTGCATCTTTAAGACCGTCTGGAACTTCATCTGCCTGTTCTTTCCGTACGGCAGACATCGCGTCAAAAAACGCGAACGCGGAATTGCTTTTTGGAGCAGTACTCAAATACAGGCAGGCCTGCGCAAGATGAAACCGCCCTTCCGGCATTCCTACATAATCAAAAGCCTGAGCCGCGGATGTAACAACACCCAATGCCTGAGGATCAGCCATGCCCACATCTTCAGAGGCAAAAATCAGCATCCGCCGAAAAATGAAGCGAGGGTCTTCTCCAGCTTCCACCATCTTTGCCATCCAGAACAGCGCCGCGTCCGGATCAGAACCGCGCATTGATTTGATAAAGGCGGAAATGGTATCAAAATGCGCGTCGCCGTCTTTGTCATACAGCACCGCCCGCCGTTGAATTGATTCTTCAGCAATTTCCAATGTTATTCGCAGAATTTCATCTGAATCAGTTTGGCTTGTTAAGACGGCCAGCTCCAGCGCGTTCAAGGCTGCCCGTGCATCACCACTGGCAACATTTGCCAGGTGACTGCGTGCCTCTGCCGACAAATCCACTTTTTTGTTTCCAAATCCACGCTCCTTATCAGCCAGCGAAAGTTCCAGGATTGTCTCGATATCAGAAGTTGTAAGAGACTGAAGCTGAAAAATACGGGAACGGCTTACCAGTGCTTTGTTTACTTCAAAATATGGATTTTCAGTAGTTGCTCCAATCAAAATTACTGTGCCGTTCTCAACATGCGGAAGCATTGCATCCTGCTGTGCCTTGTTGAAGCGATGCACTTCGTCCACAAACAACACCGAACGACGCTGATGTTCGGTGCGTACTTTGCGGGCGGTGTCAATACAGTTACGAATATCCGCAACGCCTGACAAGACCGCATTAATTGACAGGAATTCAGCCTGAGTGGTATTGGCAATTATTCTGGCAAGTGTTGTTTTGCCGGTTCCGGGAGGACCATAAAAAATAAGGCTGGAGAGTTGATCCGCCTGAATGGCTCGGCGTAGAAGGCGTCCAGGAGCCAGTATATGGCTTTGGCCGACAAATTCATCAATCGACCTTGGCCGCATCCTGTCTGCTAACGGAGCTTCCTTGCGGATTTGACTTTGATGTGTGTGTTCAAATAAATTCACCAGTCCGGCTTGTTGAATTAGAATTGAATGGATATTTCACAGTTGAGTTTATATAGTGTGAGTTGCATCACAAGCCCATATAATTAAAGAGAATTGATTCAGGAGATTTTCGCTCAGACAAACACTTCTAAAATATGCCTTCCGGTTCTACAACTCAAGCAAGGATTCGTGATCTAAGCGCAAAGATTCATCAGTACAATTTTTCCTATTATTGCAGTAATCAAACTGATTCGGATCTTTTCAGCTGCAATGATGAAACTTATGATTCTACTGTAAGGGAGCTTAAAGCACTTGAGAATCAGTTTCCGAAGCTAAAACTGGAAGATTCACCCACCTTGGAGGTAAAGGCAGAACCGAATACAGCGTTTCCAACCAGGAAACATCAGACTCCAATGCTAAGCTTGGGGAATCTTTATTCATTTGATGAACTAATCAGCTGGGACGAAGACATTCGAAAAAGGCTCGGCGGCCAAAAACCTGAATACGTGTGTGAGTTAAAAATTGACGGTGTTGCTGTCTCCTTAATTTACAGGAATGGGATTCTTGAGGCAGGCGTTACCCGAGGAGATGGAAATCAAGGCGAGGAAATTACACCAAATATCAAAACGATCCGCAGCCTTCCTGTAATGATAAAAGATGAAAATTATCTGGAGGTGCGGGGTGAAGTATATTTGCTGCGAAAAAATTTTAATTATATTAATCAGCAGCGCACAATCAAAGGGAAACCGCTTTTCAAAAATCCAAGAAACTCTGCCGCTGGCACATTAAGACTGTTGGATAGCACAGAGACCCGACGGCGTCATTTGGATGTCTTTATCTACACAATTGCTGAAGGAGGCCCTCAGGAAACCCATGCAGGGAACCTGGATTATTTATGCCAGCTTGAGTTACCGGTAAATCATGAAACAAAAAAAGCAGGTTCAATCGAGGAGGTAGTGGAATTTTGTCGAAACTGGGAAGAGCATAAGCAGGAGCTGCCTTATGATATAGACGGAATAGTGGTTAAAGTCAATGAACTCAGACAGCATCGGCAGCTTGGTTTTACCTCGTCTTCTCCCCGCTGGGCAACCGCAGTAAAATTTTCTGCCGAGCAGGCAGAATCTGTATTGAGGGAAGTGGAAATAGGTGTAGGACGTACCGGGAATATAACACCTGTTGCCATTCTTGATCCGGTAGAACTTAACGGCACAACAGTCTCACGCGCGACTCTGCATAACTATGATCAGGTAAACCGCTTCAACCTGCACCTTGGGGATCATGTAACCCTGGAAAAAGGTGGTGAAATTATTCCAAAAATAGTAGCAGTTGATCCGACACTTCGTGCTGAAGCGGCACAAAAAATTGTTCCACCTTCAAAGTGTCCTTCATGCGGAACATCGGCGGTTCGTCCACAAGACGAAGTTGAGTGGCGCTGCCCAAATCAGAATTGTCCAGCTCAGCAAAAGGAAAAAATTTTACATTTTGTTTCACGCAGGGCAATGGACATTGACACAATTGGTCCGGCTTTGATAGAACAGCTGATGAGCAAAAACCTTCTGCAAAACGCGGCGGATCTGTATTTGCTACGGCATGAAGACTTGTCCGTACTTGAACGAATGGGAGATAAATCTGCTGAAAATGTGCTGGATAGCATAGAAATATCCAGACAATGTAATCTGGGTCAATTCATCCACGCGCTTGGAATCACAAATGTAGGAGAAAAAACGGCGGATATTTTAGCACAGCATTTTGGTACCCTGGAGAAGCTGATGTCTGCTTCAGCAGAAGATATGGAGCTGATTGAAGAAATTGGTCCTGTTACTGCGAAAAATATTTTTTGCTTTTTTCAGGATCCTGAACAAAAACAGCTTGTTGCTGAATTTCTTGAAAGAGGTGTTCGTCCCAAAGAAGAACAGATAAGGCAGATTTCTGAATCCCCTTTAACCGGAAAAATTGTGGTTTTGACCGGAACACTTTCTGAGCCCAGGGAGGTCTGGAAAAAACGCCTGATCCAGGCTGGAGCAAAAGTTAGCGGCAGTGTTTCCAAAAAAACTGACTTTGTGCTTGCAGGAGAAAATACTGGATCAAAGCTGGAAAAGGCTGAAAGACTGGAAGTTGAGGTTATAAATGAAACAGCGGCATTGGATTTTATTGGAAATGTTATTTGAGCGTTTTTGATAAACTGAAAATCACAAGGGTTAACATCAACATACAAAACATACTATGAAAGGAGTGATATTAGCAGCAGGTTACGCCACCCGTTTTTTGCCTGCATCAAAAACAATCCCAAAGGAAATGTTTCCGCTGATTGACCGCCCTGCCATTGATTTCATTGTACAGGAAATGGCTGATGCTGGTATCAAGGATATTTTGCTTGTTTCATCACGCAGAAAAAAAGTGATGGAAGATTATTTTGATCGTGAGATTGAGCTGTCATCAACGTTTTCTGAATCCAACCAAATAGAAAAACTGGAAGTTATAAAACCAATAGAGGTAAATATATTCACCTTGCGCCAACAGCACATGATGGGTACAGGAAATGCCCTTATGCTTGTTGAGCCGTTTGTGGACAATGAGCCTTTTGTGGTTGCCTATCCGGACGATATTGTGCTGGGCGAGCAACCTCTTGCCAGGCAGTTGATTGAGACATGGGAAAAAACGGGCAATACTGTGTTGGCCGTTAAAGAAATGAATGAAGACCAATTATACAGATATGGGGTAATTGATCCTGAAAAGTCCGGAAAGATTATGCGTGTTAAAAAAATGGTGGAGAAACCTGCACATGGCACTGCTCCCAGCCGCTTCGTTTCGTACGGACGTTACCTTTACACTTCCGATCTTTTTGACGCTTTGAGAGCCAGTGACAAAAATCACTCACACCAGGAAGAATTCACACAAACTGAAGCAATTAATCATCTGGCAACCAGCGGCCGCGTTTCCGCCGTACAGTTCGAAGGAACTCGTTACGATCTGGGAGAACCATTAGGATTCCTGACTTCTGCAATGCAAATAGGCTTGCAGCGTCCGGAATTCAAGCAAGCTCTGCTGGATGAAATGCAGAGATTGATTAAGTTACACGGTGGAAAATAAAAGAAATAATACAAAACAATAAATGGAAAATACTGAATTGATTTTAATACGTCACGGAGAAACCGTGTGGAATACTCAGTTACGAATGCAGGGCAGTTTAGACAGTGATCTTTCCGCTAAAGGCAAGGAACAAATTCAGGCCCTGGGGAAGTGGATGAAAAATGTTCCATTCGACCATCTTTATTGCAGCGACGCTCCCCGTGCACGGAAAACAGCAGAAGCAATTACCTGCTTTTCAGGACATAATCTGATTATTGATCAAAGACTGCGTGAGAAAAACCTTGGAATTTTCGAAGGCCTGACATCAGAAGAAGCCCGTGAGAAACATCCGGAAAGCTTTCAGCTGTTCAAAACCGCAGGAGCAAACTATGCAATTGATCAAGGTGAAAGCACACAGCAGCTCCAGGACCGTGCATTGGAGGCAATTGAGGAAATTCGACTTAGTCATCCCCAACAAGTGGTGCTGTTAGTAACACATGGCGGTGTGGTTCGAGTTATAATGAAGCATGTGCTGGGACTGCCGGTTGACGCACCAACCCGTTTCATTATCAGCAATACAGGAATGTTCCGTGTAGTCTGGAAAGAAAAATGGATTGTGGCCGAAATGGGCGCTGTTCCTCATCTGGAAAAAATAAACAATGTTTCCAAGTTAGCTTAGTCAATATTTTTTATAGCAGGAAAACAGTTAATCCAGAACTTTAACAAATCAAATTGAATTCAGCTCTAATTGTTCCTCAATAAAAGTGCAACGCTATATCTCTACTCTTGAGTTTTGAGTCTATTAAAATTTCTTCAGCGAAAAGAAACGGAACACTTGTTATGGGAGACTGAAGATTCCGGACTAACTGTTCAGGTTTGGGAAAAACAGGAGCGCAGGGAATTACGCTTTGGAAACCACATCCTGCAGAGCGTTTATTCGCGATCCAATCCAAACCACATGGTATTGCCATACTCGCGATTCATGCTGCTGGGACTGAACTTCTTTCCCAACCCCAAAACTGCCCTGCATTTAGGACTTGGAGGTGGCAGTATTCCGCGTTGGCTGCACAATCAGTTTCCACATCTTCAGCAAACCATAATTGAATCGAGTTCGGCGGTGATCGAAGCAGCACAACGCTTCTTTGATTTTCCCGTTGACAAACGGTTGAATGTAATTCTGGCTGACGCGACACAATTCATTAAAAAACTGAATTCGGAATTTGATCTCATATTTCTGGACGCATTCGGTGAATATGGAGCTCCGGAAGAGTCTGCACATACAGAATTTTTACATGACCTGAGTTGCTGCCTGAATAAAGAAGGCTGGCTTGTTGGAAATTTGTGGACAATTACCGGAGATTTTATGGAACGCCGTGCGAAGTGGGAATCCACTTTCAGGCAGCTGTTTCAGGCACGTGCCAATGAGAAAGGGAATATCATACTCTACGCCAGCCAAAATTCAAATTCGCATGATAAGCAAACAATTAAGGAAATTTCTAACAATCTGCATAAACGTCACCAACTTGATTTTCACAGAATGCAGAACAAATTAGAAGCGGTTGCGTGATGAGAGGAGCATGATGAGAACAATTATTGTTTACTTATTTTATTTTTGCTGTTTTAGTATTTTCCTTATCTCCTGTGCCAAGAATGAAAGTAGTTCAGGCAGTTCCAGTTCTTCTGATATAACATCCACGTCTGACAACACAACAACTGCTTCTGACAAAACAACATCATCATTTGCAGTTTCAGAAATCACGCAAACCAACCAGGGAGACGGCTATCTTAGCGGCTCATTTGTAGTACCAAGTGATGGAATTTCTTTTATGTTAGGCACATTCATGGATAACAATTCAGCTGTTTCATTTTATTCTCTGTCTGATCCGGATGGGACGAATATCTTAAGCTCGTCTTCAGTATTGTATAATAAAGCATCCGGAAGCGGAGGAGATTATGGATTTGCCAATGTTCTGGTACCACAGACTTCGAGCTTCAGTGCCAAGGCAGGGACATGGACCTTTAAAAACTACAATAATGATCGTGTGAAAATTGGTTTGCGCACAGGTTCCGCTCCAACTTCCACAACATTCACTGTACAGCCCTACATCACAGGCACAACATGGTCAGCAAGTGATATCTCTGCCACATTAACTGTTATGTCAAATATCTACTCAACTAATGGAATCACCCTGACAATCAAAGATACGATTACTATCAGTGAAAGCCAGTATGCCGCCGTAAGCTATAGTTTTACCAATTCAACAACTTCCGCGCTTATTTCACAGGGAAGTACTGATACAGTGAATTTATTTTTTGTTGAAGATCAGCCTTCAGGTGAAACTGCTCTTTATGGTGTTTCAGGAGGACTTCCGGGGCCAATGGGCATTGCCAGTTCATGGAACGGTGTGTTGAATTTTCTCACTGCACACGCGACCGGTACAACTCTGAACACACAACTGCTCGCTGAAACAGCGGCTCATGAAATGGGCCACTGGCTTGGGCTTTTCCACACTACTGAATCAGGTGGCATTTCATTTGATATATTATCTGATACTGCTGAATGCCCAATCAGCCGTGATAATGACAGTAATGGCAAAGTCTTACCCGAAGAATGCGACGGATACGGCGCGGACAACGTGATGTTCTGGACAGCATGGTCACCTTCATCACAAGCTGCGGGAAAAAAACAAGATACATTATCCACCGAACAGAAATACGTTTTGAAGTATTCACCGCTTGCAAAGTAAACTTATTGACCAAAAAGAAACAATAATCACATAGAAAAGAGGGATTATGAAGTATGTAATATTATTTTGTTTAGTATTTTGGAACATTTCCGGAATCGCGGCTGCGGATCCTGATAAGGATAAGGTTATCAAATTGCTGGAAGGGCGTCATTGGGAATTGGATGCTGAAGCATTTCAGCGTCTGGGAGAGGGAACAGACAATGTTTTGATAGAAATTGCAGGAAACACTTCCTTGATTAATATTTTACGTTTTCGAGCAATACAGGTATTGTCTTTATTTCCCACTGATAACACTGCTGATTTTCTGGAAAATACAGCGGATAAATCATTCGCCTCAATGGCAAGACGTGGATTTGAAGCGATGAAAAGTGGTTTCGCCAAAACTCAGCCAAAAAGAGTCAAACAACTGGCCGCTCGTTTATTGAATCACCGCAATGCTCATTTACGCATTTCGGCAGCTCGTTACATGCGCGAAGTGGATGTTATTCAATTCAAAAGTTTCCTGAATGCAGAGAAGGACAGTTGGGTGAGGAAAGAAGCTCAGAAATAATTCTATGACCCACGAGAAATATTGAAGTTTGTTCAGAAAAATTGAATATCTGAAGTTTTAAAAGTGTAAAATTGATAGTTTGCGTCCGGCAATACTGTGGGGAAGGCATACTTTGGGTCATTGATCAAATTGTAAACAGCAGGATCCTGAGCTTTTAATTTTTCCTTAGTATTCGGACACCATTCTGATCGGGATTTCTTGCGTCCCGCGGTAGAGTCATGCATGCCGAAATTGGAACTGACAGACCAGTAGATATATTCAGTCATCTGTGTCGCATAGTCAGCTGACGGATCAGCATAAAAGTACCAGGCCTCACCTTCATCAACCAAATCTGACCATACTGGACAGGAGGTGTTATTGTAAGTCCAGTTACATTCATCTTTTGCACATCTTTGTTCCCCGCCTCTGGCCGTATCCATTGCTTTTGCTAAAGATGATGTAGAAGTATTAGATTCCCCAAAAATCTTTGGATAAACATTTGAATAACCCTGCTGGGTAATCAGATGAAATATTTCCTCAATACTTGCGTCATGATTATCTCCATCCGCATAATTGTCCAGTGTCTCGTAAGCGCCTAATCCTGAGTATTTATCGGCGCCGGCTTCATCAAGAGCATCCGGATTTATTTCAACAGAATTCCCATCCTCGAGATTATACATACTCACATAAGTACTTAGTTTATGCAGCAGTGCAGTCACACACGTATTGTCCGGAGTGCCGTCTTCATTATTGTCAATAAGCTCAGCGGTTATGTTTGCTGCATGCAGCAATTTGCCATCAGGTACTTCCGAAGTAGCTAAAATATTGATGCCAAAGACAGCTAAACCTTTGGAATAGTTGGCGCTTTTTGCTGCTTCGATTGTTACCTTGTTTGATACCGAACCCCCCACTTTCCCGACTACTGTCACAGAACTTTTACAGGCAGTAGGTGATTCTGGAGAAGTTTTAAAACTTTTACCCAGATTATTTTCTTCATTTTCATCTTCGTCACCCTGATGTTCATCATCTTCATCTTTTTTATGATCTTCATCCTCATCTTCTTCTTCCTCATGATCCCTGTCATTATCATTATCTTCTTCCTCCTCTTCCTCACATTCTTCATCATTTTCTTCACAATGCTCGTCTGCTTGTGCTTTAACATGTAACCAAAATTCAGTTCCATTGTATTGAATGATCAGCGGGGATGTCAGAAAAAGCAGGAAAATTAGGATGGTCAGTATATTTCTCATGGATCTCAGGATGGATGTATACGAGCAAACTGCAGAAATTATTCAGAATGCTTAATATACAATTATTATGGAACAGCAGTCCACTGCAAAAGAAGTGACAGTACTTAGATGGTAGTTAATTTTTTAATTTTTATGACTTTGATTATTTCATTAATGTTCCTCTTTTAGAAAGTTTGAATGTCCGAAGTTGAATAGGTGTAATAAGAATAACTTGCATCCGGCATCACCGAGGGAAACGCGTAGGTTGAGTTATCAATCAAATTATAGACTGTAGGATCCTGCGCTAATAATTCAGCTTTTGTATTGGGGCACCATTCGCTGTCTGCTTTGGTCTTGCCTGCAGTTGAATCATGCATTCCAAAATATGAACTCACCGCCCAGTAAATATATTCAGTCATCTGGGTTGCATAGTCAGCGGAAGAATCTGTATAGAAATACCATGCTTTGCCTGAATCTACTGAACCATTATCTGGGCAGGTTGAATTGTTGTAAGTCCATGTACATGACTCTTCTGCGCATCTTTGTTCACCTCCTCTGGCTACATCCATAGCCTGGGCCAAAGTTGAAGTTGAGGTATTAGACTCACCAAAAACTGTTGGGTAAACACTTGAATACCCTCGTTGAGTAATCAGGTGAAATATTTCCTCTATGCTTGCATCATGAGAAGAATTATCAGCATAATTCACCCTTGTCTCTTCGTGTCCTAATCCCATTGATACTGAATCCCCGGCGCTATCTACCACTCCGGCATTGTCCAATGGAGATAGATCTACTGTTACAGTAGCATTATCTTTACTATGCATATTAACATAAGAACTTATTTTAAGGACCTCTGACAAGACACAGAGATTGTCAACTGTACCATCCTCATTATTATCAACTAACTCTGCTGCAACGTTTGCTGCATGTAAAAGTTTTGCGTCCGGAACATCAGTAGTTGCTAAAATATTAATTCCAAATACAGTTAATCCTTTTGTAAAGTTTGCACTTTTAGCCAAGGCAGTAGTTACTTTATTTGATGAATTATCACCAACTTTTCCAACATGCGTGTAAGAGACTGTGCATGATGTTGATGAACTTGATGATGTTGATGCAGTAGATGAAGTTGATGAATCATCAGACTTCTTACAGCCTGAAATGATAAATATCAGCAGTGTTATTGCAAGTAAATTTCCAAGTATTTTCATTTTGCCTCCTCAGTGAAAGAATCTAATGATTATATAACAAAATTGAAATTGTATAAGATTTGGGGTACATATCAGAAAATCTGATGCATATAACTACAGGCTACAAACATTTAACTCATTATTCTTCAGCAAACGGATCCAGAAGTTTTTTCCACAATATCCGATTACTCTGTCTGACTTCTAACTTTCTGTCACCGATTTGAATCTCAACTTTTTGCGCATTGGCTAATATACGGAAATCATCTTTGCTGTACGGAAGCTCGTACTCCTCCCACCATTCTTCACCTAATTCATTTGTAAAATAAGGATCATCAATAATATCAATTTCTTTACTATCGGCAATGGCTTTTACTTCCTTACCATCCATTAACGGGAACTTCCCGTAGTAAGTCAGGATAATCCAGTAATCTTCACCAGGGCAGTCTTCACCTTCTATGCAGCGTAGAACTGCCTCTACAAGTAAAAGTTGTCCTTCTCCTTCAGTTTCACCTCCATCTATCAGTTTTTTCACACCTGTCTCATATTGAGTACCATCACTATAAGTGATAACTTTTAACTTTGGGGTACATCCAAAAAGAAATAATATTGTAAAGCTGATAAGCATAAAACGTATTAATTTCATATAATTCTCCTTTTTCAAATAGTTTGTTTAATTTTGAACATGAGTGTCCAAAACGTCATTTAGTAATTTCCTTTTTTTCCTCCAAATGGATTAATCGAAATGATTCATAATTGATCAATAATCTCTACAGAGATGCTTGTAAGTTATCCCCCCCCCCCCCAGTTTTGAAATATTTTTATTCTGTTGAGTTAATTCTGCACAAACATTTTTCCGGGAATAATATTGAAATCAATATTTATGAATCAAACCAAAGTATGGATTACTTTTTACCCTTATTTTTTCAAAATAGTGCTAACACTATTATTACAGTGATTATTTTCGGCAGGTGATATTTGGGAGGTTTTCTATAAATTTATGCCAGGCAGGTTATTATGATGACTAAACAAATGTTTTAGAAGTAGTCAGAATATCTAAAAACAGGTGATCGTGGAATAACTTCTCAAGGGGCACTTCTCTCTAACACATAACGTTAAATTGAGTGTATTCAGAGACACTGTATATGAAATCCTTTGACTTTCAATTGTTAATTTTTCGATCTTCTTCTATTAATTTGATTATTGTGTTTTTTAGGGGAGGTAAGGATTCTTCCACTGTCTTCCATATAATTTCAATTTCTGTATCCCAATAATGATGAATCAAACGATCTCTCATACCAGCAATTGCTTTCCAGGGAATGGAAGGATGATTTTTTGTAATATTTTCAGGTAATTTCTTGACCGCTTCACCGATTATCTCAAATTCCTTACTATAGCACGGATTGTCTTTTCATCCTTTTGAAACTGGTTATAATCCATTTGATCAGTAAATCTCTTCACCGCCTCAATTGCTTTTAGAATATCTTCAAGCATATGTGAAATAATTCGCCGATTCATAGGTAAACAACCTCATCCAGAATAATATCCTTGAGTTGTGGTTTAATACCTTTAAAGGTCACTAAGTCTACTTTTACACCGAGCAACTCTCCCAGTTCGTTTTCTATTTGAATTAAAGTAATCAAACTTGGGGTATCTTCATAGTCAACTAATATATCTAAATCACTCCCCTGGTTTTGCTCTCCTCGCACATAGGAACCAAAAATCCCCAATAGATTGATCTTATAGTTATCCTTTAGTATGGGTTTTTGATTAATTAAATTCTGCTTAATTTCATCTAATCGGTTCATTATACAAACTTTTTCTTTCAAGTACTTTTTTTAGGATGTAATAATCTAGTTTTACTTACTCGATTATACCTATTAAATATATTAAATGTTTGATTTGCTTTAGAAAGATAATTTCTATTTTGGGGTAGGATTTAATATCTGTGGGGAGGCGGTGTTATTATGAACTGTAGATTTGTTTGTATAGTTTATAGCTTCGGTAAACGCGCTTGACGTAATTTTTTGTTTCATTGAATGGTATTTGTTCCACAAAGGCATCTAATGGCTTACCTTTCCAGCGTTTGATCCATTTGATCATGTTATGGGGCCCGGCATTGTAGCTGCCGGCAGTATATATCAGCTCAGATTTGAAACGGTCTGAAAGCCCTCCCAGATAAAGAGTACCCAGACGTGTGTTCAATTCCGGATTAAATATATCGTCTTTTTCCCTGAGTTTGATTTTCTTCTTTTTTGCAACATATTTTGCAGTCTTTGGCATTAGCTGCATCAGTCCCATTGCTTTAGATGAAGACAGTGCTTTTGGATCAAAGTGGCTTTCTTCACGCATTATTGCCAGAGCAAAATAGGGATCAATACCGGCCTGATTCGCGTAACTTTTCAGCTGTGACCAATAAGGTCTGGGATAAGCCAGTTCCCATAGCGGATGTTCACCAACTTCATGTGTAATCAGATGAGGCAGATAATAATTGGCCACGATCCTGAGCAACGAATAATATTCACCTCTGCGATGAAGCAGATGGCTAACATGCCAATTCCTTGTGCTGTCTTTATATTTTCCTAATCCCGCAAATATTTCTCTGAGGGCTTGTTCAGGCTCATCAATATCAAAAAGAAACTCGGTTCTTTTAATTAATTCTTTAGTATTCTTATCTACAGATTTAACCGGTTTAGCGTACAACTTAGCATTACGTGTTTTGACCACTGACATAATACTCTCAGGAACATCCTTATCAGATAGCAAACGCATACCATAATAAGTGTTGGGTTTTTGGAGAATTAACCTCTTGAAGCTTTTTTCTGCAAGTTCTGTGTGCCCTTTCTCCTGCAGAAATTTCCCCTGCCAGTAAAGTAATTTCGCTTTCATCTCTGAATCATAAATTCTTTTCTTAAGTCCCTTTTTCAGGTAATAAAGCGCTTTATGGGTATTTTTATTCTGCTTGTGTGTCCATGCCAACTGCCATACAGACTTTATGGACAGGGAATGTGCTGGAAATTTAGTTAACAAACGGTCCCACCAAAATTGTGCTTTTTTAATTTCTGAATCCAGCATGTAACGAGTAGCAAAAGTATCGTAAAGTTTCGGAAGATGCCTGGATTTGGAATTGAGTCTCTCCAATTTGTAAATTGTGCTACGGCCGGCAGGAATATTTCTGCGCTTAATGTATGAAAGCGCTGTCCACTTTAGCTGTGTTTCTTTCGGCAGGAACCAAACCTTTGAAAGTTTACTCTGCTGATGAAACTTGATTATTCGCGAATAATATTTTTCCGCAAACAGTGCAGAAAGATACGACTTGCCAAGTTTATGAACTAACTCTTTACTTCTTCCTTTTCTGAGCTGGGGAAGATGCTTCATCAGGTACATATCGAGCCCAAGTCTCTCCAATGTCCGGACACGGTTAAAGACTTCTTTGGTAGACATTATTTTGAGGTCAAGAGCAGTTAAATTTTTGTGGGTAAGCAGAGCGGATTTTTCATCAATAGGATACTGCCATCCTAACACTTTGTATTTACGTTCGATTTTATGATCGTGAAGTTCTGCACCACGAAGATAAAGCGAATGCAGCTCATAATCCATCAGAAACCAATCCTTGGTCTTACGCGTGTCATGAAGCAGATGGTAAATAATGTGAACTTCTTTATCTGTGCGAAATACCTTTTTTAATTCTTCACGAATCGAGGCAAGGTAAAAGTTCCTTTTTGGATGCCTCAGCAACTCCCGGATTCCCGCAATTGCTTCCCTATGCTTGGCTGTCTGAAGTAAAAAACGTATTTTTTGAAAAAGCCATACGTCTTTCATCTCCGAATCAGGTGTTATTTTGATATTCTTCAACGCTTCCTTGTGATTACCAAGCTGCTGATGACATTTTGATTTTATTATTTGGGAGCGGCTCCATAAGCCGTTGTTCACCCAGGCTTTCGGCTTTGATAAAGGCTTCAAGCGCTGTAACAGTTGCTTGCATTCACCTTTTTGGTAGGAATTGTAATAAGGCTCCCACGAAGGAATTCTGTGGGCATAGACCGAACTGAACGAGAATAACAGCAAGAAAATTAAAGCGTTTGCTGCTGCCATCCTGAAACAGTTTCTGATTATTTTTTTATTGGGCCTGCTGGTATTTGCATTCAGAAGGGAGTTACGAAGAAACATAACTTAAAACAGTTGGTATAGTTGGTGCTTTGTTTTGAATGCTAATCAAGTTGATACTGCTCTCATGACACAAAAAAAGCAAGAGCAAATATCTTGCCTGAATGATAAAAAAAGTTTTGATTATTGAAAAAATCAGATGGTTAAAAAAATAATGGGAAATGATGAGTCGAATACTGTGAAGCAAAAAACTGTTAATCCTGATGATTCTATCGAAACAGACGCTCTGCAGCCCTTGATCATAAAGCAGGCACCAAAAAACCCAAAAGGCACACAGTCGCTGCCATATAATTTTGGTTCAGATACTTATAGTGTATACAGCAACCTGAACAATCCTTTTATGGTAGGAATTCTAGCTGCCGATACTGATGCTATTCAATTGGACCCGATAAAAACGCAAAGTCTTTTTCAGCAAATGGAAAAACAATCAACTTATGTCCTGGAGTTTCCGCTTAACATTGCCGCACACCGTAAAAGAAAAATCACTTCTGCATTGAATCAATCTGCAGAAGTAACAGAGATGGATCCATCTGTTAGTGAGACGAAGTTGAAAAATGCCTCATCAGAATATTTACCAAAAGAAAAACTGAAGGAAGATAAGCGAAGACTCAGCGTTTATATTGAAGGTTTTTTTAATCATCTGTTAAAACGTCTTGGAGAAGATCACGAGGCGCTTCCAACTATTATCAATGAACTTGTGCCTTTATTTATTGAGCATAAAATTCGAATACGCTTTTATAAAGCATTCCGTCAAATCCAAAGTCTGCCTGAGTTAATTACCACCCTGAAAAAGATCAGTGATGATTGTGAACTGGAAAATTTTGAGCTTTTCTGCAGTGCACTTTTTGTCTTTTACAGCTCCAAATTTAGTTAACAATTTTTTCAAAGCACACCGACAATCTAAAACCTCGATATTCTTTTGATAAATGAGGCCTTCCTGTATCGAAGTTGACCTGAGTATACTTGCACATAATCTCAATTTAATACGAGAACACACTGACAACCGACCAGTGATGGCAGTCGTCAAGTCAAACGCGTACGGACACGGATTGATCAAGGTTGCACAGCTTTATGAAAAACTTGGCGTGAACAGTCTGGGTGTAGCTTTGCTGGAAGAGGGGATCCTCTTGCGGGAATCCGGAATTTCCTTGCCAATTATTGTTTTCGGTGGAGTGCTGACAAAACAGATTCTGGAATACCTGGAATGGAATCTGGAATTTTTTGTCTCTTCTCCGGAGGTGTTGTGTGAGACGGAAAAGCTATGCAAATCCCTTGGCCAACTTGCGACAGTTCATCTAAAAATTGACAGTGGAATGGGCAGGATTGGCACTAGTTTAGAAAATTCAGAGAGTTTCATTACTGAAGCATTAGATGCGGAACATATAAATGTAAAGGGGATTTGTTCACATTTCGCCTGTGCTGATGATCCTGAAGATCCAATGACTCAGGAGCAGATTGACAGATTTTTTCAGGCAGTTTCAGTTTTTGACAGGCTCGGTGCAAGTACCCCAATGAGGCATATAGCAAATTCCGGTGGTGTGCTTTATTTTCCACAATCTCACCTTGATATTATCCGTCCAGGAATTATTCTATATGGCGTTTATCCGGATTCATCCTGTCCGCGTGTGATTGATGTTAAACCGGCACTTCGGTTAAAATCACAAGTTTCATTCCACAAATCTGTCCCTCCTGGATTTTCCATCAGTTATGGTGCAACCTGGACTTCAGAAAGTTCTGCAGAAATTTCCACTATTCCTTTAGGTTATGGAGACGGATACAGCAGACATCTCTCAAACCGCGGGGAAGTGTTGATAAATGGGAAACGCCGTCCCATAGTCGGGAGAGTTTGTATGGATCAGTTTATGGTTAACTGCGAAACTGAAACCCAAAAAGCAGGAAATGAAGTGATTCTTGTCGGCGAGCAGCAAGGACAGTCAATCACAGTTGAAGAAATTTCCAAATGGGCTGATACAATTCCATACGAAATATTGACAAACCTGAATGAACGAATCCCCCGAATCTATATAAACTAATGTCTGTTAATTTTGTCTGGCATTCATTCAGAAAATACTTTATGCTCCGACTTGTTTACTTTAGAATGAAGAGGATGTAACCTGCCTGGGAGTAGTATCTATAATTCCCCATGTTTAATTTTACATCTTTCGTTTTTTTACTGGTAAAGGTCAGGAATGGATGGAAGCACTTTGGCAGTAGTTTTATCTGTTATACATATACTCTGGGTCTTGCCGGTCAGCTACTTATTGGTGATGAGCATCGTCCGGAAGAATTAATCAATTATCCATTTAGTTACTTTTTCAAACATTTTATTCGTGCTGTGTCTTCCTCATAGGCAAGTACCTCGTAATGTCTGCCGCAACGTTCAAAAGCATGAACTTTTAGTTCTTCCGCGGTTCTGGCTTTGACATATAATTCAGGCAGTTTAGTCTCACAAGCTCCCGCAAGAAACATCATTAAAATCAAAAAGAGATACTTGAAATGATTCATTGTCATCATTTGTTATTTCAGTGAATCTGGCTTAAGGGTTACAATTTCAACTTTCCTGCCTACAGAAAGACTAATGCGTTGTTCATTTTATGGTAGCAATTTACGATTTCAAGATTGACTTTTATTATCCGTACAAGTTTCATGGTGCCCATCTGTTTTTGCTGATTAAATCATAAGCAAGCCTGTCCCAGGCCAGCAAGAGTGCTTCCAGTTTATCAAAATATGAGTCGTCCGCGTCCGTGTGCAGTTTTCCGTACTCCATGCGCTGGTTAAGAGAGTGTTTGAGATAACCGCGGTCAGTGATTATTCCTACCAATGATCCTTCCCTTACAAGAGCAAAAGATTCTTTTTTGCTCATCAAACTTGTACCAAGTCCGGAGTATTCTGCATCTAATCCCATCAACTCAATAAAAGTAGGCATTAAATCCAGTTGGGAAGAAACCGTCTCAATTTCTTTTGATTTGAAAATTTCAGGGGCAAAAAAAATCAACGGGATTCTGAATCTTTGCAAAAAATCGCCATTCTGGAAATGAGCCAGAACATGATCTGCAGTAACCACAAATATTGTTTTTTTGAACCATACCTCTTTTCGTGCTTTGGAGATAAACTCACCAATTGCCCAGTCAGTGTAATGGAGTGAATTAAGATAACCGCTTTCTCCTGTTGCATGATGTGGATGACGATTGAAAGGAGCCTTCAGTTTTGGGAAGGGAGTGTGATCCGTATTGAGACTGATGAAAGCGAGGAATTGAGTATCATAATTATTTATTTTTTCCAAACTGAACATCAGTGTTTCATAATCCCAGCCCAGGCTTCTATCTTTCTCTTCCGGATGGTAATCAAGCAGCAGCGGTATATCTTCTTTGCCATAATATTCACGAAAACCTGTGGAGCCTGCAATTTCCCGGAACAGGAATGATTCACGCAGTGTGCTGTTAACAAATATTGTAGATATTCCATTTTGTTCCGCAAGAGAGGCAATTTTTGAATAATTTGCTGAAAGATGACTAATTGCCGGAAGACCCAATATTGAAGGTAATCCTGCCAGCACAGACTGTACCCCTTCAATACTGCGTTGACCATGAGAATAAAATTGATTGAACTTCCAGCCTTCCGTACTCATTCTATCTAAATTCGGTGTGATTTTATATTTATTGCCGCTAAAACTGTCTACATATCTAGGCGTAAGACTTTCAACTAACAGAACAACCAAATTGTAATGTTGTCCTGAATCAGGTTTATTTTTTTTAGCCAGAGGATATTGTTTTTTCCAAAAATCATCAGGTAAATTCAAAGTCTTTATTATTTGTTCTTTTGAAATTATCTTGCGTGCTACAGGTGCAGACAGGCTGGATTGAGCAGCAGAAAATACTCCGTTAAGTACCAGGTTCCCAAAACTGCTGTTTCCGGAAGAATAAGCATGAACAATTGCCAGTGGTTTCATTCCAATCCCTCCTCTACCTGCAATTATCACGAAGAAAAAAAAGAGAATGAATTTAATCCAATGCCGACTTACAGGCCGTATTGGAATCATTACAAGCCTGATCCAGTAATAGAATCCCAAAATTGCAAGCACCAGCCAGACAGCAAAATATCCTGGATTTGCGGCAACTTCCTTGAACAGGTAACTGATATCTTTCCATAAAAATAACAGCTCATTTGTAAAATGACGTTTCACATATCCAAAATAAACAATATCTATAATTAAAAGAGTGCTTTGTGCTGCAATCAAAAAAAAGACTAACAGTGATAACATAAATTGCCACCACTGATGATTACTCCAGGGAACAGGTAGGGCCATTAATAGCAAAGGTATGCCTAAAATCACAGCTAATGATGCAAGGTCAAAACGAAGCCCGTGAAAAAAGCCAAGTAATACATCTTCGAAAGTCAGTGAACTGAAGTAATCCTGATGAACGAGCAATATCCCAATACGCGCCAGCATGAAAACAAAAAGACCGATCCCGAGATAAGCAAATATTTTTTGAAATATACTCATTTTAGATTGATTGATGATATCGGTGATGTTTTTTACTGCAGATTCAGGATAATTATATTACCACATAATTTTTCCTCAATGTAGAGTCATTTAAGAATTGCGTTGACTGATTATCAATTTCAGGTTATGTTTAATGGTTAATTTTTTTCTAACCCATCCCATTGATGGAAAATAGTCATGTTACAAAACCAATTAGTCGCCAGCATTCGCAGAAACAAAGGGAAATCAGCGAATCATAAATTACGTCAAGCCGGCAAAATCCCAGCCACACTGTACGGACCTCGAGGGAATATTCTGCTTGAAATGGCAGAGGAATCAACCCGTCATATTCTGGAGAAAATGTCCGGCATGCATGAGCTTGTACCAATCACTGTCACCGATCCAGTCAATGATGAAGACTGGACCGCACAGGTTTTGCTAAGGGAAATTCAGAAGCATCCATACAAACACCAGCTTATACATCTTGATTTTTGGGAACTGCCTGAAACAAAATCTCAAGTCGTCCGTGTACCTATTCATGTTACAGGCGAACCAGCAGGAGTAAAAAGTGGCGGAGTTCTTCAAATGGTTGTCCGGGATATTCCTGTTAGTTGTCTTCCTGCAAATATACCATCAAAGCTTGTAGTCGATGTGTCACGACTTGAAATTGGGGATTCTATCAAGATTCAGGATGTTGAGTTGCCTGAAAAAGTTGAGCTGAGTGCAGAAGAGAATTATGCCATAATTTCAATTGTAGGACGTGCGAAAGAAGAGGAGGAAGAGGTAGAAGAACTTGAAGAAGAAGGAGAAGAAGGCGTAGATGAATCTTCTGAAGAAGATTCTGAAGATGAAGAAACAAAAGAGTGAGTGTAAATTTATAACGTCTCAAACAAAGAAGGTTGGTCATGAAACTGGTGGCCGGTCTGGGGAATCCAGGCAAGGAGTATGAATGTACGCCTCACAATGTTGGGTTTCAAGTTGTAGATTTACTCACAAAACATCTGGGAATATCAAAATTTCAGCAAAAGTTCCACAGCCAATTTTGCCGTACATCAATAAATGGAGAGTCGTGCCTTATAATCAAGCCTCTTACCTATATGAACAGGAGTGGTGAGGCTGTTGCTGAATTTGTAAATTATTTTAATATTCCTGCGGAAAATATTGTAATTATTTCCGATGATATCGACTTGCCACCAGGCAAAGTTCGATTTAGGGAAGAAGGCGGGCATGGAGGACATAACGGTTTGCGTTCTATCATCGAATCGTTAGGAAACAGCAATTTCCGCAGAATCAGATTTGGCATTGGAAGACCTGCAGATAAACAAGGCGTTGTTGGTCACGTCCTTGGCCGCTGGTCAAAGGCTGAAGAAAAACTAACCAGAAATGCTTTTGATATTGCTCTGATTGAGTTAATGAGGTTTTTGGAAACTTCTCAATTTCAGAACGTGTCTTTTTCAATTCCGGAACTTTCATAGATTAATGAAAAACAAAATTATTTCTAAGTTAGGTTTTTAATAAAGTTATGTCATTAGAAGTTGGTATTGTCGGTTTACCTAATGTAGGGAAGTCCACTCTATTCAGGGCATTGACTAAAGTTCAGGCGGAAGTAGCTAACTATCCCTTTTGTACAATTGACCCAAATTATGGAATAGTTAAGCTGAATGACTCCCGGGTAACCCGATTAACAGAACTTATTAATCCGGTACGTGTTGTCCCAGCGACACTAAAAGTGGTGGATATAGCAGGGCTTGTAAAAGGCGCCAGTAAGGGTGAAGGTTTAGGGAATCAGTTTTTGAGCTACATCAGAGAGGTAGACGCCATTGCGCATGTTGTACGATGTTTTGAAGGTCCAGGTGTAGTACATGTTGAAAGCAAACATGATCCTGTTGGAGATGTTCTTGTTATTCAGACTGAGCTGATTTTGTCAGATTTTGAACAGGTTGAAAGGAAAATCGAGAAATTAAAACAAAAGATGAAAGGCGATAGTGATGCAGCAGCAGTATTGCCTGTTTTTGAAAAGCTGCAGGAACATTTAGGAGAGGGCAAGCCAGCAATTAGCGCAAAATTAGATCCAGATGAGAAAGCATTTATAAATGAATTAAGTTTACTGACCATGAAGCCTTATCTGTATATTGCAAATGTCTCAGAAGATCAACTCGGAAAAACCAATATTTATGAGCAGCAGTTACGTGAATTTGCAGATCAGGAGAATATGGAAGTTATTCCAATCTGTGCTAAAGTTGAATCAGAACTCTCAGACATGGCTGATGAAGAGTCACACTATTTCATGGAAGAACTGGGTATTGACGGTACCGGAATAGATCAGCTTTCTCATTCAGGATACAGGATGCTTGAGCAGATAACTTATTTTACTGCAACTAAAAATGAAGTGAGAGCATGGGAAATCCGGAGAGGAGCAACTGCTCCGGAAGCTGCAGGAAAAATTCATACTGATTTTGAAAAAGGCTTCATCAGAGCCGAAGTCTTTCATTTTGACGACATTGACAGGCTGGAATCAGAGTCCTCTGTCAAGGAAGCTGGACGCTGGCGTCTTGAAGGACGAGATTACGTAGTGAAGGACGGTGACATTATGCTCTTTCGCTTCAACACATAAATAAATAATTAAAAACGCATTGGTACTTAAGATGTGTCTTTGCTGTTTCCTTGTTCACCGCGGTGGACTTATTGGTAAAATGCAATAATCCGAAAGGAAGTTAAATGAAAGGTTTTGAACTGGTATTTATTACAGATCCGTCTCTTAGTGATAAGGAGCTTGAATCCTTATTAAAAAATATTAAAATGAGCCTCAAAAAATCTGACGGGAAACTCATGCACAAATATGTATGGGGACGTCGCAGATTAGCTTATGAAATTGCGGGCAATGATTTTGGTGTTTATCACGCATGGTACTTCACAGGGAATGGAGAAACTGTAGATGAATTGCAAAGGCAATTTGGTTATTTAGATAATGTTTTGCGTCATCAAATTGTTAAGGCGGATGATCTTGATGCTGAGGCCGCATTCATGCAGAGCTTAATTCCACCTAAAGAAGAAAACGAGGTAAAAGAGGAAGTTCAGCAAGTAACGGAAGAAAGTGCTGATGCGGGAAAAGATGAGTCGGTAAATACAGAGAATGAAAAGTCCGAAAAAGCAGAAGAAACTCCCAAAGCTGAAATTGAAGCAGAAGTAAGCAAAGATATACCTGAAAGTATTGTTAAAGAAGAGAAAACTGAAACAATAGAATCCTGATTTCAAGTTATTCGCATCAACAATCTATTAGATACTCACTAACTTATACATAAAAAGTTAAATTCATGTTGAAAAAAAGAAGAAAACCTCATTTAAGAAGAAAACGTATACCCACAAGTATTTTATTACGCAGCAAAAAAAAGACTTGTCCTTTTAAAGAAGCAGGCATTGATCGTATTGATTACAAAGATGTAGAATTGCTGAAAGGTTATGTGACCCAAGGTGGAAAGATAATACCAAGCAGGATTTCGGGCGTATGTGCAGCTAATCAAAGGATGTTAAAAATTGCAGTTAGACGTGCACGTAATATAGCCCTGCTCTCTCCAATGAAGGGATATGTCCCGCAGCAATTAAAAATAGATCGAAGATATGCGGCAAAAACAATTACACATCCATCTCAAAGTAGTAAGGCTGAGATCAAGTCTGAAAATCAAGAAAGTAATGACATTCAACCTACGGAAATATCGTGAAAGTAATACTGACCAAAGATGTAGAAAATTTAGGATCTTTAGGAGACACAATTGAGGTAAAACCGGGCTACGGCCGCAATTATCTGATACCTCAGGGAGTCGCGCTACTGGCTAAAGGGAAAGCTTCAAAAGAAGTGCGTCACCGCCTGCAATATCTTGAGAAATTGCGTGAGGGTAAAATCGCCCTTGCACTTGAGCAAGCTGATAAGCTGAAAGCACTTAAACTGGAAGTAATTAGAAAAGCAGGTCCCAGTGGCAGGTTGTTTGGCTCAGTAACAAACCGGGATTTAAATCTCCTGCTTAAAGAAAATGATTTTGAATTCAATCGACGTTCAATCCAATTGAATTCACCTATTCGTGATATTGGCACTCATGAATTTAATGTGCGTATCCATTCAGAAGTTTCAGTAACATTGCAGGTTCAGGTATCAGCAGATACTGAGGATAATTCTGCTGAACAAGCAGCTGAAAGCCCAGCGACAGATCAAAATGTTGAGGCAACTCCGTTAGAAAATGATAAAACTGAAACTACTCAAAATAATGAGCAGGATTAAAGGCATTTGCTAATAAGACTCAGGAATAAGAAAATTAATTCCTTAGATTTTTGCATTGTTTCTGAAGATTTATTAGTAACATTTCCTGTTACCTAACCCATTATTCCTTATCTCCAAATCCGTAGTAACAATGCTTTCTTCAAAATCCAAATCTGAACAATTTTCTGTCACAGAACATTCAAAAAAATCACGTTCGCAGACAACAGATCTTGGAGAAATTCTGCCAAATGACAAGATGGCGGAGCAAGCTGTACTTGGAGCAATAATCATTCAGAATTCAATCCTGCCTCAGATACTTGATATCATCAATACCGATGATTTCTTCTCTCCTGCAAATCAATATATTTTTGAAGCCATGCAGGACATGGCTAAAGAAGAACCTCCCATTCCCATAGACGAGCTGACCCTCTTACGTCAACTTGAATCTAAACAGCAACTTGAACAAACCGGCGGTGTCGATTATTTGAACGAGTTGTCGCAGAAAACACCTGTTGCAGAAAATGCAGAGTTTTATGCATATATTGTAAGAGAAAAAGGACAATTGCGTGACATAATTCTCACAGCTCATGAAGTTGCAAAACGTGGACAAGAGGGTGGAACAGACAATATCTCAGAATTTATTGACGAGGCCACCGACCGTCTGCGTTCAATAGATGCACGAACCCGTCTGAGAAGATATTCACATCTCAAAGATGTTCTTGCCGCAAATTTTGAACTACTCGAAAAAATTTCTGAATCACCAGAAAATGTAACAGGTGTACCCACAGGTTTTACAGAATTGGATGAAATGACGCGTGGCCTGCAAAATGGTGATTTGATTATTATTGCTGCTCGTCCATCTATGGGCAAAACTGCTCTGGCAATTAATATGGCACTTTATGCTTCAGGACATGCTCAAATTCCATCTCTATTTTTCAGCCTGGAAATGCCAAAAGAACATATTGCCATGCGTCTTATATGCAGTGAAGCAAAAGTAAATAACAGCAAATTACTGATTGGCGACCTTAATCAGCATGACTGGGACAAACTGATGGAGGGAACTACGCGTATGATGGAAGCCCCATTGTTGATTGATGACCGTTCCGCAATTAATCCGAACTACGTAAGACAGGTAATTCGCCAGGCAAAAAATGAATATCCATCACTTGGGCTTGTAGTTGTTGATTATGTTCAACTGATGCAAAGTAATTTGAGGAATCCTTCACGGGAACAGGAAATAGCTGAAATTTCACGATCCATGAAAGCTATGGCCAAGGAGTTTTCACTGCCAATGGTTGTTCTTTCCCAGTTGAACCGCAGTCTGGAAAGACGTACAGAAAAACGTCCAATGATGTCTGATTTAAGAGAATCAGGAGCACTTGAGCAGGACGCAGACCTGATATTCTTTATTTATCGTGATGAAGTTTATAACGAAGATTCTGAGGACAAGGGAATTGCTGAAATTAGTATTGCAAAACATAGAAACGGTGCAATCGGTACCAAACGACTCGCTTTTATTGGCCAGTACACAAAATTTGCCAATTTGGCTTTGAGAACAAACAATTCCGTATCTTAGTTTACAATGATGAATAAGCTGTTTAATACAGAATTTTTTGGAATCACAGGTTTTCTACATATACTTCATGGAAAATTATATCCTTATTATAAATTTCCTATGTTCGAGTTTATTTACCGCGATAGTAAAACCATCCGTTAGTCCTTCCTGGAAAAAAATCTGATGCAAAACCTAGAAGAACTGCAACAGTACATATTCGGTCTGACTGATGAGTCTATTTTAACCGGACATACAGTAGTTGCTGCTCCGGGGTGCCTGCCTGCTCCATGTTTCCCTGATATTATCAGCAAAGTTTTGGGAATGGTAACTGAGCATGAATGGGATGACCTTTCCGACCGTGCGCAAAATTACCTCAAATGGATCACTGTAAAAGCAGAGTCCATTGACGCACTTGCCCCTCGTCCATTGGAGTCGACCACATGTGGATTTGAGTTGCTTGCAATTGATAGAGATTGTAACAGTTTTGGTGAAATTGTATTGCGTTCACAGGACTTAAATATTCCCTCTGTGCTGCTGCGATTTGCTTCTCTGATTGCAACTTTTCTGATGGTCCGGCTCCTGCGTCAACACATGGAACGAGATCAGGTAATTATGCCTTCACTTACTTTCACTCAAAACGTTGATGCCAACTATCTGAATTATCCGCGCACTTTGAAAACTCTGTTGGAATTATTCCCGGAATATCAGCAAATGTTTTATTTTGAAATCAATGAAGAAATAACTGAGGATTACCTGAAAACTATACGTGCGCTTGCTGAAGATTTGGGGATTAGACTGGCTCTGGATGATACTAATAAAATGGATACAAATGTCCACCATCAATTGCTTGATCTTGCAGACTGGATTAAGATTGACTTTCAAGAGACAGCATCGCTGGAGGAACAGCTGATGTCAGGAGACGGTGAAAAAATTATCATGCATTTTGAAGAATATGCTGATGGCGCACGTTCCCCGGTGATTGTTTTTGAGGGACTCACGGAATACTCACCATTGAAAGTTTTTCTTGAACAGCGCTGGAAACAAAGTAACACTGAACTTTATTTTCAAAGCCGTGAAAGGTCCCCTGTTCCACCTTGGAATAAATATTTTGGCTTAATTCAGAATTATCATGATGATAAGTATGGTCTCTTTTTTAAAGGCTTGATCAATGAGCAGTAACTCATTTTCTGACAAAAGTTTATGGTCAATTTCATTGTTTATTTTAGGAAGTTTTGGAACAATTTTTTTTGCCTCCTGTAATTCTTCTGAATCAACAACACAAAGCATCACGGGACCTTCAAACATTTCAGGAACTGTGTTTGAAGTACCATTGGAATTTGACGCGGGAGAAAACCCTCTCAGCATTGCTGAAGGTGATTTAAATGGAGACAACAAAAAAGACCTTGTTGTGGCAAGCTCCAGAAAGCAAAATGGATTAACCACTTCAGCAGATGGAACTCTGACTATCTTCAAGAATAGCTCTTCTACTAACAGCCGTTTCCCATTTGTTTCCAGCACAATTACTCCTTCAACGGCGGAATGGAGACAGGATATTATTTCAGTTGACTATTCCGGAGACAATTTGTCTGACTTAGTGGTTACACATACAGATGAGGATAAAATTAAATTTTTACTCAATGATGGCAGTACTAATTTTACTGATAACGGAAGTATCTCAGTAGGTGACGTACCACTGGATCTGATTGCCGGAGATTGGAACAGCGATAATCAAACTGATCTGGCTGTTGTAAATCGCGACAACAGCAGTGTTTCCATTCTTCAAAACAGTAGTGGAGTTTTTTCTGTTTCTCAGACTTTATCAGTAAAAGAACATCCTATCAGGATTTCAAGCGGAGACTGGGATGGAGATTCAGACAATGATCTGGCAGTATTATTAAGAGACAATACTCTTGTTCAAATTTGGTTAAACAGCGGATCAGGCACTTTCAGCGAACATACAAGGAATTATACAGTCGGAAGTTCACCTATAGATATGATTTCCGGTGACTGGAACTGTGATGGGAAACCTGACCTGGCTGTCAGCAATTCCGGTGACAATACCCTTTCGTTGATTTATGGGAAAGGAAATGGGAATTTTGATTCGGCTGTCTCAATTAGCTCCGGACGCGGTCCCGGAACAATGGCTGCAGCTGATTTTGATAATGACAGTAAAATGGATTTTATTGTTGGTCATCGATTCCTTGTCAGTACTCCAGGAGATTCACTATTGACAGGAGATTTTTCGTTAACACTCAGCGACAGTACTTCAAATACAGGCTATGCCTCTCCTACTTCCTTTGCCGCAACCCTTTCAAAGGATGGCGCCTCACCAGCAGATATAGTCATTCTTGATGCAGATAATGACTCAAAACTAGACCTTTTGATTACTCTGCCTGTAAGCAAAAAATTAGCAGTTCTTTTCGGAAAACAATATTCCGGAAATCTTTCCTGCCCCTGAACTTCAAAAATCAATTTGACGTAAGGAAGTAACAAAGATACACTCTTTACGTTATTACCCTGTAACTTGCTAAAAATACAAGAGGAATTCAACTATGAAATTGTTACTCAATAATTTAAATTTTGAGTAAGCTCAGGCTGAAATGACTTGGAACAATGTCCAATTCAATTTTTGACAAACAATATTAAATAATTTTTCCACAAGAGTAATTTATGCTGATTGCTGGGACATGGACAGCTTTATTGCTTTACATTATTAGCGGGATTTCTGGAATATATTTTTCAACCAGAGAAAAACCTTCAGAAAGCCTGCTTTTGAAATGGCTGGCAGTGGCAGCAATGCGTACTGCATGGTGCATTCATACTGTGACTTTGCTGGGATTGTTATGGTCAAAAGCTGTCTGGCCTGAAACTTTTGTGAGTGATATTCTCAATGTCTTAGCCTGGTGCAGTATGGTAGTTGTTCAGGCATTACCTGAGCGTTTACTAAGTTTAGTCAATCCTTTCATCATCCGTCTATTTGCAATTCTTCTTCTTGGATTATCTCTGATAATTTCCCAGAGACAAGTCATGCCCGATGTGATGGTTATTGAACAAACCTGGCTTTTTCAGGTTTTGCTTGGTACGCATATCATCATTCTTTTGGCAGGATATGTGATGCTTGGGGTGGCTTGTGTAGCCAGCATAATTTTTCTTTATCAGGAACACCATCTCAAAACAAAATTATTGACGTCAATTATGATTCGCTTTCCTGCACTTGGCACTCTGGATCGTATCAGCTGGCAAGGATCTCTCTGGGGCTTTCTGGCTTTGAGTATTGGCATTTTGCTTGGAATCATTATTAACAAAGGGGACACTACACTTTTAGCTGATATACGCTTTATCTCATCAATCAGTGCCTGGAGTATTTTCGGAATATTGCTGCTTCTTAGACAAATGAAAGCTCTAAAATCACTCTGGATTGCTATCTGGCCCATTGCCGGCTTTGTTTTGGCCTTAGTATCATTGGTCACAGAACTTTTACGCATCAAACAATAAGTGTTGCCATAAATTTATTTTTTGAATCAAAAGAATGCAGACAATTCAGCCTCAGATTAGAAACCTGAAGAGATTTAAACAAATTTCCAGCGAAAATTTTTTGTTGGAAAATGCTAATAATTTAAAACAGTTACAAGAGGCAGTTAGAAGAAATTTGGGTAGTTCACTGCCTTTCTTATCTCAAATAGCAAACCACATGGTAAAACGAGGTAATAATCAGACTCGTGCCTTGGTTCTTCTCCAATCGGCCAGTCTTTTTAATAAACCAGATCAAGCTATTTTTGACATAGGCAGTACTTTGGAATATTTAAATACCGCGTCCGCATTGCATCAGCATATAAAAAATCCTGAGAATGCCAGACGTCGTCAGCAGTATGCCAAAGAAGTCTGGGGTAATGAAGTAAGCGTTTTATTAGGCGATTATCTGTTATCAATCTCATTTCAAGTCTTAACACAATTAGGAAATCTGGATGTGTTAGAGTGCATTTCTTTGGCTACACAAAATATCTCGCATGCTCAGGTTCTGGAAATATCTGAACATCCTCTGACTGCAACTCCAAATCACTGGCGCAGTGTTACAATTGGGAAAAAAGCAGGACTGTTTGGTGCAGGTGCACAAAGTGCTGCTTATTGGGGGAATTCCACAAAATCAACTGCTTTGACATTATTTGCATTTGGTGAGCATGTGGGTATGGCAACTAAATTGAAATCCGATATGAAAGTCATTGCCGATGAAAAACTGATAAAGCAGAAAATAACAAAACATGAATTGTGGTCGCCACTTTGTTTTTTGCTTTATGAATGTGTGCCAGAGAATGAACGGAGCGAATTTTTATATAAATTGAAAAATCAATCTGATAATCCTGAACTGATCACAGAAATAGTCCATCTTCTGAAAAAATATGATGTTTCTGACATTCTTAAATACGAAGCAGAACTGGAACTGAAACAGGCAAAAGAATGTCTTTTAAAGCTGGAAATGGACACGGCACCTCTTCAACCTCTTACTAAATTTTCCGTTATTTAACATGTCGGACTCATTATTAATCAATATTGAATATTCTATTGCTGAAATAGAAATCAACCGCCCTGACCAAGCAAATGCATTGGATGAAGAATTATGGTTTAGGATTGGTGAGTGTTTCAGTGAAATAGATGAAAACGATTCTGTAAGGGTTTGTATTCTGAGTGGCGCTGGCAAAAACTTTTGTTCCGGAATAGATCTCAATTTTTTGCAGAATCTTTTGCAGGAAATTAGCTCTTATGACTGTGAAGGTAGAAAGAGTGAATACTTAAGACGCAAACTTTTGAAAATGCAGGTAGCATTCACACAAATTGAACGCTGCAGAAAACCAGTTATTTCTGCAATTCACGGAAGTTGTATTGGAGGAGGAGTTGATTTAATAAGTGCTTGTGATATCCGTAATTGTACCAAAAACACGATTTTTCAAATTAAGGAAATTGATCTTGGCATCACTGCTGATGTAGGCACATTACAACGTCTACCACACCTGATGCCTCAGGGAGTTGTCCGGGAATTAGCTTACACTGGCAGGAAGTTTTCCGGAGAAGAAGCACAAGACTTAGGTTTGGTCAACAACTGTTATGATGACAAGAAAACCATGATGACTGAAGTCAGGAAGACTGCTGAGCAAATTGCAAGCAAATCACCTTTAGCAATACGTGGTGTGAAGGAAATGCTTTTGTATTCCCGGGATCATTCTGTCTCCTCCGGACTTAATTATGTGGCAACCTGGAACTCAGCAATGCTTTTGTCATCTGATCTTGAAGAATCAAAAATGGCTATGCTGCAAAAAAGAACTCCGGAATACAAGGATTGACAAACTCACATTTTCTGTCTCCGCAGCGAATATAATTACTTGCAAATTAAAACATTATTTCAGGAGGAAAGAATAATTAAATCAGTCATTAATACTAAACAAATTTAATATGATCCCCCGCCTCAGTTTAACTGACAGGATTCCTCAGGTTGTGCAAAGTTTTCTTGCAGAATTGCGTCAAAGTAAATTTTCCGGAAACATAAATCATGATTATGCTACTCGAATTGTTACTGCAACGGACAACAGCATATATCAGGTTTTGCCACAAGCAGTTGTATATCCAAAAAACACAAAAGACATACAAACTGTACTTGTTATTGCGGATAAAAAAAAGTTTCGAAATAACATCAAAATCACCGCACGCGGTGGAGGTACAGGCACAAATGGACAATCGCTGACGGGAGGAATTGTGCTGGATTGTTCACGTTTTATGAATCGGATTCTTGAAACGAACCTCAAGGAAGGATGGGTAAGAGTTGAACCGGGAGTTGTCCTTGATCAGTTGAACAAACATCTTGCGCCTCACAAAGTTTTTTTTGCTCCTGATTTATCCCCCAGCAATAGAGCAACATTAGGAGGCATGGTTAACACCGATGCTTGTGGAAAAGGTTCACGCATTTATGGGCGTACTAGCGACCATGTTTTGGAGTTGTCCTGTGTTTTATCCAGCAGTGAAGTTATGCAGGCCATACCGCTTGATCCTGTAGTTTTGAGTGAGCGCAAAAAACAACCAGGAATTGAAGGTGACATATATAAAGTCGTGGATAAAATAGTTTCTGAAAAAGCAAATCTGATTGAAGACATTTTTCCTAAAATGAACCGCTTCATGACAGGATATAACCTTGCCAAAGTGTATGGAAATTCGGATAAAAAATTCAATCTCAACTATTTGCTTTGCGGCTCAGAAGGAACATTAGCAATTGTCAACGAGGCAAAACTGCGTCTGACTCCGCTTCCGAAACATAAGCATTTGCTTGTTGTAAAATATGAGAATTTTGATGACGCACTTAGTGACGCAGAAATACTGGTTGAGTCTGATCCTTCAGCAATTGAGACAATTGACGAAAATATTCTCAGTCTGGCTAAAAGTGATGAAATATATATAAAAATCAAAGCATTCATTGCTGATGAAACTAATAAGTCCGGAACCAAAATAAGACCTACAAGAACAATCAACCTGATAGAATTCAGCGGTAATAACAAAAGTAATCTGGAGAAACGAATTGCTTCACTGTGCAAAATCATTGACCGCGGTAAAAATGAGTCCGGGAAAGCAACAGGTTATTACAAAACAACTGACCCGCAGGAAATAATTGATCTTTGGAATTTGCGCAAAAAAGGTGTGGGGCTTTTAGGGAAAACTCAGGGGGAACGTAAACCTTTACCATTTGTGGAAGATACTGCGGTTCCTGTGAAAAACCTTGCAAAATATATTAGCGAGTTCAGGAAATTACTTGAAACATTTGGCCTCGAGTATGCCATGTTTGGTCATGTTGATGTAGGATGTTTACATGTACGACCGGCTTTGGACTTAAAAAACCCTGAAGAGGAACCATGGATCAGGGAACTCTCAGATAAAGTTGTTGAGTTAGTAAAAAAATATGAAGGTGTAATGTGGGGTGAGCACGGGCGTGGTTACCGAAGTGAATACACTGAAGAATTTTTTGGTGAAGAGTTGCATCAGGATTTACGACACATTAAAGAAGCCTTTGATCCAAATAATCGACTTAATCCAGGAAAAATAGTTACTCCATTCTCACTCAAAGAGCAGGTTGTCCCTCTTGAAGGACCGTTGCGCGGACAACATGATCGCCAGATAAATCAGGATTACCTTGAAGAATATCAGACTGCTATAAACTGCAACGGTAATGCTGCATGTTTCGACTACTCACCGGACAATGTGATGTGCCCGTCTTCAATAATTACTCGTGATCGCATTCATTCTCCGCAAGGAAGAGCGGCTTTGATGCGTGAGTGGCTGAGACTGCTTTCATTGAACCAGTCAGAAGTTCTTCCTGAATTTAAGACAGTAGATTCTCTGCGAAACATAATCAATAAAGTTTCTAATACATTGCGCAAAAAGCAGGGAGAGTATGATTTTTCACATGAAGTTTATGATTCAATGTCCGGATGCTTAGTTTGTAAAGCATGTGTTACACAGTGTCCGGTGCAGGTGAATGTTCCGGAATTTCGTTCAAAATTTCTTGAACTTTATCATTCCCTTTATTTTCGTCCACTCAAAGATTATTTGGTAGGATCAACCGAAAGCCTGGGCCGTTTATTTTCTCAAATGCCATGGCTGGCAAATTCAATTTTAGGCAGCCATATATTCCGGAATTTACTAAAAAATCAGATTGGATTAAGGGATTTTCCAGAATACAGTCCGGAATCTGTCAGAAAGCATCTGCTGAATTATGATGCAAAAGCATTTAATACAGATGAACTGTATACCCTTTCAGCGGAAGAATCAAAACGCAGTGTAATCCTTCTGCAGGATGCATTTACCTCATTTTATGAATCACAGATTGTGATGGAATTTTATCGACTGTTAAGGAGAATGAATTTCACTGTATATGTAGCACCGTTTCATCCCAACGGTAAACCATTGCATGTAAAAGGATTCTTAAAAAAATTCAGAAATGTTGCTGAGAGAAATACAAAATGGCTTTCACATGTTGGAGGAACAGGAATTCCAATAGTGGGACTTGATCCCAGTATAGTGTTAACTTATCGTGATGAATATTTGACAATCCTGGGAGAAAAAGAATTGCCATTTAAAGTGATGCTGCCACAGGAATTTTTAATTATGAATAGTGAAAAATGCAGAACCCATGCAGTTTCTACAGGACATAAAACAATAAAATATCAGTTATTTGGACATTGCACTGAAAAAACAACCGCACTTCGTTCACAGGAACTTTGGCAGGATGTTTTTAGAGAGTTTGGCTTAAGTTTGCAATTAATTCCTGCAGGATGCTGCGGAATGGCTGGAACTTACGGACATGAAACCGAACATTTTGAAAAGTCCCAGGGGATATACAATTTAAGCTGGAAAGAAAAAATTCCTGAAGATCCAATTGATAGGCAAAACATTTTGGCAAGCGGATTTTCCTGCCGCAGTCAGATAAAACGTATTGAAGGGTTTCGCCCGCTTCATCCAGTTCAGGCCTTGTTAAGAGAAATAAATACGGCTGAAGTACTGGATTCTTAACTAATTGAATTTAAATCGTTCGTAAATGTTCTATGGAAGAAATATCTTTTGAGGATTTCACACGTGTTGAAATTCGTACAGGAACAATTCTGGACGCAACTCTCAATACAAAGGCCAGACAGCCAGCATATACATTGACAATAGATTTTGGCCCACTGGGGATAAAAACCAGCTCAGCACAGATTACCAAAAACTATCATCCGGAAAATCTAATTGGAATGCAAATTTCCGCAGTAGTAAATTTCCCTGTCAAACGAATTGCCGGAATCAAGTCTGAGGTTCTGGTACTTGGAGCTTATTCTGAAGAAAAAGAAGTTGTGTTACTGACACTGACTGATTCAGTGGAAGACGGCTCACTTGTGGGATGATAGATTTCTTCTCCAGATTTTGATTCAGAATGAATCTTACTTATCATTTTGTCATTTTCAGACCATGATTCATTCAGGAATTTCCTTACTGCTAAAGCACCTCCTTTACCCCTGATTGTCTCAAGGGATGGCATTCCTTTTTCACCAAGTTTAAAGGTCTCTAACCTCATTACAATTCTGGGAATTCTACCCAGTAAAAAATCTGTTAATGTTGGAGAAGCAATACCAGGATAAATCAGTGAGACAATAAGGATATTTGTTAATTCATCACCAATGATGCCCAATACTGTGTGTATTCCTCCAGCACGTGGCTTTAACATATTATTGAAAGGTGAGTTTGTTCTGCTATGTTTTTCTGGAGTAAAGCGTGTTCCTTCAGCATAAATAAGCAAGCTTACAGGTTGTCCTCGCAATTTTTCACATGAACGCTTAGTTGTTTCCAGATCTTTACCACGTAATTCAGGAAGTTTATTTAAAGTTACTTTGGAATATCTTTTCATTGAAGGAAATTCCAATGCCCATAATCCTAGTCCCAGGAATGGAACCCAAATTAACTCCTGTTTGATAAAGAAACGTAAAAATGGGATTTGCCTGAAAAATAAGCGCTGCAGGGCTGGAATGTCGAGTAAAGAAAGATGATTGCTGATAACTAAATATGAGCCTTTCATACTCAAGTTTTCTAATCCTTGAATGTCCCATACCGGGTTATAAAACACTTTCATAATAAAATTATTGACCAGAACATACCCATTAGAAATCCAGTACGAAATTCCTCCTAAAAGGCGATGCCATTCCGGTCTCGGTAATACAAATTTGATGAAACCGCATAAACTGACCAGGGTTCCATGGAATATTGTATTAAGTGACAAGAAGAAAAGAAAAAGCGGAATCCTGATTATGTTTTTCAGCAAAAGAGCCATTTGAAAATTATATATTTATTGTGTTTCAGCCTGTTCTCAGCAATTTAATTTTTATTGCTAGAGTGGGTTGATGTTGACAGAGATTGCGGTTTAAATCAAGCCGATGAAATACAAATGAGGTTATCAACATTAGTTCAATTTGCTTGCATATCGCATTATATCTGACATTCCCATAGGTGGGAACAGCCAGTAATCAGGAAGATATCCTGAAGTTGAAACAGGCTTACCCAGGTGGTTCAAGTGCAATCTGTTTCCAAAAGATAGCATGATATGAGAATGCTTTAGTTGAAAAATTGGTCCGGAAGTGTTTTTGGGGAATGGTCCTGTATTTGTGCCGATTAAAGTTCCATCCGGAATCTGTTTTGTCAAAGCAGCCAAAAATTGACAGCCGTTTCCACAATACTTGTTGGTAATTACTATCAGACGAGTATTCCATTTTGGGGCATCTTTATTTCCATTGAAAATGAATTTGGTTTCCACCCATTTTTGATCAATCTCTTTTTTCATGAAATGATCAATAAGAACACGCAGCTGCTGACTCTTTTGTTCAAGTTGATCTTGTCCGACTAACAGACGTGATGAGCTTCGATTTAAATTCCATTGAACACGGTTCAGCAAACCTTTCAAAATTTGTGGTGTCTGCCGTTCCTGAAGAATTACATTTTTCCAGTGACTGCTTGTGTATTCCTTGAGCCACTTCTCAATAAATGAAAAACTTCCATTACTGTTACCTCTTACATCAATGATAAGTATTTGTGATTTACGTAATTTTCTTGCCAGTTTGTAAAACTTCTTTACAGATGTTTCTTTGGATTTACCATCTCTGTACCATCGTAAATATGGTATCCGCCCATCTACGTATTCATAAATAGGCGTTTCAGGGGAATTCAGTACTGATTCAGAAATTATAAGCGGGAGTAAGGTTTCATGCCTTACGCCGGCCTCACTTTCAAATGTGCAATTGAGTGGCTTCAACTGGTGATTCGCTTGTTGTCCTAATATAAATAACAATTCTGACTGCCTCTGAGGCAGTATAGGAAAGAATACCTCTCGGGAATTTGAACAGCCAATGAACCGGTGATTGGCAATTTTTTTAGGGTGATGATGACTGGGTAAAACACGGAAGTGCTGCTTCTGTTGTGCCAATCTGATACCGGTATAAAATGCTACTTTTGGCTCAATACGCTGAAAATAATGTCTTTTTTTTAATAACAGATTCGCCTGGATATTGGAATCTTCTGTAAATTCCAAAGCTTTTATCAGTTGCTTTTGAAAATGATGTGTGAGAATTGGGTTAACATCCTTTAAAAAATATCTCTCAAGGTTTCGGAAAACGGAATGCCATCTGATCCCAATCTGTTCAAGAATGGGATAACGAATATAGTTATCCCGTAACAAACGCTCTGCCTGTGTCAAATCTTCCCTGATCTGCTTGTTTGAAAGAAAAATTGGACCGTTTCCGGATAAGTCCAGTGATTGTATTGACTCAGTTCCAAGGCATAATTTGGCAGAAAGTAGTGCAAACAGCACAGAAAAAAGACATACACTGGTATATATGCGTAATTTCGAGATTCTGGGAAATATCCTCTTTTTAATTTCGTAGATCATTATTTTACAGTGATTTGTTTTTTTTACTTCGCTTAAAGCTTATAAACAGGTCCATCCATTCATCGAAATCAAGCGATTCAGGCCGGCGCAGACCATATTTCTCACGAAGAATGTCATTACAGTTTTGATACCATTCCGGAAAGTGCATGCGAATTCCATTTATCAAGGTTTTACGGCGTTGTTGAAACAAAAGATGGCTCCATTTGAGAAATCGTTTTTCCTCTTCTAAAGTAAGGCTCGAATTTCGAGGTATAAGATGGATTACACATGAATCAACCTTCGGTGCAGGAAAAAAACAATCCGGAGGAATTATTTTTACAATTTTCTTTTCAAATCCAAGTGTACCTACCAGAGACAGTGGACCATAAGTTTTACCAGATTCAGGTGTTGCACATATTCGTTCTGCCACTTCCAACTGAACCATGATAGTTAAAGACTGCCACGTATTTCTAACCGGAAGCAATTTCAACAATAATGGTGTGGCGATATTGAAGGGTAAATTTGCAACTAGTTTTGCAGGATGATGCATCAATTCAGCCAAATTATTCGGATCCATTTCCATCACATCCATCTCAAGCAATGTGAAATTTTCCTCTTTCTCAAACTTTTGCCTTAATTTCAAACAAAGTTTCGGATCAATTTCTATGGCTGTTACAAAAGCATCCTGATTCAGCAATATTTGGGTAAGCTTTCCGTATCCCGGACCAATTTCCAGTGTGGAGTCTCCTTTTTGAACATTTGCTGCCTGAACAATTGAATCAGCTACGCTTTGGTGTTTAAGAAAATTTTGTCCCCACTTTTTTTTTGCCATCAGATTTTTGCTTTGATAACCATTGTTCCAGGAAGAGGAAAAGTTTATTTACAATTTGTTCGATTCAATTAATTACATTATTAAGATTGACAAATTTACCTCAAAAGCAGTCTTGTATAAAAGCCAATTATTGAATGAAACAAATTATTTAAAAAAATTATTGACTTAATTTTCAAATTGAAATATGCTCCAAGGTGTTCAAAAAATAAATCTCTAATAATCTCCGATTCACCAGAACCTAAAGTATCAACCATGGTTAGGTGAACGACAGGGTAGACAGGGAAACCGGTCTGCCTCCCGGCTTTGGAAAGGAGACTCTTCATGATTGACCATCACGGTCGTAATATTAATAAACTCCGGATTTCTCTGAGTGAAGTTTGCAACATGGCTTGCACTTATTGTGTAACCAGCCTGAGCGATCACAAACGTTCCCCTGATGAATTGAATGCCGATCAAATGCTGTATCTAATCCGGATTCTCAAAGAATATTCCGGAATAGAGAAAGTGCGTCTGACTGGTGGAGAGCCTCTAATGCATCCGAAGGCAGTTCAGGTTATTTCTGGAATACGTGATATGGGACTCACAAACATCGGCATGACTTCGAATGGGCAGTTGCTGGCCAGAAAGGCTGAAGCTCTTGCTGAAGCAGGTCTTAAAAGCGTCAACATTAGTCTTGATTCACTTGATCCTGAAAAATTTAAACGTTTTGGGAGAGTCGGGAAACTTCATAAAACACTGGAAGGTATTGAAGCATGTTTAATAAATGATATGCGCGTCAAAATCAACATGGTGGTAATAAAAGGGGAGAACGATGATGAGATTGTTAAAATGCTTGAATATGGTGTAACCCGTGGAGTTGAAGTACGCTACCTGGAACTAATGGGAATGGGACCACTCTACAAAAAAGATGATTTCAAACTAGTAGAAATGAGCGAAATTCTGGAGAAAATTTCTGAAAAATATTCTATACAGACTGTGTCTGCAGATTCCGATTCTACTTCACTTCGTTACTGGGTTCCGGGAGGATACTTTGGCATTATTCCAAATAACAGCGCACCATTTTGTTCAACATGTTCCCGTCTGCGTCTGACTTCTGATGGCCAACTCATCGGCTGTCTGAGCAATCCCTCGCCTATCTCGATTCGTCATTTACTAAATCATCCTGATCCAGTGGTTCCTCTGCAAAAGCTTGTTAAAAAATCTGTTGCCTTCAAACAGGATGCAACATTCACAGGATCTTCCCTAGTCATGTCCCGCGTTGGTGGTTAATCCACATTTATCCTCTTCAGTAATACTTGCATTTTATTCCTGCTTTCTGTAAAAGGTTCAGTTATACTTTAGTGCATTACTAAAGATACTATTCTAATTGTTTTCCCCAAATATCACTTGAGACATTAAATATGCGCACATTATTTCTGCAATCTACTGCTGTGATACTTGCTATTAATGCGGTTTCATATTTTTACCTTCCGGAAGTTCTTTGGTCATTAGTAATTTTCGGCCCCCTTATTTTACTGGGACTGAGTGACATTTCACAAAAAACGCACTCCATATTGAGAAATTACCCTGTACTGGGGCATATGCGATTTTTACTGGAGGAGATTCGACCGGAAATTTATCAGTATTTTGTGGAATCAGACACCAGTGGCCGGCCATTCAATCGTGAACAGCGCAGCGTGGTATATGAACGCGCTAAAAATGTACGTGATACAATACCTTTCGGTACAGTTGAGAATGTTTATGAAACAGGCTACGAATGGGTTAATCATTCCTTAAGCCCGAAGAAAATGGACCACTCGGATGTTCGGATAACTATTGGAGGACCAGATTGTACTCAACCATATTCAGCCAGCCTGCTTAATATCTCTGCTATGAGTTATGGAGCTCTTAGCAAAAACGCTGTGATTGCACTCAATCAAGGAGCAAAAATGGGTGGTTTTGCTCACAATACCGGAGAAGGAGGACTCAGCCCTCATCATCTTCAGGGAGGAGACTTGATCTGGCAGGTGGGAACCGGATATTTTGGTTGCCGCGACAAAGATGGTAATTTTAATCCGGATACCTTCATAGAGCGTGCGACAAAAGAACAAGTCAAAATGATTGAAATTAAACTCTCACAAGGGGCTAAACCTGGTCATGGTGGAATACTTCCTGCGGCAAAACTGACTCAAGAAATCGCAAATATACGTGATGTGCCGATGGGAAAAGATGTTAACTCTCCTCCCGGTCATACGGCCTTCTCAAATCCTTTGGAAATGATGGAATTCGTCAAACAGCTGCGAGAATTAAGTGGCGGTAAACCAATCGGTTTTAAGCTGTGCGTAGGTAAAAGAAGAGAGTTCATTTCAATTTGTAAAGCAATGCACGAAACCGGAATTACTCCCGATTTTGTGAATGTGGACGGAGGCGAAGGAGGTACCGGAGCGGCACCAATGGAATTTTCAAATCATATCGGAACTCCTCTTGTTGAGGGGTTAATTTTTGTGCATAACGTTTTGGTAGGATTTGATTTAAGAAAAAAAATTAAAATAATAAGTGGTGGAAAAATGACGTCAGGATTTGGACTGGTCAAGAGGCTAGCTTTAGGTGCAGATCTTTGTAATTCAGCGCGAGGAATGATGATGGCGCTGGGATGCATTCAAGCACGAAAATGTAACTCGAATGATTGTCCTGTAGGTGTAACAACGCAAAATCCAAAATTAACCTGGGCTCTTGTAACGGAAGAAAAAAGCAAGAGAGTTTATAATTTCCACCACAATACTGTAAAAAGCGCCTGTGAAATTATGGGGGCAATGGGCCTGGAAAATACAGAAGATTTAAAGCCGTGGCATTTGATGCGGCGGATTGAAGCTTATGAAATCAGAAATTTTTCCGAAATTTATGAGTTTATTCAAGAAGGTTCATTACTGAAAGATACTAAACCAGGCAGCTATGCCCGTGCTTGTGACGCGGCACGATCTGACAGTTTTACGGAGACAAGTTAAGTACTTGCTTTAATTTAAGTGTAGGTTCTTTTCTTACAGAATAATGCTATGAAATAAGAGGAACTGTTTACAAAACCGGTTTTTATAATAACTGAGACAAACTATTTTTTTCATTTTGTTCTCTATCATGGCATTATTAACCGATGTGAATAAAAGTTCAATAAAAAGAGAATTGTGTGTTTTATTAAGGTTATAGTATTTTCCCAAATCATATATATTTGAAATGTTTTGTTTAGATATCTCAATACACCACCAAAAACCAATAATCATCAATAATCCATGAAAGCATCGGATTTATTTATCAAAGCACTGGAAGAAGAAGGCGTTCAACATATTTTTGGCATTCCCGGAGAAGAAAATCTTGATTTTCTCAATTCATTAAAAGGTTCATCTATAAAGTTAATATTAACTCGCCATGAACAGGCAGCCGGATTCATGGCGTCCACTTATGGCCGTTTAACAGGGAAGTCCGGAGTATGCTTATCCACATTAGGACCAGGTGCCACAAACCTGGTTACTGCTGCGGCATATGCCCAGCTTGCAGCTATGCCGATGGTAATGATCACCGGTCAAAAACCTGTGAAATACAGTAAACAGGGCAAATTCCAGATTGTTGATATTGTTGAGATGATGCGCCCATTGACCAAATACACAGAAACTATAGTCAGTGGCAATAACATACCGCCGCTGGTCAGGGAAGCTTTCAGGATTTCACAGGAAGAACGTCCCGGAGCAGCACATTTGGAATTGCCGGAAGATGTTGCAGGAGAAGAAGCCTCTGCCATGCCATTACCTCGCAGTCGGGCACGCAGGCCTGTTGCTGAAGAAAAGGCGATCAAGCAGGCAGTTGAAATGATTGAAAACGCGAAAAATCCTTTGCTGCTGACAGGTGCTGGGTCAAACCGGAAGATGCCTGCGCGGATGTTAAGGGCTTTTGTGGATAAAACCAAAATGCCTTTCATCAGCACTCAAATGGGAAAGGGAGTACTTGATGAACGTGATCCTTTGTTTTTGGGAAATGCGGCGCTTTCTGCTAATGATTTTTTACATCGAGCAATCGAAAAAGCTGATTTGATTATCAATGTTGGACACGATGACATTGAAAAACCTCCGTTTTTTATGGAACAGGATTCTTTTGAGGTGATTCATATCAATTTCTCATCCGCGGAAGTTGATCCGGTTTATTTTCCACAACTTGAAGTTATAGGTGATATAGCAAATAGCATCTGGCAAATAAAAGAACGGATAATGCCTCAGAATATTTGGGATTTTTCTTATTCAATGAAGGTCAAAAAAGCAGTTGAATCACATCTACTGGAAGGAGCAGACGATCCCCGCTTTCCCATGTTACCGCAGAGATTAGTTGCAGATGTCCGAAAGGCCATGCCTCCCAACGGAATTATTGCGCTTGATAATGGTGTATACAAAATCTGGTTTGCGCGTAATTACAAAGCTTATGAGTCAAACACCGTTTTACTGGACAATGCCCTGGCCACTATGGGCGCGGGTCTTCCTTCAGCCATGGGAGCACACATGGTTTACCCCGAGCGGAAGGTAATGGCTATTTGCGGAGACGGTGGTTTTATGATGAACGCGCAGGAACTGGAAACAGCTGTTCGTCTCAAGATGAATCTGATCTGCCTGATTCTCAGGGACGACTCTTATGGCATGATACGCTGGAAACAGGCAAATATGGGATTTGAAGATTTTGGTCTGGAATTTGGCAATCCGGATTTTGTCAAGTTTGCTGAATGCCATGGAGCAAAGGGATATCGTGTGAATAAAACAGAGGATTTTGTGCCGCTTCTGGAAAAATGCAATAATACACCAGGTGTTCATGTGATTGAACTTCCAGTTGATTATTCTGAAAACGATCATATTTTGAATCATGAAATAAAGGAACGAAGTCAAAAAATCTAACTTTTTAATAGATATATCATATAGTGGAAAAATTTGACCTGTGTGTAATCGGAGGAGGACCATCCGGTTATGCTGCCGCGATGCGTGCAGTTGATTTTGATAAAACTGTATTGCTTGTTGAACGTGACCGTCTGGGTGGGGCGGGGATATACGACGGAGCGCTGTCTTCAAAAACGTTTTGGGAAATTTCAAAAGAATATGCCTCATTCAGTAAAAAGATGCGGCATTATGGTTTGACTGAACCAAATGTGCATTTTCATAATGTGCTTCAGGAAGTTAATGATGCAGTTTTTGAACGCTCAGATCAACTTAGCCAACACCTCCGGAGGGTAATTCAGCAACGTCCGGAACACTTCAGGTTCATCAAAGGCAGCGCCAGCTTACTCAGTGAAACTGAAATTGAGGTAAAAACTGATTCCGGAAACCATTCCGTATTTGCAGATAATATCATTATTGCCACAGGAAGCCGGCCCCGCAAACTTGACTCAATCCCATTCGATGAGAATGTGATTATGACCAGCGACGGTATAAGTTCGTTGAAAGAATTTCCTGAAAGTTTGGTGATACTTGGCGCTGGGGTTATCGGCTGCGAATTTGCCACCATCTTTTCCAACTTTGGAAAAACAAATGTTCACCTTATTTCCAAAGACGAACGTATTCTTCCCTTTGAAGACGCCGATCTGGCTAAGGCAATTGAAAGCAATTTGGAAGACAACGGAGTACTGATTCATCGCTTGTCAAAGCTAAATACAATGGAGATCATCGACGGACAAGTTGAATATGTGATTGAACATCCGGACGGGGAAAAAGATGTTTTTCACGCGGAAAAAGCATTGGTCTCTGTGGGACGTGTGCCAAATATAGAAAATACCGGTTTGCACGAAATTGGAGTTGAACTCAGTGACGCAGGTCATATTATTGATAATGACACTCAAACAAGTTTTCCCAACATTTATGCGGTTGGTGATATTACTGCAGATATTGCTCTGGTAAATGTTGGTGAATTGGAAGGGCGCCATGCTGTGGAAAAAATGTTTGGTGAACCCAGACGTCCTGTAATTTATGAAAATATCTCAACTATTATGTTCCTCAATCCTGAGGTAGCAGGAGTGGGAATGAATGAACAGCAGGCACAAAAAGCTGAGTTGAACTATCGTGTTGCCAGTTTTGATTTTCGCTGCATTCCACGGGCAGTAGCCATGCGTAATACTCAGGGATTTTTCAAAATCCTTGTCACAGATGATGATCAGATGAAAGTCCTGGGAATGCGCGCGGTTGGAGAACACGCATCAAGTGCGATTCAAGCTGTTGCTTTGCTTATTGCCACGAATAAAGGCATAGAAGAATTGGCTGAACTGATTCACCCGCATCCTTCAATAATTGAAGGCATACAGGAGTGTATTCGCGTGCTGTTAGGAAAGTCTATTTACAAACCTAATATTTTCCAGGATTATCTTCAGTATAGATGTTACAGAAATGGTCAGTTCATCTATTGAAAGGAGCCTGAAGCCCACAGACCATAATCTGAATTCTTTTCAAATCAAAAAGTTTTGGTAATGTAATACCAATCTCCCTACCTGCCTCTAAGAAATCCATTTTCAGAGTGTCTTATTTTGATAAAAAAGGAGGGTACCTGAATTTTATAAACTCGAACTTGCAGAAAATAAAAGCGTGATTGATTCACGCGTCATTGTTTTTGATTCTGTGAGTCCGGAATAAAGCCAGGCTTTACCGGTGCCGGAAGTATAAATTGCTCCAAACGTAAGTGATGAGGAAGAGGAATAGGAAGTGTAGCCAAAACTTAAACCATAAATATCAATGTAATCTGTCGGTCCTGTCGTTGATGAATCCGGAGTTGGCCTGTTGTCAAAGTTTGTGAACAATCCAAAACGCACCGCGTTTGTAGGATCAATATAATATTCCGTGCCTCCGGAATAATTAATTACATCAGCACGTCCTTTTTCCTGAGCCTGATAATAATCTAAATCAAAAGTGTAGAGTTGTGATGGTGTTGGGAAATATGCTGCGCCAAAAGCAATATGTAAAGGTAATTTGCGTTTTACCTCAGTCTTTGTGCTATTAAAGGTTGTAGTAAGGCTTGCCGTACCGGTGCTGTTATCTGTACTGTGATATGATACATCTCCCTGAAACGGTCCATTAAACAATATTGCCTGGTCCATTGCCACTCCCAAAGTGAGCAAATTGAATGGACTCCACTGAGCCCCAATTTTAGGTACCATCCCGTCTTCCCTCTGTTTTTTGCTTTCGTAAAAAAGCTCATAGCTTCCATTAGTACTTTCCAGAAAAGAATGCTGTTGTCGCATGAAACTCCTGTAATGGTAATAAAGAGTCAGTCCAATAGATAAATCCTCTCCCAGTCGCATTGCTGCCGAAGGTCCCATAAGGTATGTGATGTCCTCCGAATGCAGACTCAGATAAAACTTTTTTACTGAACTCAAAGGATTATCAAATACCAGATCCTGATGTTCTATAAAAGCGTCTGGCACTACATAAGAAAAACAGAAAGAATACGATTTGAACTTTTTTAGCACTCCAAAATAGTTTGGCAAAAGTGATTCACTATCACGAACCCAGTCCTTCGTTCCAATGGCCTCATAGTATATGGTCTTCATTTGGTGCATCACGTTACCACTTCCTGAAAGACTGTCTCCCACCGCGTAGGCGATTCCTCCCGGATTATAATAACATCCTGTACTGTCATCAGATACAGCAACGTAGCTACCTCCCATAGTTGCCGCACGCTCACCAATCAGCATATTTTTGTAGTGAGCATCATCAGCATGAAGCTGATATGCAAACGAGCAAACAAAAATTAATATACTAAAGCGCAGCCAAATATTGCTGAAATCTTTTTTCATTTTTCTTACCCTGAATTTTATCAATTTCATTTTTTACAATAAATTCCTGTAATAATTGATAACGCAAATCTATAGTCGGATGAGTCTTGGAAAGCACTTTTGCCTGTCCCTGTTCCAGGTGAGGTTTTAAAGATTTAAGATAATCAAGATAACTTTGTGCGTCATATCCGGTCGCAATCATCATTTCCATAGCTTTTTGATCAGCATCAGCTTCATCTTCTTTGGAAAGTCCTTCTTCCATCAGCATCTTAAAAGCAAGGTCATTTAGTCGCTCAAGTGCAATTTTGGCGGAAAGTGTTGCTCCACCTAAAATTTGTGCGATTCCTGAAGTCAGGGAACGGTCAGAGCTTTCAAGTTTTAGTTTTCGTACGATGTGTTTTTGATCAATGTGTGCCAGTTCGTGCGATAAAACCGCAGCAAGCTGGGCTTCATTACGCATAAGTTTCAAGGCACCCTTTGTGACAAAAATGTAGCCCCCTGGAGCAGCATAGGCATTGATATCTTCGGTATCAAGAATCCCAAAATAATATCTTAGTTCGGGACGTCCCAACTGTGCCGCAATACCAGTGCCGATTTGAGAGACATAGCTGACCATTTGTTTGTCTCTCAGGATTGGATATTTACCAAGGATTTTTGCCGCAACACCACGCCCAAAATCAATTTCTTTTTCTGTACCAGCTTCCTGATTTTTCCAGAAAATATGATGGGCACGCAGCCGATATTCCTGTGCTTCAGCTGAAGATACAAAGTCCAGGGAAACGATAAAAATGCTCAAAAACAGGCAGTTATAAAATTGCCTCATTTTTCCTTATTCTGTATATGCCAAAAATTGAACAGAGTTTTCTTCATCTGTGGGTTGTTTCTCCATCCACTCCAGCGCCAAATAATCTGTCTGATATGGACTGATTTTTTGACCTTTTTTATCCACCAACCCTCTCACACCAACTACCGCAGAAAATGTACGCAGACGCACTCTTTTCCCTGATGAGGATTTGAGACTGATTTTTTGACTCAAAATCGATTTTTTTGCTCTAACCGGCACATCAGAAATCTGTCCGCGCATAACCCAGCCCTGACTGCCCTCTGCTTCAATTTTCTGCCAAATACCTTTTGTCTCTTTGGTAACAACTTCTGTTCCGCGAGACAATTTTTTGAGCACATTGCTGCTTATTCGTGGCTGTTCACGTAATGCAGAGCCTAACCCCTTAATATAACCGGTTGTCTCTTTTGCAATTAACGTAGTATTAAATGGAGCAAATAAAAAAATTATCACTGCAACAATATGTATGCGGTAATTTTTGCTTAACAAGTTTGAATTAAATTGAATTTGAAGATGCACTGCCTTTTTTATGAAATAATAGGGGGATGATAAAGAATACCACACCAACACTGATAAAACAGTCAGCGATGTTGTTTACAAAAAAACTTGTTTCGTACCAGCGAAAATGGAAGAAATCCGTAACGTGACCATAAACCACTCTGTCAATTAAGTTTCCTGCAGCTCCGGGTAAAACACAAGCCAGACCTGAACGTGTGTAAAAATCCAATTCGTGCCAGAAGCGGGTCTGGTAATAAAGCATTGCTGCCACTGCCAGCAATGAAACACCAACCAGCAAAGGAATTCTAATCGAATCGGAATAATCCGCCAAAAAACTAAAACTGACGCCACGATTTTGTACGTGAGTCAGGTCTAAAAAATTTGTTAAAATTCCGGTGGTTTCATACAAAGGGATGTTTGCCCTGACCCAAATTTTTGAACCAAGATCCAAGCCCAAAAAGATGATCATTATTATCCAATTTGACCTGAACGAAAGTGATGTCAACGTTTCAGTAATTTTCATAACTTATTCCGTTTAAGAAATCAAATCCGAAATTTTTACAGGCTTCTGTTCATGTAGCTGCAAATCCCGGATAACTACCTTGTCTTCAGACAACTCCTCCGGAAAGAGTAGGATTGCTTTTGCTGCGCCTGATTCATTTGCCTGCCGCATAGATTTTTTCATTTTTTTCATACTGAAATTACAGTCCACAACTGAACCTTTCATGCGTAATTCAGACGCAATTTTCAAAGCAATTCCCACTTGCTCACTGGCAAATGGAATAATTGTGTAGTCCAGTTTTTTTTGCAGTTCCGGAAATCGATTCAACTCTTGCAACACATCCAGAACCACCACATCACCAAAGCCGAATCCTACTGCGGGTACTGTTTCACCTCCAAATGTTGAAAGCAGTGAATCGTAACGCCCACCGCCGCAGATTGCGCGGTGCTTTTTTTCAGGACTGTTAACCTCAAAAACTGCTCCGGTGTAATAGGAAAGGCCTCTCACAATGGAAATGTCAAATTTGAGGTAACCGGAGTATCCTGCTGTATCCATCAATTCCATCAAGTGTTGTAATTGCTCAATTCCTGTAGTATCTGTCAGGTTTTCTTTTAGTTCGTTCAGGTCTGATTCTGAAAGAAATTCATTTAACTGCCCAACCTGTTTTGCAGACAAACCTGCATCTTCCAGCATTTCACCCAAGTCTTTTGCAGAAATTTTGTCGCGTTTATCAAGTATTACCAGAACAGTACTATGCAGCTCTACAGGCACATTAATCTGAGTTAAAATCGCGTTCAGAATACGACGGTCATTGATAAAAACCTGAAATTCATTTGCCGTAAGTCCCATAGATTCACATGCGGAAATCAGCAGCATCAGAATTTCTGCTTCTGCCACCATCTCAGGTTGACCAATTATGTCCGCGTTCCACTGAAAATGTTCTCGACGCCTCCCTTTGGTCATTCTCTCATAGCGAAAGCATTGCGGCATCGAAAACCACTTTATCGGGAATGACAATGATTTATTATGCTGAAGAACAAGTCTCGCAAGAGATGGAGTCATTTCAGGACGCAGACTCAATCGTCTTCCGCTTTTGTCCTCAAAACTGAAGAGCTGCTTGCTGATTTCGTCTCCTGCCTTGCGGATATAAAGATCTTCATGTTCCAGCACACAAGTATCATATTCTTCAAAACCCGACTGTACCGAAACGCTGCGCCACACTTCAAATAACCAGTTGCGCAGTCGCATTTCTTCCGGGAAGAAATCACGCGTACCCTTTACAGGCTGTAAATCAATCATGTTTGGTTTTTTTCTATGCTCTGTATACTAAAACAGGTAATAAGCTGCTTAATCCTGTTCAATTATTAAATGCCAATTCCGGAATTTTTTTAAAATCTTCCCACGCCAAAGGCATTGCTGAGCGATTACGTAAGAGGTAAGACGGGTGAAAGGTGGGCAAAACAGTCCAATTTTCATATTGTTGAATCTTTCCACGTGCCTTGGTAATCCCGGGCAGCTCAGGAATTAAAGTTTTTGTTGGAATATTGCCGAGAGTTACAATCAATTTTGGATTCAATATTTTGATTTGCTGTTTGATGATTGGGAGACAGCACGATATTTCTGCAGGAGTAGGATTCCTGTTTTCAGGAGGTCTGCATTTTACAATGTTAGTGATATAAACATCAGATCGTTCAATCCCCAATGCACTGATCATTTTGGTTAAAAGCCTGCCTGCTCTTCCTACAAAAGGTTCTCCTTGAGCATCTTCATCTGCTCCTGGTCCTTCTCCAAGAAACATCACAGTGGCATTAGATAAACCTCTGCCAAATACCAAATTTTTTCTGGTTTTACCCAGAGCACATCTTTGACAATCCTCATACTTTTGAAACAATTCCGACAGAGTGTTAATTTTTTTTGCTGATTCCTGATGTATCACAATTTGAGCAAATGCTTTGGTTAAAGACTGCTGTTTAACCTTGTTTCCTTTATCCTGATTTTCTGCAATATCTGCTGGAGGAGGAAAAAACTTTGGATGTGTATTTTTGTACTGAATCATTCCGGATTGATCTGGATGATTCGGGAAGGAAGTTTGTTTTTCCTGTTGCTTTTGAGAAATATCTTTTTCAACTGGAATTATTGCTCCCAAACCTTCTATCACTCTTCTTAGCTCAACCCTGGGCATTGCTTCAATGTTCATGTAATTTTGCCCTTTTTTGTGAACAGTCTGCAATTGATTTTCAATTTGCAGAAGCAGAGCCGAATAATCCAAACTATTCTCCAGTGTGGTTATCTTTTTAAACTAATGTTTTCAGTGAAATAACTTGATTAAAGTAAGATATTGATAAATTTATTCATATTGACATCAATAGTTCTTCAGGGTTTGAAATGTATGTAATGAAAATTTTTTGTCTACAATATGTAACGGCTCAAATCCTGGTTTTTCAACAGGCTTGAGAGCCTGCTTTGAATATATTCCGGAGTCACAGTTATTTTCTGATCTTTCAATTCCGGTGCTGTAAAACTGACTTCTTCAAGCAGCTGTTCCATAACAGTGTGAAGTCGGCGTGCTCCTATATTTTCTGAATCTTCATTTATTTGACAGGAAATTTCTGCGATTGTGTCTATTGCGTCTTTGGTAAATTCCAATTCAACACCTTCTGTTTTCATCAAGGCGGTATATTGAACAATCAGCGCGTTTTTTGGTTCAGTAAGAATCCGTACAAAATCTTTTTTATTCAATGAGAGCAGCTCAACACGAATCGGGAACCGTCCCTGCAGTTCCGGAATCATGTCAGAGGGCTTTGTCAAATGGAATGCTCCCGCGGCAATAAACAGAATATGGTCTGTCTGAACAGGTCCATATTTTGTGTTGACCGTTGATCCTTCGACAATCGGCAATAAATCCCGCTGCACACCTTCTCTGGAAATATCCGGCCCCTGGGAGTGGCTCCGTCTTGAGGCTATTTTATCAACTTCATCTAAAAATATAATCCCGCTTTGTTCAGCGCGTTTTACTGCGTCTCTGGAGACTTCTTCCATGTCAATCAGTTTGCTCACTTCTTCCTGTTGCAGGATATCTCGCGCGTCCTCAATGCTGACTCGTCGGCGCTTAGACTGTTTGGGCATCATATTCGCGAGCATATCGCGTATATTTAAATCCATGTTGTCATTCATGGAAATCGGCATAAATTCCATCACTGCGCCTGATGGCTTCTCGGAAACATCCAATTCAACAATCCTTTCGTCCAAAACTCCAGAGCGAAGTTTTTTACGGAATTTCTCCCGAGTTGGATTTTGTGCTGGTTTTTCATCCGGATTATCTTTATCTCCGTCAGCCGGTGGCAGCAGCAAATTAAGCAAGCGTTCTTCCACCATCTCTTTGGCTTGTTCCTGTTTGCGCTCCATTTGTTCCTGTCTCACCATATTGACTGAATAATCCGTCAAGTCTCGTATCATTGATTCAACATCACGTCCAACGTAGCCCACTTCAGTAAATTTTGATGCTTCAACTTTTACAAATGGAGCATTCACCAGCCTGGAAATTCTGCGTGCAATCTCAGTTTTGCCTATACCTGTGGCACCAATCATAATGATATTTTTTGGCAATATTTCGTCTTTCAAATCATCTCCCAGTTGCAGGCGTCTCCAACGGTTACGCAGGGCAATTGCCACAGCTTTTTTTGCATCAGTCTGACCGATGATGTAACTATCCAAAGCATCAACAGTTTCCTGAGGGGTCATATTGTTTTCGGCAGTTGATGTCATTTGATTAAAATTCCAATTCTTCGTAGGTTATTTTGTCATTAGTGTAAATACAAATATCAGAGGCAATTTTCATTGATTTTTCTGCGATTTCCCGTGGACTGAGTTTTGTATCAATTAGCGCGCGGGCAGCCGAGAGAGCATACATACCGCCTGAACCAATTCCTATCAACCCATCATCCGGCTCAATCACATCTCCGTTACCGGAAATAACAAGTGAGGCTTCAGCGCTTGAAACTGCCAGTAGTGCTTCCAGGTTTCTCAGCATTTTATCAGTACGCCATTCCTTGGCCAGTTCAACTGCTGAACGCAACAGCTTTCCATTATACTGCTCAAGTTTTTCATCAAATTTTTCAAATAGTGTGAAAGCGTCGGCTGTTGAACCGGCAAATCCGGCAATAACCTTACCATCAAAAGTATTGCGCAATTTTCGCGCGGACGGTTTCATTATGGTGTTTTGCATAGAGACTTGACCGTCTCCTGCCATCACTACGCGATTATCTTTGCGCACACTGAGAATAGTAGTCATAGAACAAATTAATCTGTTAGTATTAGGCTTTTCAGTTTTTATATCTTATCAGCTGACAAGCCATTGTCCAGACTAGAGATACATACAAGGTCAATACTAAAACGCCTGATTGACCATCATTCATCGGATAAAGCCTGAAAATAGCCAACAATGTAATTATAAGCGCTCCAGAGAGAAATTGCCGTAGCAACCCAGAGCATCGCAATACCAATCTCATTGCATGGGAGGCCTAATGTGGGATAATGTATTATGAGGAAACCGACAGCAATCATTTGTGTTATTGTTTTGCTTTTGCCGCCACTGCTCGCCGCAATTACCACTCCTTCTGCAACGGCAATTGATCTTAGACCGTTAATAACCAATTCCCTGGCAATAAGGATTACTGTCAAATATGCAGGTGCTCTTTCCATGGCAACAAGAAGAATTAACAGTGAACAAATTAAAATCTTGTCCGCGACAGGATCCAGCAATTTCCCAATCTTTGTGGTTTGCCCCTGATGTCTGGCAATGGCGCCGTCCCAATAGTCAGTCAGACAAGCAATCAAAAAAACAAGCCATGTGCCTAGCAGAATCCACCGATCGTCTTTTCCAATTACCATACCTGCATAAATAAAAGGCACCAATGCCACACGCAATGTTGTTAAATGGTTGGCGGTAAGCCATTTTGAAAAAAATGCAACCATCAAAAAAAATTCCTGTCTTGAGTTATTTGCTCTGTCCAGATATGATGCGTCGATTCATAAAAAAAAGCAATTAACCTTTGATTCTACTTAAATTTAGTGAAAAGAATACGTTTGATCTCAGATCACTATTAAGAACTCCAAAATTTATTATTTTATGCGCTTTAAAGTAATCGGCTGGAATTTCAGAAAAACACCCATAGAGGTCCGGGAAAACCTCGCTTTGACTAAAGAGCAGCAGATAGAACTGGGAGGCAGTCTTGTAAACCGCTTCAATCTGGATGGTGTAGCAATCCTGAGCACATGCAACCGCACAGAATTTTTCCTGATCAACGCAGAACAGCAGCTGGAACAGATTATAGAAATGCTGCAGAAATACTGGAAAAATTCAGATCTGAAAGAAAGTGTTTACACATTTAGTGATTTAGATGCTGCAAAGCATCTATTCAGAGTCGCGTCCAGTTTAGACTCCATGGTACTTGGAGAACCCCAAATACTTGGCCAACTCAAAGATTCATTTCAGAATTTCAGTCAAGCCGGCCTGACGGGGAAACTGCTTCATCATCTATTTACACGAGCATTTTCTACAGCAAAGCGAGTCCGTACAGAAACCACTGTTGCAAGTAACGCCGTTTCTGTCAGTTATGCTGCTGTAGAACTTGCTAAACATATTTTTGAAGATTTGTCTAAACAAACTGTGATGGTGATTGGAGCAGGAGAAATGGCGGAACTGGCCCTTCAACACCTCATGCGGAACGGACTGTCGGATCTATATGTAACAAACAGGACTTTTTCCTGTGCTGCTGAGCTTGCTGAAAAATATAAAGGGGTAGCTGTTCCTTTTGAAAATCTCAGTCGGCATCTTCATCGAGCAGATATTGTCATCAGCTCAACCGGCGCACGAAGCTATATCATTTCACCCGAACTTGTGAAACATTGTTTGCATCAGCGCAAGGGTGATCCCATGTTTTTTATTGATATTGCTGTTCCAAGGGATATTGACCCTGAAATCAATAAGTTGCATGGAACGTTCTGCTATGATATCGATGATTTACAAGCTATTGTTTCTCAAAATCAGGAAGAACGGCAGAAACAATCATTAAAGGCAGAAGAAATTGTTGAAGAAGAATTACTGAAGTTAAATCTATGGTTTAAGTCACTTTCCGCAGTTCCGACAATCAGAAGTCTGCGCAAGGCATTCCATTCCACTGCAGAAGAGGAACTGAATAAAGTATTTCGGCGAATGAAAAATCTGCCTGATTCTGAACGCAAAGAAATTGAGCAATTTGTTCATCGGCTTGTACATAAACTTTTGCATGATCCTTCACGCAACCTTAAGGAACTCTCAAAAGAAGAAGACGCGCACCTATATTTGGAATCAATTGAAAAATTGTTTGACCTGAGCCCTGCTCCGTTAATATACGATAAAAGTTCAGAGCAAAAGCCAAGACTTAAAATTGTAAAATCCTGACGCATGCCCAACGCTTTATCAAAAAGCGGCAAAAAAAATCCCACCTTAACTATCGCAACCCGTGGAAGCACCCTTGCTCTCTGGCAAGCAAATTGGGTAAAAAACAATATACTGAAACAGAATTCTGAAATCACAGTTGAAATATTAACTGTAACCACGGCCGGTGACCGCAATCAGCAGCAACCTCTTTCAGAGATTGGAGGAAAAGGGCTGTTTGTCAAAGAGTTGGAAAATGCTTTGCTTGACGGTCGAGCTGATCTTGCAGTTCACAGCATGAAAGATGTAACCGGTTTTTTACCGGAAGGATTGGAAATTTCTGTGATTGCTGCAAGGGATGACCCCGGAGATGCCTGGATCAGCCCAAAACATGGGACCTTCCACAAATTCCCCAAAGGAGCTGTTGTTGGAACAAGTTCATTGCGTCGAACAGCGTTCTTGAAACATCACAGACCTGGTATAAAAGTACACAGTTTGCGCGGTAATGTACCTACAAGGCTTGGCAAACTGGATCAGGGAGAAGTTGATGCCATCATTTTGGCAGTTGCAGGATTAAAGAGAATAAATCTTGAGACTCGTATCACTGAAGTACTGCCGATGGAATGGATGCTGCCTGCTATTGGACAGGGTGTAATTGGGATTGAAACTAGAGTGGGTGATGAAGAAACCCTGCGTTGTATTCATCATATTCATGATGCTGCAACTCATGACTGTCTGCTTGCAGAACGATCTTTGCTGACGGAGCTTGAAGGTAATTGTCAAATTCCATTGGCTGGATATTGCATCAATAAAGGAGATGAGTTACATTTGCAGGCCGCTCTTTGTGATCCTGATGGTAAATCGATGTTACGATACGAAGCACAGGCACAACCCCATAATGCTGTCAGTCTGGGAAAGCATGTGGCTGAATGGATGCTCAATAATGGCGGAGATGAAATATTGCACAAGTCACGAGCTGCAATAACATGACTAAGATGACTTGATTTTCACAGCATTTAGCTCAAATAGACAGGCTTTATCAAATGAGTATTTTTTGGAAAATTGCAGTAATCGGTTCCGGACCCGCAGGTTTTTATGCTGCCGGGGAACTTTTCAGGCAGCAGTCCTGGTCCATAAAAGTGGACATGTTTGACCGCCTCCCGACTCCTTTTGGACTGGTGAGAGGAGGTGTTGCTCCAGATCATCAGAAAATTAAATCTGTTACAAAAATATACAACCGCATTGCCGAAAACGAAAACTTCAGGTTTTTTGGAAATGTTGAATTTGGCAGGGATATTCACAGGTCAGATTTACTTGAGCTTTATGACGCGGTAATATATTCAGTAGGAAGCCCATCTGACCGTTCGCTTGGAATTCCTGGTGAGGATTTACCAGGCAGCCATTCTGCCACAGAGTTTGTGGCCTGGTATAACGGACATCCGGATTTTCGTAATCATAAGTTCGACTTGTCTGTAAAAGATGCCTTTGTGATAGGTATGGGCAATGTGGCGCTTGATGTGGCACGTATTCTGGCAAAAACCCCGGAGGAGTTGTCCAAAACCGACATCACGGACTATGCGCTGGAGTCGCTGTATGAAAGTAAGATTGAAGATATTTGGCTGGTAGGAAGACGCGGGCCACTGCAGGCGGCATTCACACCGGTTGAAGCCAGAGAGTTTTTGGAACTGGATAATGCCGATGTTGTGTTGGAGGGAGGTCCATTTGAATTGGACAAAGCAAGCCAGCTCATTCTTGAAACTGAAGCCAGCAAAGATACAAAGAAAAATATTGAAATTCTTAAGCAAATTTCAGCTAAAAAATCTTCTGATAAAAATAGGCGTGTACATTTCCTCTTTCTTGCCTCTCCGCTCGAAATTATGGGAGAAGGAAGAGTTGAGAAAATCAGGATGGTAAAAAATAAATTAGTGAAACAGGATGACGGCAGTTTGCGTCCCAAAGCAACCGATGAAATTATTGAAGAAAATGCAGGATTAATTTTTCGCTCAATCGGATATCATGGCAAACCTCTTGTTGATGTGCCATTTGATCAGAAGTCCGGAACTATTCCTAATGAGTCAGGACAAGTCATAGATTCAGATGATTCGAATTCACTCCTCAGCCGTGAGTACGTTACGGGATGGATCAAGCGTGGTCCAACAGGAGTGATCGGCACCAATAAGCAGGACGCTGTGGAAACCGTTCACCGTTTGCTTGAAGCTTTTCTTCAGGAAAAAATTGAGCCACGGCAAACATCCAATAGCTCAGAAATTGAATCATTGCTTGAATCACGAAATGTAGATTATGTATCTTTTGAAGACTGGAAGCTGCTTGATGAACATGAAACTGAGACGGGACTGGCACAGGATCGTCCAAGAGTGAAGGTGACTGCTATTGATGAAATGCTTGAAATAATCATGGATAAAAGGTGATTCAAAGTTTCAACTGTCAAAACCAACCGCGTCTGCCACATTCTTAATACTGTCCTGTTCAAGCAATTGTGACAGCTCACGTTTAATTCTCCTTACCAATCCCGGACCTTCATAGATCAGCGCAGTATAAATCTGCACCGCAGCAGCCCCAGCCCGGATTTTTTCATAAGCATCCTCGCCGTTAAAGATGCCTCCCACTCCGATGATTGTCACTTCTTTTCCTAATTCCTTAAATAAAGTCCGGATCACTTCAGTGCTGCGTGCCTTGAGTGGTTTACCGCTGAGTCCTCCCTGCTCAATTTTCAGGCTGCTTTTCAGCTGTGAACGATCCATCGTGGTGTTGGTGGCAATAACCCCCTGAATTGGGAATTGCTGAATAACCCTAACACAGTTTCCCAGTCCCTCCTCATCCATGTCCGGAGACAGTTTAACCAGCAAAGGGGTTTTCCGGAAGTGATTCTGATCCAGTTTTTCACGACATGAACAAACAGACTCCAGCAACCCACTCAGCATTTCTTTTTGCTGCAACTTTCGCAAATCTTCTGTGTTCGGAGAGCTGACATTGATTGTGAAATAATCAGCAAAGGGATGAAGCGCGCTGAGGGCGGAAACAAAATCTTCATTGGCCTTTTGCAGAGGAGTGTCCTTATTTTTACCAATGTTTATGCCGAGTATCCCGGATGCAATATTAGCCGGATAATCGCCGGATTGGTCTATTAAATCAGCCTCATCCGGATTGATTTTTTTTGTTCCGGAGACAAGCCTTTCTGCCATTTTCCATACACCTTGATTATTGAAGCCCAGGCGGTTGATCAAGGCCTGATCCTCAGGCAGCCGGAAAATACGGGGTTTAGGATTGCCTGATTGAGAACGTGGAGTGACAGTGCCTATTTCAGTAAATCCAAAACCAAGCGCGAACATGGCAGGATGTATGCGTCCGTCTTTATCAAATCCCGCCGCAAGACCTATTGGATTTTGTACATTTTTTCCAAAAAGCTTAGTACGCAGGATTGGTTGTTCCTCCCGGAATTGCCAACGTAAAAAAGGGTTAATTCCGGGAAACTTTGAAACGATCTCAACCAACGAGAGCATCCGTTCATGTGCTGTCTCCGCGTCACTCGAAAAAAAGAGAGGCCTCAGTTTACGAAAAATAAAATTAACTGAGGAATTCATTTTCATCCCATGCTTCAGACTCGAAGACGTAAAGGTCAGCTTCCTCATCACGCCAGCTGCCTTCAGGCAAATCTGCCTTGCGGCACAGTTGATCAAGGAATGTTTCACGGTCCCATCCGTTTGAAACTGCCACTTCCGGTAAAAAAAGCGCTCCCTGATCACCTATGTTGAGCATCACGCCATGTTTCCCGATTTCAACATTTTCAGGTTTTGAAGATTTCAACGGGGAAAGTACATTAATCTCAATAAACAGTTCAGGTAACTCATAGATAGTCACTGAAGGAAAACGTGAATCATCCACCGCAGAGGATATTGCTGTTTTTGCAACCGCTTCAATTAAAGAGTAACGTGGTTTTGACTGACCGATACATCCGCGTAAATCACCGGTTTCTCTATTCCTCAAAGTTACAAATACTGCACGTTTTTGGCGCAATTCAGCAGACTCAGTAGAAAATTCAATGTGTTGTCCGCTATCCAGATAATTTCCCAGAGATTCCCTTGCCACAAGTAAAAGTTTGAGCCTGTTTTCTGAGGAGTACTGAGATGTCATAAGTTCACGTTTTACAGTGAGTTAACTGCTGATGAATCCATACTAAAGTGTAGCATGAATTTGAGGATTAAAAAAAACTTCAATTTACATTATATTTTGCTTGACATTTATATTTGAAATAATATAGTGAGCATTCGAAGTTGTCTTCGATGGAGTTGTGACAACTCTTATTGAATTGCAACTAAGCTGTTTTTCATCAATGCTCGGTCAAAAGAAAGCATAATCCTTATACTGATCTGATTTAGTTGACGATGGAAAAAGAAGCATTGGTTTAAATTTCACTAAGGAGGAAAAATGAGGTTCAATCATCTAATCGTAATTATCAGCATGACTCTGTTTATTGCTGCATGTGCCAAAAAAGATGACAGCAGCAGTAGCAGCAGTAGCAGCAGTAGCAGCAGTTCCACTGATTCAAGTATGGTAGCAGCAATGCCCAGCAATCTGGCAGTCTCCTCAAATACTGAATCCGGTTCAAGCGTAAGCAGTAGGACTGCTGGACGTACATCTTCAAGTGAGATTAGTGACGACAGTGACCCCAAAAAGCATAAGGACAAGGTTGCCCGCCTAGAGGCAGTCTTAAATTCTGATGACATCAATCAGTGTCATAAGGCCATTCCCAAAAAAATGAAGGGATCAGGCGGTAAATATGTGTCCTGTTATGGGCCGGAACTGGCTTTTGTAAATCATCCGAATTATTCCGCAGGGCAAGGACAAGACAATTCGACGTTACCAACGGGTGATCTTGGAATCTGGACAGCTTACAATGATAACACAACTCAGGAAGCCTGCTCCGTTGGACAGATGAACCTGTTGATGGATAAAGCTGGACGAAAAGTTGATTTAGCAATGGGCATCACCGCTATGATGGTTTGCGCCGCAAAGAATGACAACCTGACTAAACCGTCTGTTGATGGTGATGCGCTGGATGTGACGGCTTCTGTTGCCAAAACACAGGTGAAAGAAAAACGAGGTGGAATGGAGGTCACTTCTGCAACTCTTAAACGAAGTACCGTTGCAAGCACTGGTAAGATTAAATACACGTCAAAGCTTACAGGGAGTTTTACCTATACAGAGGGTAGTACGACTAGCAGCCAAAGCTTTAAAATCAAGTTTCAGCACGTTCCGGAAACAGATTCCAAAGACAGTGTAAAGGCCGGAGAAGGTCTTGTGCAGATGTGGCAGGAAGGAATCAGTGAAACTGATGGAAATTGTGGCGGAACAACCCTCGATGTTGTAACTTCTGTGGCCTACAAAAACACCTCAGACAATCTTAGCTTTCGTGCAGTCAAAGCCAAGTTTCCAGATAACATGTCAAGTGATGATTTTTTCAATTCTAGCGATGGCGAAGTTGTTGGAATTTCCGCACAGGAATCATCTACAGGTTCAGGATGGTGTGCTGACCTGAATATTATTCGCGCGAATGTGGATAAGGATGGATTCGGTAAAGTCGGCTATGCCTGGCAGGCAGGTAAAATGGACGGATATACACGGACATTCAACATTAAGACTGTCTATAACAGTGCAGATAATCAAACTGGCAATGCCTATTTTGGCTTTAATCCGCATCCGGACAACAGCAGCGGAACAAATAAATATCGTACCACCAACATTGACCGCATGATCTGCAACTGGGCTGGACCGGGCCAAGCCCAGGGTCGAACAGGTGTGGCAAAAGTACAACGCCAGCAGCTGAGCTATGACAGCACTAATAATGTCTGGAAATCTTCTTCAGACAATATTACATTTGCTCCAACAAATGATTGTAACTTTGATAACTCATCTAATTCCTCTACCACTTTTGGAGGTTCAGGTGCAAGCATTACCAACAATCTAATAAGTATTTCAGATTTCCAGACAAATTTTGGTTCACAGCCAACCAAACCTTCCCCAACTCTGGAATAATCTCACCTTAAATAAGCTTCGCCCTGCTCATCCCGAGCAGGGCAAAAGCTTTACACTGATTTTAGCCCACTAAATAAAGTTCTGGTGAGTCACGCAATCTCATAATTTATTGAAATTAATGACTACGCCTCGTCATTTCGACCGAAGGGAGAGATCTGACAAAGTACTGATATAGAATAAGACCCCTCACTTACGTTCTGGAAAACTCGACCATGTTTGAGACTGTTGTGTATAGTTTTTAACAAGCAAAGACTTGCCGTTATTTTTGGATAGTGGATAATGGCGTCGTTTAAGTTTAACTTGAGTCCAATTCAACCAATGAGTTACCAAACCATTAAACTTACAATTGACAAGCAAAGGATTGCCACCCTCACCCTTAACCGCCCTGAAGTACACAATGTTTTAAGCCTTGAAATGATCCGTGAACTGCGTCATGTCACTGCTGAAATAAATTCAAATCCGGAGCCTCGTGCAGTGATTCTCACAGGTTCCGGAAAGTCTTTTTGCGCGGGTGCTGATTTACGCTGGATGCAGAAGATATCTACTCAAAAACGTGCGGATAGAATTGCTGAAGCAACTGAATTATCAGAAATGCTGAATGAGTTAGATCAACTCAACAAGCCCCTTATCGGTAAGATAAATGGACATTCATTTGGAGGTGCAATCGGTCTGATTGCCTGCTGTGATTTTTCAATTGCAGTGGAAGAAGCTGAATTTTCGTTGACAGAAGTTATGCTGGGCCTGCTGCCCGTCACAATTTCCCCCTTTGTAATACGCCGTATCGGAGCTGCAAACGCACGGCGCGTGATGCTAAACGCACACAGGTTTTCTGCACAAGAAGCCATTCAGCTTGGTTTGGTGGCAAAAGCTGTTGCCAGGCAATCACTTGAGGAGGAAATCAAGAAGGAAACAACAGAACTACTGCGCTGTGCTCCTGAAGCTGTTTCTGCCACAAAGCATCTTATCTCGGAAGTGCGTGGGAAGGAGCCTCAGGCTGTTCGAGGCTTCACAATTGAAAAGCTGGCCGATGCATGGGAAACTGAATCAGTCAAAGAAGGCATAGACGCGTTTTTCAGCAAACGCAAACCTGCATGGAACAAGGATAAATAATCAACAGATGACAAGAAAAATGATTGATAACTTGATCAAAATGAGCCGCAGATTAGTGTTTTCGTTTTTATGCATAATGCTGGCAATCACCATTGAAGTCTGTGCTCAGAAAAAATCAGAATCCTCTGAAACACATTCTGAAGATCATGATGTATTTCAATCTGAAGATCATGATTCATCCACACCAACTGTATTTGGTGGTGTAGGTAGAAAATTCCCAACCTGGCAAGCTGGATTGGATCTGATAGTCCTTGGGAATCCTCATTACAGTGCCTTCAGGAATCAACTCAAAATGGGTAATCGTGTGCTTTGGGGAGAGTGGTGGGGAAATGACTTATGGGGAATAAAGCTTCTGCATTCGGAACAATCTTTCAACATGTTCAGTTCCAGCGGCAACAGTCAGGAATCAAATACCAGACATCTAGGAATTCTGGCGAAAGTGCAGCACCCTTTGTCGGTTGACATGAAAATCAGCGGGGGGATCGGTATGGCCAACACTGAATTTACACTGGGGAGTCAAAGTAAATATGGGAACTCTCTGGTTTCAGAATTCAGGATTGGAATGGAACTTTTTCCCGACTTCTGGACTGAAGCAGGTTTTTTAACCATTGATGGCGCCAGCGGAAGCGGATCTGAAGATCAACGTCTTGGTTCTTCAAGTTATCTGATTGGATTAAGCTACGGATTCTGAACTGTATAAGATCAAACACATAAAATAATCAGGAAAGAAATAACATGCAGTTACCAAATATTGAGCAAATGTCATCTGCAGAAAAAAATTGGTTTGCCAGTTCAATTGCCGGAATGGTTGCTGCGGATGGACGTGCTGATCATTCAGAACTAGATTTCCTGAAGGAAGCAATCAATTTTCTGGAAAACAAAGATGAAATAAATAAGATTATGTCTGTCGTTAAAACTGGCAGACCGCCGGAAATGGGTCCACTGGACATCGATCCAAAGCAGGCATTCCTGATGCTCAAGTATCTGGCGCAGTTAATGGTGGCAGATTCTGATTTGTCTTCAAAAGAAATTGGGTTTTTTCTTTCAACAGGAAAGTTCCTGGGATTCAGTAATCAGATACTTGCAAAATTCTGGAAAAGCGCCCGCTCGCTTCTGGAAAGAGACTTGCCCCAGGGAATCATAGAAACAGGGAAATTAAAAGCGAAAGTAATTTTGACAAAAGTTGACGAAAGCGGATTCACGTTCCGATTTGGCAGACCGCTGATGCCAAAAGTAAAAATTATGCTGAAGGTCTGCAAAACTCATCAATCTCAAAATCCGACAGATGGTGATACAGAATACTGGCAAACAATTTCCTGTAAAATGCTTAATCAGCACCAGCTTAAATTCGATGAGGGCTGCTATATGGTTCGTGCCACTTTTGAGCAGAAAATAGCTGATGTGCATGGTATTTTACAAATAATCCATCCTGAAAACTTTGCTGTAGTTTCAAAAGGTGGATATATTGAAACAAAGAAAAATTCTCTGCACGGTAGCAATTTACACTGCTACATCTGTGACGATCCGGAAGTGCCTTTCTATGTTTTGCAATCAAAAAGCATGATTACAAAACCAAATATATTCGGAATTCCTTCATATGTAAGCTCTGCAGGTGAACTGGATTACTGTAATTATAGTCTGATTGATGTCGCTTCATGCTCTAAATGCGGATTCTCAAGTAATCATAAGGATGATTTTAAACGTTTAGAAACAGATAATCCTCACTTTGATATCGAAAAATTTTCAGAAGAATGGTCAGAGAAGATAGCCCCCTTGCTGAAAAAAGCACAGGATTATGGTGAGAAATTTTATGGAGAAGAACGAGATCCAGAGCAGGGAATCCTTTCTTACGATTTGGCTACCGCAACCTTTGACCATATGGCAAACATCGTAACTGATGTTCAAAAGAAGGGCGAAGCTCTTCGTAAAAAAGCTTCAATGCTTATGGTTCAGTCAGAACTGCTCATGGAAAACAATGACAGGGAAGCAGCAGAAGCTAATTTAAATAAAGTTGTTGAAGATTTGGAGCCAATATTTGAAAGCCTTGAAGGTACTGTGTTGCTTCATGTTTGTGTGTTGCTTTTTCAGATAAAAATCTACTTGAATGATCTACAGTCTGCCGCACAGTACATGAAATTTATGGACAATTATGATTCTGAAGGAAAACTCAAGGAAGGTTCTGAGGAATTTAAGGAACTGAAAATATGTTCCGCAAAACTCAAAGCAGCATTTGATGACAGGGAATTTCTAACAAAAGATAAATTGAAGCATTTTCATGTAGATGATGATGAGTGATTTAAATTTACAGGATCAAGCTGAGGGAGGGAATGCCCAGTCTGGCCCAGGCAGTGGGAATAAGAAGCTGATATTGATGCTTCTAAGTCAGGATTTACGCAAAACGTACATGAAACCCCTGGTGGACCGTTTATATGAATTGGATGTTATAGCGGCAATTGATGAAATAAATTATCCGGAAGAAAAGCAGAAAAAATTTCACTGGATTTTGACATTTCCCGGAGATATTCCAAAAGGTAAAACTCCGGATATTAATTCTGCGAAATTAATTTTTCGTGTGCATGGCATACCTGATTTGCAGCCTGAAAAAATTCATGCAGCTGACTCTGAGAAACTGAAAAAACTTGTTGAGCGTTTTAAAGAAGTACAGCAAGCATGTCAGGACCGTGAGAAAAATCCTGCTTTTGTAAAGTTGGCGATAACAGATGCAATTTTAAGGGCAAAAAAGCAGATGATGTTCAGGTATGAAAAACTGATGGGTAGCCTTGATAAAAAAATTGCTGACGTTGAAATACCATACTACCAGGGCATAGGATATATTCTTACCGAGGCAATAGAGAAAATCACAGGAGTCGCAGTATTAGACAAACTTATGAAAGGCCTTATCTACGTGATGATAATTGACGATATGGAAAAGCGAACCATTGATGGTCTTGTGAAGATTGATTTCAGCCGGAAGTTCCTCTCTTATATGTCCACAAGTGAGCTTTCAAAAAAATTAAAAGCGTTTCGGGAAGAGCATGCAGAAGAAGGATTTAAAGACGCCAGTGTCGGAGACTTCATTTTTAATTCACCGGACTTTGAAAATGTGGATATTGTATTTTTTAATTCATGGAAATTCACCGAAGACTCATTTCCTGTAAGAGTTGCATTACGGAAAAAAACGCTCATAAGCAAAAAGGAGGAACGCCAGGTTCAGAAGCAGGATTTTAATAAATCAAAAATTGTGAATGAAGAAAAATCTTTGGAGGGAGTCAAAAATAAATTTAATGAAATAATGCGGGAGATAAACAAAATGGAAAAGTCTCATATGGACGATGAAGATGCATACCAGAATCTGAATAACTCCAGAAGGAGATTGTTGAAAGATATCAATAGACGTGAATTAAGGCTGAAAGAGCTGAAACGCCCGGTAAAAGCAGGTGGTGAGGAAAAGATCATCACCTTTGACTTATTTGAGATTTTTAAAAGCAAACAGTCCTTTTTTCATCGGATGGGTGACAAAGCAGGATCGATGGGGCTGGGGAATTTATTGGGTAAGCATATTGAGACTGATAAACGTTTCAGCTTTAACAAACTCTATGAAATGGCGAAATTTTCAAAAGAATGGATAAAAGCTTCTAACCAATTAAAGAAAATTTCGTCAGAGTCCTCTCGTTTAGCTGAACGACTTGACCAGTTTGTTGAAAAAAACAAGATGTCTGCAAAAGGTTCAGGCTCCAAAGCCAAAGCCAAGGTAAATTATCAGCATCTTCTGGATGAGCATATTATGGACAGACTGGAGCTTGCGGTGTTGAGTTGTGAAATTACAAATATTTGTGAAGATCAGCAAAAGCAGTGAAAACTAAATCAGCTTCTTTTACCAGGTTTTTCACAAAATCACATTCCTCCAACCGTCATTTCTGAAACAAGCACAGTAGGCAGTCCAACTCCTACCGGAACATTCTGCCCCTCTTTCCCACAAGTCCAGATGCCTTCACTCATGGCAAAATCGTTGCCGACCATGCTGACTTTAGACATTGCTTCAGGCCCATTTCCAATCAGGGTGAAATTTTTTATCGGCACAGTCTTTGTACCATCCTCAACCAACCATGCAACAGTTGGCACAAAAACAAAATCTCCATTTGAAATATCAACTTGACCACCGCTGAACTCCTGGCAATAAACCCCCTTTTTTACTGAGCCTATTATTTCTTCCGGATCAGAATTGCCTTCGGCCAGATAGGTTGATGTCATACGCGGCAACGGATAATGAGCATAAGATTCCCGGCGTCCGTTTCCGGTAGGATTGGTACGGAAATGTCTGGCGCTGATCCGGTCATGCATGTAGTTACGCAAGACCCCATTTTCTATTAACAGATTTTCAGATGAAGGCACTCCCTCATCATCAAAATTTATTGCACCACGCTCATGTGGAATTGTTCCGGCATCATAAATTGTACATAACTCTGAAGCAACTTTTTCGCCAATACGTCCGCTGTAAGCGGATGTTCCTTTGCGGTTAAAGTCGGCTTCCAGGGGATGTCCAACTGCTTCATGCAGCAAGATTCCCGATTGCGCCGGCCCCAAAATAACAGGCATCAATCCGGATGGTGCCTGCTTTGCCCCTAAAAGCAGAATTGCCTCTGAGGCCGCCTGTTCTCCCAAAATCACCGCGTAGTCAGCTTGATTCAAATAATTAAGACCAACACGTCCACCTATGCCCGAAGTGCCGTTTTGAATATTTTCACCTTCCTGTGAAACACAATGTACATTCATGCGAAACATCGGTCGGGTATCACGTAAAATCTGTCCTTCTGAAGTCACAACCTGTGTCAGATTGAGCGCGTCCATCATGGCAACAGTTACACGATTAATCCTCTCATCATAAGCTCTTGCGACACCTTCTGTATGCTGGACCATTTCAATTTTTTGTACCAGTTCCAAGTCTGTGACCGTTTCCAGCACAGGGTAATAATCTTTTGGAACAAGTTCATTAAAGCGAAAGCCCTCTTCAAGATGGACATCTCCACTTGAAGCAATTGAGGCCGCGGTTCGTGCGGCATGCAGCATGGGCTTCAAGTCAAAATCTTCACTGTAGGCGTATCCTGTCTGATCATCCTGTACCACTCTGATTCCGACTCCGGACACAACTGCGACTGCAGAATTTTTGATTATGCCGTCCTCCATCACCACAGAATTGCGTGTGCTGTACTCAAAGTGAAGATCGGCAAAATCACCACCTCGTCGCAATGCCTCACTTAACAACTTGTGAATCACTGTCTGGTCAATGCCCATTTGCCCCTCAAACAACTGCTTTACTGCTTCATCTCCGGATAAATCCTGTGTAAGGCTGCGGGCAATGTTGTTTGTTTCAAGTGATAATTTGGCAGTACTCATTGATTTATGGTTACTCTCTGTTTTGTCGTGATTAATTTATCAAATGTTCAATACACTTCGCGGCTTTGCTGTAAGCCCCAGTTTCACCAAGTTTGGGGCCGATTTTTTTTAACTCACTGATCATTGTTCCACGATAATCCTGATCCTGCAAGAGACGAACAGCTACGTCAGTGATTCTGCTGACCGTGAATTGGTTTTGCAGTAGTTCCGGAACAATTTCTTTGTCCGCTAATACATTTACAAGGCCGATATATTTTGTATCTGCAAGCAACCGCGCGATTAGATAAGTCAGTGGTGCGACATGGTAAACAATTACGAAAGGTTTAAGCGCAAGTCCGGTTTGCAGTGAGGCAGTTCCGGAGGCGATAACTGCGGCGTCACATGCTCTGATTGACTCAATAAACTGTTCCGGAACCATAGTAACTGGAACAGCTGATGATTCTGTTTTATTCCGGACTTCATCATAATTAAGAGTTTCTGTCACAGGCAGAATGCACTGGAATTTCCCGATCTTTTTTTCAATCTCCGGAAGAGCTCTCAACAACGTAGGCAGATGTCTTCTCATTTCGCTTGGACGACTTCCAGGCGCAATTGCCAAAATTGGAAGATCATCACGCAGTCCGTAACTTTCGCGGAATGTGCTGGAATCGTTTTCCTGCTGTACTTCATCAAGCAATGGATGTCCGACCCAGTTGACATCAACACCGGCTTGCTGATAAATTTTTTCTTCAAAAGGAAACAGCACAATCATTTTATCCACAACATTTTTGATTGTGCTCAGTCTGCCTTTTCTCCATGCCCAAATTTGAGGACTGTTGAAAAAGACTACAGGAATCCCTTTTGCCCTGGCATAAGCAGCAAGTTTCAGATTGAAGCCCGGATAATCAATTAAAATCAAAGCATCGGGCCGCTCTTCCTCAAGTGCATCTCGCATTCTCCAGAGGATTTTGTAAAGCCGGGGCAGATGGCCCGCCAGTTCCACAAATCCGTGTGCCTGCATAGTGTCCAGCATGAAGTACGGACGGAATCCTTCCGCTAACATTTTCTTGCCGCCAATTCCAAACAAATCAGCATCTTCATGATTTTCCCTCAAACTCCTGATCAAGCCCGCACCATGAATATCCCCGGAGACTTCGCCGGCCACCATCATCAATTTCATCAGGATTTACTATGTTGGAGATTGACTGAGAGGTAATCTGTGCTAGAAGTCTTGCTTTATCACAAGTCCAACCTGTTGAAAACCGGCATTTTTAAACAATAGCATCAATTTCATCAAAGTCCCATAAGTCACCTGTTCATCCATCTGCAGGTAAACCGGCAGGTTTTTTTCCCAGACACTCGTGTTTTGTGTTAAAGATTCAGCCAGGCTGTTCAGTGAAAAAATTTCCTGATCAATCGAAATTTGATGATTTTTGTTGACTACGGCCAGAATAGAATTTTCGTAATCCGGGGCATGTTCTTTTAATTTACCCTTGGGAAGTTGAATCGGCAAAGCAAGAGTCAGCAACGGAGCTGAAATCAGGAAGGAAACCAGCAGCACCAGCAGCACGTCAACAAATGGGGTAATGTTTATTTCAGACATCAATTCCCCGCGAAGTCGCCGCGCGTGTCTAAACTTTCTCATTTTTTAGGCATCAAAAGCTGTTGGAGGTGATGAAGCAGCTGAAGCGCGAAATAATCCATTGTCTCAGTCATTCCACGGATGGTCGCGCGAAACAGATTATAACCCAATGTCGCGGGGATCGCGGCAAACAAACCCGCGGCGGTTGCCACAAGCGCCTCGGCTATGCCCGGACTGATTACCGAAAGTTCAACTGAATTTAGCTCGGCAATGCTCATGAATGTATTGATCACACCTATAACTGTGCCAAACAAACCGATAAATGGAGAGGTAACACCGATTGTAGCCAGAAGCGCCTGTCCGGCATTCAAGTCTTTTTCTGCCAGCAAAATTCGGGCTTCCAGCATGCGTTCCAGCCTGTCCATCAGTTCCCTGCGGTGGCCGTAGTCTGATTCCGGATTTGCCTCAAGGAATTTTTTTAGTTCACGATCACTCAGGGTGAACATTTCCTGGAGCGGATTTTTGGGCATCTTGCTGAAACGCAAGCGCAGCTCATCCACTCTTCTGGTGCTTTCAAGTAATTTAAGCGCGCGTGCCTGCAGGTATTTAACCCTGACGAGGCTGAAGAACTTCATGAAGAGGGTGATCCAGACAATCACGGAACAGACCAAAAGTACCGCGAGAACACCGAAAGCAATACTGCTGAAATCTGTGGTAAATGGGAGAGAAAAAAAGTCCATTTACATATTTATTGTTTAAGCAGTAAAGTGAATTCTACTCTCCTGTTTTTGGCCCATGCACTTTTGCTGGAATGACGTACTAGCGGAAATTCTTCACCATAACTGATGATCCGGGTAAGCTCCGGATTGCTAAGATAGGCCATGATCGCGTTAGCAATTGAATTTGCCCGACGATGCCCCAAAGCCATGTTGTATTCGTCGCTTCCCCTTTCATCGGCATGTCCTTCAATCTGAAAAATCATATCACCGCGTGTTTCCAGTGCCCGCATGACGCAGGAACTTTGCTGGGTAAGCAGTTTTCTGTAATCAGGTTTAATTTTTGTCTGATCAAAGTCAAAATGGACAACAGGCATTAAGCGGTCATTTTTCCTGTCCCTTAGTCTTCTGTCTGCAATGATTAAATCCTTTGTTTTCTGCAGACGCTGATAAATAGCTTCCATTGTTTCAGGCACCTTGCTGCAAGCCACCAGCTTTTTGGCGGAGGACAGGGCCAAAGGTGATTCTGGCATGAACATTAGCTGTTCCGGTTCTTGCTGTGCAGAAGCAATCACAGCCGTTTTTTTTGGTAATTGTTCTTCAGATTCCTGCTGCGGTACACTCTCTTCTGTTTGCTGTACCGTTTCCTGAGATGCTACTTGAGAAGTTTCTTCAGTTGATACTTGTTGTGAGGGTTGTTGTGAGGGTTGTTGTGGTTCTTCCTCTTCTGCTTGCTGAGAAGTGTCCTGTGATTTTTCTTCTGATGTATTTACTGCAGACCCAACTTCAACTTTCTGTGGTTCATGCTCTAAGTCTTCCGAAGCACTCTCATCTGTCTTTGCTGCCAGCTGACTTTCATCAGCGGCAGCCGAGGTTTCTGTTTCTTCTGCCTCTGCGGCAGCCTCTTCTTTCAGGAGCTCCTTTAGAATCTGTTCCTGCTGTTTTTCCTGTTCTTCAATTTTTTTCTTATGTTCAAGGTCCTTCTGTGCTTCATCAAGAACTTCTTTTATTTCTTCTTTGATTTCTTCTGTTACTTCTTCTTTTTTTTCCTCAACTTCAGCAGGAGGCTCAGGACTGGTCGCGGCACAGCCAATTAAAAACAAGGGAAGAAACACAAAGTAAACAGCAACAATTTTCATCGATCGTTCAGTTGATTAAAAACTTTTTGTGCATACTTATTTCAGGCAGATCAAACCATTAAAGCAATTTGGTTGTTTTTGCAAGATTAGAAATGAACAAGACTAACTCAGATATTGCTTTATTGCAACGTATATCAGTTATGTGAACTGAAAAAAATATAATGTGTTGTTTAAAACATTCAGACACTATTTTACTGATTATTCATCAGTGTTGAAAACGAAAAAATCGGACAGATAATCAGGTCATAAATCAAGGATTCGCATCCTTCCATTTTCACTTTCAATAATCAGCCCCATACATTGTCATCTTTGCCTACTTTTTCATGTACAAATTAATTATGGAAAAATGTTCAATTTAAAGGCAAATCCTGTTACTATGGTACTATTTTTATTGATCTAATTCAGTTTACAAAAACCGTGCATTTTATGGCAAATTATTCTTGACTTTTTCTCTTAAAATGTGTAGAAAATGCGCTTAAAGATTAAAAAGAAAAATCATGATTATTTGTAAATACTATTTGTCAACAATATCAATGTTTTTCTCAATGAAAAATTTCTTGTTCTTCAAACCATTATTTTTCAAGTTTTTTGCCATTATTTTCCTGCTGACCGGAACGTGTTTCAACTCACTTAACGCGGAGTATTTAAGCCGCAGCCGACCTGAACCGGAGCTGCGTGAGCGCATTCATAAAATTCTGCGCAAAGCATTGCGCGAAGAATACATTGACGTGTCAGTCATGTTGCATTCTGTACTGGATAATGAGCCTGTTAAAAAAGACAGTGATCTGCTTCCAGGAGTAAAAATAACCACAGACGAAAAGGATGTGCAAACACTGCTCAATTATCGAACAATCATTCTGACTGTAAACAAATCAGTAAATCTGGATCAGATTGAAATGCGAGTCCGTTCAGAAGTTTCGGAATTAAACTCACAGGATAGATTTGATCAGTCGGTTGTTCTGGAGAAGTTAAAGATTGAGCGTCCGGATTTTTCATCAAAACTTGTTGAATACGTAAACCTGCTGGTTGCGGCAAGAGCTGATTTGAACAGTGATGAACCTGCATTAGCCCAGGAAAAACTCAAGCAGGCGGCAAGTATCAGCGCGGTCTTCCCTCCCGGTTATGAAATGCTTGGGGTTGAAGAGTTAATTCCGGAATATAAACCTGAGGGTACGGACGCAATCACACCTGCACAATGGGGCATATTGGGAACACTGGCAATTTTGCTGCTTCTTACACTGGCGTTGTTTTTCTTTGTTTCACGCAGTACACGTGAAAAAGAGGACAAGGAACATCCACTGCAGGGAACGCTGGGGAAAGTTGCTACTGCCATTGAGGCCATGGCTCCGGAAGAAGAGGAAGAGGAAGAAGAACTGGATCTTCCTGAAGATGAGGCAGAAGGAGATGATGAAGAAAAAATTGATTATTTTGGCTTTGTGCGCAAGATGCCGGCAAGACTTCGTGTGAATTTACTTCAGGAAATTGAACCTGACAGGCAGGCCATGGTTTTCAGTCAAATGGACCCCGGTGATATGGCTGATATCCTCAAGGAACTTCCTGTTGAGGATTCTCTGGCAATTGTGCTTTCAATGAAGGATGTTAGCGTTTCACCCAGTGAGCTGGAAAAACTGGCGGAAGAGTTGGCAGAAACAGCCAAGAAACTGCCGCTTACATTCGATGGTCTAGGACGTATCGGGGAACTTTCCGGTCAGGTCAGTTCCGAACAATGGAATAACATTCTCGAGAGTGCAAGCGAATTACAGAAAAAAAATCCGGAACTGGCAAAAAGCGCCTCTGAAGCCATGGATAAAATCCGGGAACGCAGTCTCTCTTTTGAAGAATTGCAAAGCAGCGAAGATATTGATGAATCATTGGTTGCCAGGGTGATGGAACGTTTTGAACGCTCCAGATTAAGCACCGGAGCCAGAGTTTCTGTTCCGTACCTGCTGCTTGATGCTGATTCTTCGGTGTCAGAAAAAATTATGAAGGAATACACGGAAGAAACACGGCAGTATTATCAGGAACAAATGCAGGGTTATGAAAAACAGCGTGAAGAAGATGAAGCAGACAAGGAACGGATTGAAATTCTACGGGATCTTCACCGCAACGTTTTCATGCGTCATATTCATCAGGAACTAGGTAAAATTTGGGAGAAACGCGAATCATGAAGCAATCAAGCGCAGATAAACTAGGTACGGGGGTAGGTTTTCTATCCGGGACAATTTTCATTCTTTCCGGAATTCTCTGGCCGGCAGAGTTTTCTAATATAGCCCTCTGGCTGGAGAGTACCGGTGATGCTGACTCATATAACAAATACGTAATTCAAATCTTACGGTTTTTTGACCTCAAATCTCTTTTAATTGTGTTTGGCGGTACAATCTCCGCTACCTTCATTGCCTTTCCATATACAAAGACTTTGAGAAGTTTTCGCAGCATCCCCAAGGTTTTTGCTGCAGATGTTGCTGAAACAGCAACACAGGAAATATATGATCAATCCAAGTTAATCGCGGAAAAAAGATTCAGTGGGAAGCGCATCACCAACGATGATCTCAGCAGCATGCAAAATCCGTTTATGCGCCGTTGGATTGAGGGGCTGATTATCAGGGAACAGGTTGAGGAAGAATCTCTGGCACAGATACTACGTGCAGAAGTGGCAATGTATGAACAGCGTGCAGATGAAGAAATTGAAATCTTTGATTTTATGGGAACTGCCGCGCCGGCATTCGGCATGGTAGGAACAATTGTAGGACTGGTGTTGATGCTGGCTGAAACCGGGAGTATCCGCTCGGTTATGCAGGCCATGTCCATTGCCATGCTGACCACGCTTTACGGAGTAGTCCTGTCAAACATGGTTTTATTGCCGATTGCCTCAAAACGCAAACAGCTCAAAGAATCAAATCTGGTTTTGCTGGAAATGATTAAAGAAAGCGTTAATCGAATTGCACGACGTGAAGCACCTTATACAATTCTACAGGAGCTCCACAACTTCCTCCCTCACAAAAGGGATGAGTTCGATGAACAGTATGGTTGATAGTTTATATTTACGAAAATCTCAGTTTTTATTTTTGGCGGCTTACAGGGGAAACTAAAAATTGACAGTCGAATCTGAGTAAGAAGAAAGAATGTTTGGAGAAAAGAAAACTAAGAGAAAAGAGGTAAAATGGATTGTTACTTTTGCTGACCTGATCACGCTGCTGTTTTGCTTTTTTGTGTATCTTTCATTGTTTAATAAACCGCAGGTTGATCTAAAAATGGGTTTCATTGTCACCGAAACAACAATAAACAATTTAACTGAGCGCCTGCCGGAAAACATAGTCAGCAGTTTAACATCCATGAAAGATTTGTATTTTGATGACAGAGAGTCATTCGCGCTCAAACTGGAAACGCTGATCGGACAAAAACAAACTTCTCTGTACAAAACACAGATTCTGATTGAAAGTATGGCCGAAGGCGAAGTAGATGAATCCGCCAGTGCGATGAAAGTTGGGATTCTGATCAATGAAAAAGTTGATGAAGAATTGAGAATCCCGCTCTTTTTTGCAGGGAACGCCAGGCGTGGCCCCACTGATCCGGAACTGTGTACCAATGAAGGTTTAATCAGGAACACCGAAGAAATCCAGGAATTCGATTACGTTTTGGGAACAGAAGTGGCCATGATTCCAAAAGGTGAATATGGAACATTTTTCCCTCTCTGTGTTGTGAATGATGAACTTTATGAAGCTCCGGAAGAAATACTGGTGCAAATCGGGAAGCTCCGGGGAGACGTAGAACGCGGCAACTTCGTCACAAGAAGCATTTTTATCCAGGATGATGAGCCGCTGCCTTCAGTCAGCTTTGAGATTGAGCGCAGGGATCTATACAAGGGAGTTTCAAACATCACTGCCATGATTTCACCCATCAGTGGAGTTAAAACTGAAATTCCGCTCAGGTTTGCCGGAACAGCAAAGGAAAACAAGGATTTTCAATTCAGGGATGGGGCTACTATTATGATCTATCCTTACACTGAAAAAGGCACTATTGAAATGGAAATCATTCAGGATGACGTACCATTATATGCTACCAGGACACTGGTTGTGCAAATGGATGATGACTCTATCAGAAACGCTGAACTAGGCAGAGTATCCAGGCAAGTCAATACAATCATCGGCGCACAGGAAATGAAGGACTGCAGCGGAATCAATCGCTTTCTGCGTGAAAATCAGGCTTTTGCTTCGTTTGAGCTGAATGCCAGCAAATCGCGCTGTATTCTATCTCTGCCATCAAGTTTCCTGTTTCCCAGCGGAGGCGCTACTATCGCTGTTGAAATTGAAGATCAGCTACAGACTTTTCTGAGTGAAATCAGAGACCGTTATGAACTCGAAGGTGACGCCATCAGGGTGGACGGGCACACTGACGACGTCCCCCTGAGTAAAAACGCAAGATATAGAAACAACTGGGAACTGAGTACGGTGAGAGCCACAACTGTTGCCACACTGATGATGGAAAAAGTAGGATTTAATCCGGAACGGATTGCAATTTCCGGATACGCAGATACACGACCCAAAACACCTTATCTCAGCAATGACGGTAATCGAAAGAATGGAATAGAACTGAAAAACGCGCGCAAGGCAAATCGGAGGGTGGAACTTATTTTCACCAGACCTGCTCAAAAAGAACGAACAAGGAGATTTTTCCCTGAACCTAATGCGGGCTAGGGAAACTATGCGTCATTTGCGTGTCTGGGCCAGTGTTATTCTCGGGTTAATTATTTTATTTACTTGTTTTAATTCAACACATGCACAAACCGCTGATAATCAGCAAATTGATGGGACTTCAGAGGAAATACTGGTTTTTCGCACATCACCGGCAAAGTCCAGATTTGCTGAAGGATTGTTCCGTTTTCAGGTCAGCACGTTCAGCCCGATCCTGGTGGTCAAAGTCAACGGCTTCGCCCAAATGGTGGCAGAGGATTCAGACTGGGCAGAATTTGAGGTTCCGTATTATCTCAAACAGGGGAAAAACCTTTTTAAGATTTTTGTTCAAACAAAAAACGGACAACTGGAAAAGGAATTTATTGTAACCTACGAGCCGGTCAGGAAAAAGGAGGTTGAGCCTCCTCCTCTAAAGGGGATGATAATGATCGGTCAGACTAACAGCAACAATGTGCTGCACGCACAGGATGGAAACACAAAAACAAGTGAGGCAAAAAACGAATTGCTGTTTTCAGCTGCCTACTCGTTTGGCATTTCAGAAGAATCGGACGTTTCATTGAATGGATTCATAAAATTTGACCGTCATCAAAACCGAAGCCTTGCCGCTGAAGAAATATTGTTCCGGCAGCTGAGTACAGAATACAGTCACAAAAAACTGCTGGGTATGAATTTCAGGAGCGCTTTAGGTCAGACTGTGATAAGCGTCAAGGACGCAAATCCTTCTGACCCCAAAAAAGCAGGTGAATTCAGGGAAGATGTGTTGTCCCTGTTCCTTAATGCTTCAGGCAAATTCAATCTGGGCCGGTCAACTGTTATGTCAATAAAGCTGCAGTTTGACAGTCAGAATAAAGTAAAATCAGACACTGAAGACGGTACACTGACCCAGGCATCTATAGCTGGTAAAATGCGCTGGGAAGATTTCAGGTTCCTGGCAGGTGTGGACTCACAGTCAACTGGATTCAAGGAGCCCACCAAGGATTACCAGACTACTAATATTAACGCTGGAGTAACATTTTCCTTGACACCATGGGTGTTTGGCATGAACTTCCAGAACAGCACCCAGAATTACAAGAATTCTGATCCAGCATCAAACGTGGTTTTGAAGAATAAAAAAGATGAAATTACAGTAAACAGCAAATATGCATACAACCGTTCAAATATTTTTGGAGCGGATTTAAAACAAATTAAACAGTCTTCCAACGATGCATTGCGTACTTACAGCGAAAATCAAGTTTTGCTGCAATATATGTGGTTATTTTGAAACAGCTTTATAGAATATGCCCTTAATGATCCATTTGAAGAAAATTATGCCCCTGACCTTTGCTGCAGGGATGAGTTTATTTTTGCTGCAAACCTCTGCATGGGGAGCACAGAATACCCTGGAATTGCATTCGGGTACAGTGAAGATAATGAGAGAAGGAAAAAGCCGAATCATAAGAACGGCTGGTGAAAAGCTGCAGCTTTTGGCAAATGACCGGCTGCAAACCGGCGGAAATACCGACGTCTCGCTTTACCTCAAAGATGGAGAGGACAAAGTTAAATTATATTCCAACAGCTTCTTCCAGTTGGACGACAGTTCAGAGGTGGGCAACAGCGTGGCATTGCTGATCGGCAGGCTGAACTTCAATGTAAAGCCTCTTCCGGAAACTGCAGGAGCTGAGGATGAAACGGCGGACAACGCTGAAAAGAAAACAGAACTGGGAGAAAAACTCCCCGGAGAATTGGCAGCAACACTGAAAGGGAAACTGGCAAAACTTGAAAAATCCAAGCTTCGTCCTAAAAAAAGGAGATTTGAACTGCGTACCGTTTCCGCACTGATCGGCGTGCGCGGAACTGAGGGGGAATGCAGGACGAATCCAAACCCGCTCGAACCAATCACAAAATTAGGAATAAAAAAAGGTCTAGGTGAGATTGCTTCCGTTGAAGCCCCAGATACTAAAACACCTGTTTCAGCAGGAAAATATTCACAGGTAAAGGAAGGTTTTTTACCTTCAGCCGTTACTCCCCTGGGGCCGGGAGGAAGCATGGATGGAGTCATACCCGGACCTGCAAAACCGATAGATGAATTTGCACAGCGGGCTGAAAATGCCCTTGATGACGAGTGGCTTGACCGTATTGAAGAGACAAATGCAATGCTTGGTAACGCGGAAAACGCTATTGATGCTATAAAATCCAAAACCCTGACTCTGAGCATGACCTTTACAAACCGATAGAAATTTATTAGTGAAACTGCATTAATTAAAAATGAAAGATAATCAATTTCATCTATTTAAATTTCAGAAAAAGTGTGCCGGAAATATTTCCGTTAACTGTAAATAAAAATTTTCTATCGAAGAAATAAGATGAGGCTGAGCAATATATACATCTTTATTTTTGTATTTATTACGATCGTACTTCCTGTTTCCTGCGCGGATATTGAAACGGAAACCAATGGTTACGCGTACATGAGTATCAGCCTTGATGATGTGTCCCTTCGAAAAGCCGCTCGTTCAAATCTTGCCAGTGAAACCATGACAAGCAGTGAAGCCAAAACTATTTTAGCTGTACTGATGCCCTCCGTTCCCTGTGAATCAGGTACTGCAACTACTGGTCTGGAATACAGCAGGGCTCTGGTTGATACTACCGCATACAGCGCGCAATTTGTGGTACCGCTGGACACCAATATAAAACTTTGTCTCTATTTTTTCCAAAATGAATATAATTTGAATGACTTGACCGGAGGAGCTATAACTCCGGATGGTTTTGGTGTATCAGGCATTTTTTCGATTGACTCCGAAACAACTTCCAAAACTGTTTCAGTTGAATTTTGGGCTGTATCTTTTTCAGATGTCACCTTCAAAATCAGCAGTAGCAGCAGCGCAGGTATGATTGTCGGCAGTACAGGCACTGCCAAGCTGAATTCTGCCGCCGGATATATCATAGAAGCTAAAGACTTTACCATCACTGCAACTGACAACAGCAGCAAAAACTTGGTATTTTCAAATGTTGCTTATGATACATACAGCTACAATGTTGATTTACAAGGATTTATTCCTGGAAATGAGGCATTTCTTGTAAGCAGCCCCGCGGAGTTGCTGGACATAAAATTAGAACCAAATATGGTTGAAATTGAATGGTTCAGTTTTGATAACCTGACTATTTCTCAGGTAGGAACAAGTTCTTATGCTGTTGCCGGGGGGACAGTGATACTCAATGTACCAAACGAACAAAAAGATAACATCACCCAGGTGCTTTCCATTATGCAGGTAAAAAGGGTTGGAGGATCAACTATTGTGGATGTTACGCCGCCTATAGACCTTTCAAACTGGATGAAATCTGAAGGATCTGACAATGTTACTTACACAACTTTATTTTCTACTGCTACACAAATACCTCTTTATCATGGCTCGAATGAGCTGCAATTGAACCTGTCAGTAAATCAAGAGTCTAAAACACTGACAATGGGTACTGTGAATTATGATGCATGTGTTGATAACAGCACAATGTGCTTCACACTTACCTGGACTGACGGTCTTGATCCGGACCTTCACTCATACTATTTTCCGAACTGGACGTACAAGGAGGAGACAGGAACATTTGACAACACATCCAGAGGATTGCGTTACTGGATTTACAGTAATGCCGCCCATAAAAAATATACAGAAACAGGAGATGTAATCCAGCTCGAGGATGGCAGTACTTCTAATGACAATGAGGTGCAGGTCTGGGCAACCGACAATCAGGAAGTCGGTGACGGAACATATCTTGTCTATGTTGAGGATATTGATGTTATAGATGTACAGAATTTTAAGCTTGTTTTGTCCGGGCCGGGATTGAGTGACAACAAAACTTACGGTCCATACAATTTCAAGGATGACAGTGACAACACTACAACAGAGGCTGTCAATCCTCAGGCAGTATTTTTCATTCAGGTGGATAACAACTCAATCGTAAGGTCAGACACTATCAATGTTGGAGATAATCTTTCATCAGATTTAATGCAGTGGGCCGGCACACTTCAGAATTCTGTAGTGGAGTAAATAGGGAAAGCAGAAAAGATTCAGCTTATACAGCAAAATATGGGCATTATTAAAAAATTTCTGAATCCTCGTTACTTGTTTGCTTTTTTAGTGATTGCAGGCGGAACTATGATTTCCGTGCTGCAGTCTACACCAGACCAGTGCGTCTCTACAACTGACGGAGATCTTTCTGAACAATCCACTTTTGGTGAATACCAGGGCATCATCCAATCAGGATGCGGAACCAATTTGGCCCTGGACTACATAATTGGCACTGGTACAACAGTCACCTGGAGTGGCTTCGACGGTCCTGTTACCGGCAGTGTTGAAGTTAAAAGCGGGGGTTCATTAGATATTAATGGTAACGCGAATTTTGGCAGTTCACTCACCAACTCAGGTACATTCGCAGTAAAGGCACCGGAGACACCTGAAATTCCAACTGCACCCAGCAGTGATTTTTACACCATTAGCATTCCTGTAGGGTCAGGACACACCTCAGAAGACGGCACTCCTTCGACATTCGATGTTGCTCTGTATGATTCACCATTTCCTGCAATTCCAGCGGACCCTGTAACGGACTACAGCACTTTCTATAGCATCAGTGGCAGTCCGGTGAACACCGAAGAAAGCGGAACAACTTCGACATTCGATGTTGTTCTGAATGCAGCTCCGCCAGTACCTGCAGTTCCTGCGGATCCTACGCCTCCGAGCAGTGATTTTTACACCATTAACATTCCTGTAGGGTCAGGCCACACCTCAGAAGACGGCGCTCCTTCGACATTCGATGTAGTACTGAATGCAGCACCTCCAGTACCTGCAACTCCGGATGAT
>LUQO01000030.1 GCA_001627865.1 SAR324 cluster bacterium REDSEA-S27_B3
CATCTTCAACTGGTGAATTGTTACCAGTACGTCCTGCATTTCAAGAAGTGGCTTACCAAGCTATCCTGATGCCTATTTCAAAAATATTCTTTTGAACATTAGTTATTTCTGAAGAGTTTGAGTAAGTAATTTGACCACCCAATGTTTTTGCTTCCAGTATAAAACCAATACTTTCTATGGTTTGACTTACTCTGTCTTCCTTTTCTGTTTGTTGCTTTCTTTTTTCTCTAGCTTTTTTCAATCTCTTTATTAACTTTTTTAGATCTTGTTCTGCAGATTTTGTAGGATTTTTTTTAAAGTCTGAATGTAATTTTTCATAGATTTTTTCCAATCTCTTTTCCTGACTGCTTTTTTCCTGATTAAATACTGGTTCAGAAGATTGACTTAATTTATGGTATAACTCAAAGCCAATGCCAGAAAGTGATTTTTCCCAGGATGTGCTACTATTGGAAGAATTTTCAGATTCGCTTAAGAGCTTTATCTTTACATTACTATTATCTGCCTTTACAGCAGTGCAAACTAAAAAGAATACGATTATTGATAATGTCATTTTTTTCATTTTCTTTTCTCCAGTTTGGGTTGATTATTTCAGGACCGGAAAAAATAAGGGGTAGCCAAGGCAAACATTGCGGCATTACTTCGGCAACATTCAACGATATAAGGAACAAATATGATAACACTCAATGATGTGAAAGCAGCAGCGAAAGTAATTTCATCATATGTACGGCGGACGCCCTTATGGAAAAGTGAGACACTGAGCAAACGGTTGGGGACGAATGTCTATCTGAAGATGGAACTGTTCCAGAAAACGGGGTCGTTCAAGCCACGGGGGGCATTTAATCAGATGCTGGCAAGAGGAAAGGATGCCCTGGAAAAAGGTGCAGTGGCCATCAGTGCCGGGAATTTCGCGCAGGGAGTTGCTTATGCCGGTCGTATGTTGGGTGTCGATATAATAGTTTGTATGGCAGAGAATACACCAAAAAACTATGTAGAGGCAACTCGGGGGTACTCTGCAACCATCGACTTTTCACCCGATATTCAGACTGCATTTAATAGATACAATGATTTGGCTGAGCAGGGCCGCACAGCATTACATCCATTTGATAATCTTCATCAGATGGCCGGAGCCGGTACAGTCGCGCAGGAAATATTCGAAGACCTTCCGGAAATCACTGACCTTGTTATCAGCATCGGCGGCGGCGGACTGATTAGCGGAAACACAGTTGCTATCAAGGGCTTGAAACCGCATGTTCGTGTCTGGGGTGTGGAAACAGAAGGGGCTGCCACAATGAAATCAGCAATGGATGCAGGGAAAGTCGTCAACATCACGCCCACCTCAATATCGAAAACACTTAGCGCGCCATTTGTTGCTCAAGATGCCCTGACCATCGCGCAGGAACATCTGGAAGAATTGCTGATTGTCAGTGATAAGCAGGCCATTGAAGCACAGCAGCTGATTCTTGAACGCGCGAAGGTGCTGCCCGAATTAGCAGCATCGTGTACGCTGGCTGCGGCAGAAACTATCAAAGACAGGTTTGGGCCCGATGATCATCTGGTTTTGCTGATGTGCGGGGGGAATGACTCGGTGGCGAATCTGGTGAATTATGCAAAAATGACCTGAATGATACTTGGGTCGGAATGTTGATTATCCTGGCGAGAGATGAGACAAATCCGCCAGCTCTAATCGCAGGGTATTGGCCAGCTCCAGGTTTTCGGATATTCCTGCAACTACTTCATTAGGCAAATGACAGTCAGAATTGCAGACCACCTTGATGTTGAATTCTGAGGCAAGTTCCCAAAACGGACGCCATGGATAAGGAGGACGAAAGCCGTCTGAATTTTTCAGGTATTTTTTGCGCAGTCCATTACCGTTAATCTCAAGCGGGGTTTGAGTTTCCTCGGCAGTTCTGAGTATTTCACGGGAACATGCGTTTAAATAAGCGTTCCATTCAAAGTTGGTGCAGCCAAATATGTCCGGATGAGCGATGAATGCAAACAGTTTGGATTCCATCATCTGGCACAAATGCTCAGTGTAGGACTTCAAATGCGGTTTACAATTCAGTTCGGTAAACGAACTTAGCCAATCTCCCTTATGTGGAGTGTAATGTCCTGCCCCGATCAAATAGTCGAACTGGCGTTTGCCCAGCAGCTCATCTTGCAGGTAATTCTTAAATTCCGGAACATACTCGCATTCCATACCCAGCAAAACCTGTACTTGAGGAACTGAACGCTGCGCAGCACGCACTGCTTCTACGTAATCGTCTAACTCTTCATATCGCATTCGCACATCAGGCCAGCGATCATCAGGGAATGCAGCGTGATCCGAGACCCCGAAAATTTCTAAACCCGCTTCAGATGCGGCATTTACAAATTCAACTACTTCACCAGTTGCGTGTTTGCAACGATAAGTGTGGGAGTGGTAGTTAACAAGAGGAGTGTGAGACTTATTTTTCAATTTCGCTTAAATGCTTTAACTTAAAATTATTTTTTCTTCAGTACACGGAAATGATCAGATCAACAAGGTCGGGGGCTTCTTTCATAGTAAGCGCAAAAAAGAAAATAATGGAAGAAGAAGCTATTTGAATTTAATATTCTATGGTTTTTCTCTTAAATATAGAGCAGAAATTTCATCATCACTAAGTGCGCGGCTATAGATTCTTACGTCATCAATTTTACCTATCATAAAATCACCCTGATGGTGATTATCATAATCATTTCCATCAAAAGTGTCAGCTTCAGAACCCCAACCTATGTAACCATACCTAGTATTAGTGGTACCAAGATTTCTTCCGGAATGCGAATTATTGTCAGAAGCCACAATATCTCCGTCAATAAATATCTTTTTATCAACTGTAGTTGCAGTGGATGAATTATACCATCCACAAATGTGA